>CAIWSB010000060.1 GCA_903915225.1 uncultured Candidatus Woesearchaeota archaeon
ACTCGATATTGAGGTCTTGATTCGAGGTGGGATGGATCCGCAATCCTATAAGCTTCCCTAGGTCCTTCTCCAAGCTTTCTCATTAACTCGTCTAATGATTTACCTTGAGCAATTAATCCCCAATCATCGTTAAAAGCTGCGAAATTACCTCGAGTAAGTGTTCCAGCTTCTACTTGAGCATTATAATTCGCAAAGACTTCTTTCCCATAAACGACAAGATCTACTTCACCTTTCATTGAAGACGTGAATGAAAGATAATTTATAAAGATAATGGGCGCCGCCTAGCAACTTTTCAACAATTTGTGCCTTAATCCTAAGTGAGCGCATAACATTGATTTTGATTTCCTCCCACGGTTAACTCACGTCACGGATCATGAACTCCTCACATTTCCGTTGCCCGCGGGTGCGCTAGGAATAGAATTTTACTGCGCTTCTTTTCCCGATATATACTGGCAGTAACCGTAAGTCACCGGTCCTGATTTTGTGGTCTCACACGGGAATTCTGGGCATTCAAAGCACAACTTGACCTTCTTTTTGAATGCACAAGATGCAATCTTACAGAATTTATTCTCCCTTGGAACACATCCCGAATCCCCATTCGGGCACTTCTTTTGAACCATGCGGGGGCATTTCTCGCAAGCGATTCCACAAACACCGATTTTCATGAACAAAGAAGAAGAGGATTATTATTTAAACCTTGCCAAGAAACTCGGGAGCCTATTAACAGAATCTATGATTGCCACTGGCCCAAGAGGCTTTAGCTGCCCTGTTTTGGTAAAGCCTGTTGTGACACCAACAAAGTCCATTCCCGCCCTCTTGGATGCCATTGCATCATAACTAGAGTCGCCTATGCTGAGGCAATCCCCCAGTTGAACCCTCAGCTTGTTTGCCACCTTGACAAACTGTTCAGGGGATGGTTTTCCACGCCTTACATCGTTTATTGTTGAGACCACATCAAAAAGCCCCTGGAAATCCTTATCCGTGGAGTGCAGGAAAATAACCCTGCTGGAGCCTGTAGCAAGAGCCAGCTTGTACGAAAGCCGAAGTTTTGACAGGGTTCGCTTGACACCTGGGAAGAGGAGGTTTCTCATTCCCATGAACTTGAAGTAATGGTAACGCCTCTCTTCGCGAAGATCCTCTATGTTCTCCCGAAACCCGTACCCTTGCTTAAGCTCCCTTAGAATTGCTAAAGTGGGCATGCCGATAAGGCGCCTCAGGTAAGCATCCTTTACCCTTATGTTGTGCTCAAGAAGGATTTCCTTAAATGCGAGGAAATGATAAGGGAGAGAATTGATAAGCGTCCCATCCAAATCAAATATGAGAGCCTTGTACATTAAGCCACAAAAACCTTGAGCTGTTTTTAAATGTTTCTTGCTCTTTACTTAATCAGTTTGTAATAGAAATCATGCGGTCCGCTGCTTTCATGCATCTTTACAAACCCGCGTTTGCTCAGCAGGGCATCCATCCCATGAGTGGATGTGATTGCATAAACCATCTTTGCCCCCATCTTGGTTGCGTCCTCGATAATCCGCTCCAGTACAGCAGAGCCAACACCATGCCTGGCTGGCCTTATTGGCTGTGGGTTGTAGTTCCCCTGAATTCCGTTGGGGAAAAATTCAGTAATCTGCGCGATTATGTCGCTCTGGCCAAGCCCCAGTGAAGGTGCAATCTCATATATCTTCTCACCCTGAAATGTGGAGAGTGGGGAAAAATCCAGTTTGGTGACTCCCTCTGGTAAGTTGTCATCATGGAGAATCCTATACCTTAAACCCTCTTCTGTTTTGACTGATTCTATCTTTAACCCTTCCATAGTTCCTCTCTAAGACCTAATTGTTTATATATTTTTGTTTTTTACCACTATTTAAAGTGAATATCATATACCTACTTAATAATAGAAAAAAATATATAGCTAGAAAACATAAAAAACAACATGGCAATATACAAAATAGAAGATATCCACCCAAACTCAAAAGCCGTGCTTCAGGTGTCAGAACGGGAGTGTTTTGAGGACCTGGAATCAACGCTCAGCGCAATTGAGCAAAGAATCTCCAGGGAAGGGCCTGTTGAGAAGGCCATTCTGGAGTTTTTCAAAAACGAGGTTACCCCTATCCTGGCTTACAGAGATAATGATGTCAACCAGGGCTCACAAGGCCCCAGGAGGCTGCACGCAGTTGGCAAGCTTAAGATACTTCTCCCGGATACTCCGTTAATTGTGCGGCTGGGCATCGCTGCACCTAATGAGCATCCGCTGATTACTGTGCTTCAGGTACTTTACTCAAACTTTTCTGAAAGGGATGACTACTTAGAAGGGCATAATGTTGGGTCGATAGATGAGCAAGATGCCTGGTCCTTTGACTTTTCAGACAGGTACAAAGGAAGGATTGAGGGCGCAAAACTCAACACCATGCAGGGAATCAGGTCCATAATGGTTGGCCCTGCCATAAATGAGGCGCTCCAAGGCAGGTGGACAGCTTATGATTTGTTGAAGACATATCATCAAGGATAAAATTTTTATATTGCGCCCTTTTCCAATTGGCTCTGCATGCTGATTAAGAAAATTATCATTACTATCCTTTCCATTGCATTTGGATTGGGACTGTTCTTTTGGCTTATTGGCCTTGCAGGTGTCCAGGAGATTGTCAATACTTTCCTGCACATCTCTATCTGGTGGTCACTGCTGTTCTTGTTAATCTCAGTGATTATAGACCTGATGGTAACCCTGCGCTGGCAGATTCTAATCAAGTACCATGGCTATAAAACCCATTTTTGGGACCTTGTGAAATACAGGCTGATGGGCTATGCTGTAAGCTATATAACGCCCACTGCCCATATTGGTGGCGAGCCTTTCAAGGCAATATTGCTCAAGGAGCAGGGTGTGCCAACCACAACTGGGCTTTCCACTGTCTTTTTGGACAGGATACTCGAGTTCACAGCTGCGCTCTTCTTCGGCACAATAGGCATGTTTATGGTGCTGGTCTCATTCAAAGCTCAATGGGTCAGCTGGATATTGATGTTGGTTGCTTTTATCGTTACTGTTTTCCTAGTTTTCAAATTCTACGCAAAGCTCAACAAAGAGGAAAAGATGTTTATTTCCTTGGCGACAAAATTCGGTTTAATGAGGTTTGGATGGATTAAGAGCATCGTCAAGAAAATTGATGAGGTGGAGGTGGCCATGTCCCGCTTCATGTCTGGCTCCAAGCGGGGAATGATTATTGTTTTGTCTATGTCAGGAATTATGTGGACACTGATGTTCTGCGAATACGGTGTGGCTCTCAAAATGGTGGGGCACAATGGGACATTGGTTCAGATATTTCTCATAGGTGTTTTCATCGGGCTCTCTTACCTTGTCCCTGTGCCTGGAGCAATCGGCTCACTTGAGGGAGGCCAGCTGTCACTCTTCAAACTCATGGGGCAATCCGCATCACTGGGACTTGTCTTCGGTCTTGTGATTCGCGGCAGGGATATGCTGAGAACCTTTGTTGGAGTAATTTTCCTCTCCATCAGCGGAGTAGGCTGGTTTGGGAAAAAGAAACCCCATAAGAAGTAGAATACTTCTAAGCAGCAACAATGGCGCTGGCTAGGCGGGGGTTGCCCCGTTCGGGGTGCCTGGCGAGGAGCGCAGCTCCGACAGCCGCCATTATTGTTGCTGCCATCAAGAAAAATCAGGTCACTGCACCACTGTTTAGGCACCACTAAATAGTAGAAAGATTTAAATAATTCTTTTTTATTATCCCTGGGATGAAAATCTCAAAAGGTTTGAAATCTCTATTGATTGGTGCAACAGCAATCGCTTTGATACCAGCAGCAGCAGCGTTCAGCAATGTATCTGAGCTGCCTATTCCTACCACACCTCCCACAGAATCTAGGTTTAACAGATTCGAAGGGGACGGCTATTGGCTTTACGGCAACCTGCTCCCAAACACACAGAACTCCGCTTTAGGGGCTGCATTAACCATACCCTACGGCTGGAAGGCGCCTGATGGTGCGCCATTAACCACAGCCACATTGGAGGCCTCAATTGACACCAACATCCAGGCATTTGCTGGTTTAGAATTCAAGAATTACCTTGGCTCTCCAGGGAATGAGACTAGAGCAAATATCAAGTACCAATTCACATTTGATTTGCTCAAAGGCAACCTCTCTGAAACCTACTCGGCCCTTGAGATGTCACACCAATATGGAAACGGGGAAGTGTTTACAGCAGGCATTGGAGGAACAATGGAAGGTTATGAGGGCGTGCTCCAGTCCATTGGCCACATGATGAACAGCGAAACCCAAAAGACCACTATCTTTGGCAGCTTCTCAAAGGAATTTGAAGAAAACAACGGCTTTTCTGTCAAAGCGTATCTGGAGCGGGATTCCCACATCGCGGGCCGTGTTGATGACAGGCTTGGCGGGGAGCTGAGGCTGGACTGGAATGACAAATCCCTAGTGATGGGCGGAGAAGTCCCAATAAGCCCAGACGGCCAGGATGCCTCATACTCAGTCGGCCTTGAATTCAGGTTCTGAGTCAAGCCCGATAACCTGGAACCCGAACTTATCTATTTCTTCTTTTTTGAAGAATTTCAATTCTTTTGTCTTGACGACATATTTGGCCTTCCTTTCAATGCGTCGGCCTGTATAAGATTTCGTCTCCGGATCCCATTCCTCAAGAATTAGCGTATCGCCGGGCTTGCACTCCCAATCAGCAAGGCGGACCTCAAAGTTCTTTTTTCTGGAGGCAACGTCATCGAAGAATTCCTTGGAGATTTTTTTCTTGATTATCATTCTTTGTTCTTTTCTTTTTCTCTTTAAATAATTTTTTGCCCAACAAAATTTATTAACCTGTTTCTCCACTTTGTGGATTTATGGTGAATCTCTCCATAATAATCATCACCCGCAACGAGGAGCATTACCTCCCAAGGCTTCTTGATTCGATCAAATCCCAGAACTACAAGGATTATGAGATTATTGTTGCAGATTTCAAATCCACAGATAAAACCCGCGAGATAGCCAAGCGAGCGGGATGCCGTATTGTTCCCGGCGGGAGATATGCAGCTGGCCGGAACTCAGGTGCCCGCGCTGCAAAAGGCAAGCTCCTGCTATTCTTGGATGCAGATATGGTCCTAACTCCAGATTCCCTACAAAAGTCGCTTGAAGAGTTCTCAAGGCGCAGGCTCGGTGTCGCTACATTTTACGCAAAACCCATTGACCATAAATTGATAGACAACATTACTTTCCAATTCACCAATCTTTATATGGCAATTGTATCCAAATTCCAGGTATATGGTTGGGGCGCATGCTGCCTTATTGAAAAGTCGCTTTTTGATTCCATTGGAGGCTACGATGAGGGCATGGAAATCAGCGAGGACATTGAGATAATGAGGAGGGCTGCAAAACAAAAGAGGTTTGGCATCCTCCGTTCAGTCAGGATTTTTATCTCCATGAGGCGCTTTAGCCAACAGGGCTATATCGGGGAATCATTGAAAGTAATCTACATAAGCCTCCACACCCTTTTCCATCCAAAGCCAAAGGTAAAGGTTAAATACCAATTGGATGTTAATTACAAGAAGCCCAATGAAAAAAGCAGAAAGTGAGAGGATGCTCTTTGAGGTTCAGTTGGAGCGCCTCAAGATTGAGCGTGAGAAGGCAGTTATTGCGCTGGACAAGGGGATGCTGCTTTACTTTGTTTTCTTGACTATCGCTGTGCTTGGATTCATTAATGGCTATTTCAAGGCAAAGTATTTAAACATTTTAGTTGTTATGGGGTTCATTGTGCTCATTGTGGCCATCATACCATATGTGCGTGTCTCCAGGCTAGAGACCAGGAAGCTCAATGAGCTTGAGAAGAATCTAAAAAAGGGGCTGAGGAATGGATAAGCGCGGGATTTCCCCACTTGTGGCTACTGTTATTCTAATCTCTTTTGCAGTTGCACTTGGCGCAGTGATAATGAACTGGGGCAACCGTGTTTATGAGAACCAGACGAATACGACCCTCAAGTGCGAGGAGCTAAGTTTCGCTGTCCACAAGTTCCAGGATGGCGTTTATGACCTCTGCTTCACAAAGAAGGCAATCACATTTACACTTGAATCCTATCAGGGCGACATTGACAACATGAAGATGGTTGCATACACCAGCGGCGAGAACCTCTACACTGTGCCGAATATTCTCACAGAGAAGCTCCGCCCCGGAGAGCCCCAAAGGATTAGCGTTCCATATGACGGAACAAGCTATGGGGATGTTGCTGAGATCCAGCTTTTCCCAATGATTGGTACAACCCTCTGTAAGGATTACCCGATTTCTGCCACAGTTACGGGGCCTTGTGAATCCTAGAAGTTCGGCAACTAATCCTTTCCCTTTTGAAGGTTTTTTATGCTCTCAAGAGCCAGGGCTGCGAGTTGCGTTATTGTCTCAAGCATAATCTGCGTTTCTGGTGTGAGTGTTTGGGGATGATGGAAATGGAAGCCAACCACGCCAAGCACCTCTTCAGGGGTTTTAACAGGAAGATAAAAGGCCCATGACTGGGGCAGCGTTTCAGTGCCCTGCCCTGCCGGCTTTCCGTTGGTGAAGACCCAGCTTGCCACTCCAAGTTCCTTTTGGTTGATATGGAATCCATGCGTGGCTTTTTTCACCTTCAGCCCTTGATTTTCAGGGAAGAAGGCGGCCATTTCACACGGAAAGAACTGCTGAACATGCTCAATATATGTGTGAATCACGCGCTCCTCATCCCATGCAGAGACAAGGTCCCGGCTGAGCTCATAGAGCATGGCTGACTTGGCCTCACTTTGGCGAAGCTGAATTACCTTTTTCCGTGCTTTTGAAGTGAGATTGCTGATTATTAGTACAATTGCCAAATAAAATCCGAAAGTCAGGAAATACTGGAGTTCCATCATAGCAAAAGTGAAAAATGGCGGGACAAAAAAATAATCAAAGCAAAAGATTGTCACAATAGCAGCAATCACTGAAGGACCTAGCCCCAAAAAGAGGGCGCTAAAGACCATTGGAAGGAATAGCAGGAAAAGGATATTTGTCTGGCCCAAGAGGTTCTGCAACAAAAACCCAACATAAGAGACAGCCACTACCGCAATAAGGCTGAGCAGATATTTTAAGGGGTCAATTTTCACTTGTTTGACCTTTTTAAGGTGATCTTTCTTCTCATGGCCACCATATAGGAAAATGTCGATACCTTTTGTCTTCCAGATTATCTTTTGTGCCAGTGACGGGAATATAAGGTTATGCGGCTTGCCAATTACAATCTTAGTGATATTGTGGTTTTGGGAATAATTTGACATCTCCTCTGAGATATCCCCTCCCTTCATCCACACTACCTTGGCGTTTAGCTTCTTTGCAGTCTCAATGGCATTCATTAGCCAGATTCTCTCTTTCTCTTCCAATGAGGAACTGTGCTCAAGATAGAACACCGTGAGCTCCCCGTCGGAATTTGAGGCTAACTGAAATGCAGATCGCACCAGCTGCTCGGCATCAGCAGTTGGGCTAATCCCTACCAGGATGCGCTCTTTTGCAGGCCACGGGCCGCCCACGGGATGGATATCCATGTGCTGGCGCATATCCTCGTTAACCCTATTGAGGACCAGGCGCAGGCTTATTTCACGGAGCGCGATAAGGTTCTCCTTCTTGAAGAAATGCTCAACCGCTTGTTCCGCCATATCTTTGTAGTAGATTTTCCCCTCCTCCAATCTATTAAGGAGCTTATCAGGGGGCAAATCAATCAACCTTATCTCGTCAGCAGAATTGAAAAGGGTGTCGGGGAGGGTTTCCTGGACATGGATTTTGGTTATCTTGAAAATAGAGTCATTCAGGCTTTCAAGGTGCTGTACATTAAGGGTTGTCCACACATCAATCCCATGGTTTAAAATCTCTTCAGCATCTTGATACCTTTTGGCGTGTCTTGAGTTTGGGGCATTGGTGTGGGCAAGCTCATCCATCAAAACAATTTGGGGCTTACGAGCCAGTACTGCATCCAAGTCCATCTCCCTTAGCAGCACACCTTTGTATTCTACACTAATGGGGGGAATTACTTCAAGAGACCCAACCAATGCCTCTGTCTCCGGCCTTTTATGCGGCTCGACATATCCGATAACAACGTCTTTACCATCAGATTTGATTGACCGGGCGTCCTGGAGCATCGTGTAGGTCTTCCCGACACCAGGTGCAGCTCCAAAATAGATAGATCGG
>CAIWSB010000061.1 GCA_903915225.1 uncultured Candidatus Woesearchaeota archaeon
ATGAACCCACCCGCCATCCCGTCCCCCCCGCGCCATTCAGCTTCCTCCCGTCTCTCCTCTTCCCTCAGAAAACCTGCCCTAACGCCTTATTGCTGCCTCAGAAGCCTTCCTCAGGAAATCCTCAACCAACTTGACTCTTTGGCTGCCTAGGGATTCAAACATATTGAACGGACTGAACTTCTTATTCCCGTAGGTTGTGTAGAGAGTTACTGAACTGGATTCCCTCAGTAGGTCGTAAGTAGTGCTGGAGGAACTCCAGGACCCGTCTGAATAACGACCTCCCGATGTATAAGAAGAACTGGATGTGTATTGCCTGAACAGCAGGTCTGCATAAAAGAAGACAATATCCGGCCTGTGGATTGTTGTTAACGAGGGCCCGGAGTCGTGATCACTAATTTCAATGATCCAATTCTTAGAAATGAATTCAGGGTTGTCATAATAGTATTGGTAGCTGTGGTATTTCCCTCCCAACTGACTTACCTCCTCACCCAGGAACCCCTCAATGGCCTTAACCCCCTGGTAGGCTACTCTCTTCATTCTCTTTTTAAAGAAAATCCCTTTAGTCACAGTGTCCATGTTTTGCGCAACAATCTCCAGGAGCTTGCCCTCATCAAGCACCCTTGAGGAGCAACCCTTCGGGAGGGATTTGAGCTTGCTCTCCAGTGCCCCCTCTTTTATCCTGTCTGCAATTGCAAGACCAAAGCCAATGGAGGAAATTCGCTCAGACCCCTCATAAAATTCCAGGGTTGGGGATTTGTCCTCACGTGATTCTGTAGAAACCCTTTGCGAGATAATCCCCGATAGGCCAGTGTAGGGAACGAAACCCTCATATTTTCTCCGTCTTATATGAAGCCCCCTGTCTGTTACCCACGTCTGGTTCCAATGCCCGCCGGTATATTTATCCACTTGCTTTATCAGCATCTCCCCGCTCTGAAATTCAGGCTCCATAAAGAATGGTAATGAAAGCAAATTTATAACCCTAACCCGCCCCATTACAGTTTTATTGTTGCCTCTAGGAACGCCACAGCGTTCCTCTGTTAATCAAAACCCACAACCTTCAAATCCCCCACCCAGCACCGTTAACTATATAAACAAATTTCACTTGTATAGTAGTGAAATGACAAGAACCTACAAAATCCCAGACTTGATGCAGAACCCACAGCTTGTTGAGTTCATCAAGGCTCATAGTGGCTGGGAAGTCAAGGACCCATATTCTGTGGCAGTAAAAAAGGATAATACTGTAGTGATTAATCGATTGAGCGCCGCAAGAGACGTTGAATCACCTTGGGAAAAATATAACCCTTATCGCCTCGATTTTTATGTTGACGGCCTGTTCAAGGGCCTGCAATCAGCGCACTTGCCAGACGCGGAAAAACTGGACTACCTGCGGAGATTGAGAGACGGGTGTCGTTTCGGTTTTAAGGATTTCGAAGGTTATCCAGGCTCAGTTCTTTCTTCTGGCGTTCAGGCCGTAGAGGGGCTTGGATTATACATTATGGGCTATGTCACAGGGATAGAATATGAAGGGCCGATAGTGACTGCAACAAGAATAAATTGATACCCGCCCTTATGCTGCTCCAGAAATGCCGAGGCATCCGTAAAATTTGAAACATTTCCGGAATTCTCCAGGCAATTTTAATTAACCGGGCATATTTTTATAAACGATTGGAGATTATGGCAGCATAATGAAGAAAATGGGAAGCATCACTCTGGAACAGCTCCATCAGGACCTCCAAGGCCTCAAAAAGGAGATAGAGGATATAAAGACAATTCTTGAAGAGAATTTTGAGCTCAAGGATGATGTTGTTGATGAAATAAAAGCTTCGAGGAAAACCAAGCTGCTAATCTCTCATGATGCCATGAGGGATGAGTTTGGCAGCCATTGAGTGGAGCCCCAAAGCCCGGGAATTTCTAAGGAAACTACCAAAGAACGTTGCCAATAGGATTTTTACCAAGGTTGATGCAGAAATCCGTTTAAACCCTCGAAGGTACCTTGAGCCTTTGGTTGGAATTGATGCAAAAAAGATTCGGGTGGGGCACTATCGCCTGTTTGTTGATTATGACGGAGAGCATTTAGTCATCTTGGCGATAAGGCACAGGCGGGATGCATATAAAAACCATTGAGATGCCTGTTTTTAATCCGGCGGGATAAGGCTTGAACTCCTCAACAACTCTTCCCCTTCCCGGCCAGAAAACCTGCCCTAACGCCTTGCCTCAGTAACGCCGTCCCGCCTGAGAAAATATTCAATTTGCCCTAAGAACAGTCTCAACTCTTCTATCTTTTACCAAAAAAGGAATCATTATTACGTATTGCTCTCCGATAATCCTCTTCTGCTTTTGATTCCTCTTTTCTTTCCGTCCCATTAAATGTGCCAAGTCCACCCCTATTATTCGCGAATCTAGCCTTTAATCTCTCGTAAGCAGGGGTTAAAAAAAAGCAAGTCACAGCAAGTGATGCTAAGGTAACTATTAAAATTGCGCCCAGAGGAAGCTTCTTAATTATATATGTTATTAAAATAAATAAATCAGCGCACCACCAAAGAATAAGTCTGCTTTTCAGGGGTTGTTCTATCATAGATTAAATATTCTCTATTCTATTTATAAATATTCTCCGAGTAATCGGGTGCCTCATTCCCTTCGGTCCCAGAAAACAATCCGCCCAACTACTGGCCACAGGAAACAAGCCCAGTTGCTCCCTCAACCAAGCCAAACCAAATCTGCCACTCTGCTTCCAGAGTATTCAAACACATTGAACGGAGTGAACTGCTTTTTCCCATAACGGGTGTAGAGGGTTACTGAGCTTGAATCTTTCTGCATGAAATAACTGGTGTCGGTAGATCCCGGGGACCCGGTTGAAAAACGACCACCCGGTGTTCCGGAAGAATGAGAGGTTACCTCCATCCACAGCAGGTCTGCAAAAAAGAACACAATATCCGGCCTGTAAATTGAGACCACTGACACGCCAGAGTTTCTCCTGGGATCGTAATCCTTAATTTCAATAATCCAATGCTTGGAAAGGAATTCAGGGTCACTATAGTAACCCCTAAATTGGTGGTATTTCCCCCCATAATCGTACACAGCTTCACCCAGGAACTTCTCAATGCCAGCAATGCCTCTCTTGGTCAGCCTTTCCACCTTTTCAGAAAGGAAGCCTCCCTTAACTTCCATGTTGCTGTTCACAACCCCTATAAGCTTGGACTCATCAAGCACCTTTGTGGGGCCAGAGCGCGGAACAGACTTGAGCTTGCTCTCCAGCGCCACTTCTTTAACTCTCATAGCGCTTGTCGTATCAATTGAGATTGAGGAGACTCGTGTAAAGCCCTTATAAAACTCCAAAGTTCTGGTTGGGCTATACATTGACCTTGAGAAAAGCTTTTGCCGAAAAACCCCTGTTGAGACAATCCCCGACAAGCTGTTGTAGGGGATGTAATTCGTAATTCCCGCCTGTTTTACATGAAGCCCCCTATCTGTCACCCAGGTCCGATCATATCGCCCATGATGAGGCCCATCCACAAGGGTGATAAGCCTCTCCCCGCTCTGAAATACAGGCTCCATGGAGAAGGGGAATGAAAGCAAATTTATAACTCTTAGCTGTCGAAACTTTCACACAATCTTCAGCAGGTCCCGAAAATCCTCAATCTCAAAATCAGCGTCACTCTTGCTTGACCTGGACCCATACTTGGCAAAGCACGACATCATCCCGGCTTTCTTGGCCCCAAGAATATCCCTCTCCACCCAGTCCCCAACCATAAGGCATTCAGCAGGCTTAACATTTAGCTTCTCCAGCACGCATGAGAACGCCCTCCTGCTGGGCTTCCTGGCCTTTGTGTCATCGAAAGTCACGATTACATCAAAATAATCTTGCAGGTCCATGGCTGTGAGCCTTAAGAAGGCCTTCAGCTTTGGGGCATCTGACAATATCGCGAGCTTGTAGCCGCGCTTCTTCAGGGCCTTAAGGGTGGATTTCACATATGGGTAAGGCCTCTGAGAAGTGAACCTGGCCCTCCTGTAGGCATTTATCCCGCAGCACAGTATCCGGTAGTCTATCTTTTTCTTGACCTTTAGCAGGAACTTCTGGAAAATCTGGCCGTCCTCAATGTTGAATTTGTAAATCTTGTCCAGCTCAGTAATGGCCTGCCTTTTGCCCATCTTCAGCCCCGCGCGTATCATCGCATCTATAGCTGCATCACAGCAAATCCTCTTCATCTTAAGAAAGTCCAGCAGAGTGTTGTCCAGGTCAAGGATGATTGCCTTAATCCTCATCTGAGCAAAGAAACACATATTTCTTATAAATATTGCTCTAGAAAAAAACATGACCAAGGAATAACGAGCGGTGTAATAATTTTTATCAAAAGCAATTGAACAAAATAAATTAATCAGGCTCATTACCCCCGTACCCAGCCAAAAACCGATTCCTAACCCCTTTTTGTTGCCCCAAGGAATGCCGAGGCATTCCATCACACAAAAGATGGAAAAGGTTAAATAGAATCGGAGGATTATTACTCCTATTAATCATAAATTATGGAGGTTAGAAAAATGGCAATGTGGGGAGCAGTACTAGGAATTGTTGCTATATTGTGCGCAATTTGGGTAATATATGACGTGCTTATGAATAACAAAAAATTGCGCCAAACAGAAAAGCTCATCTGGATAATATGTGCTGTGTTTTTTAGCATAATCACTGCGATAGTATACTATTTCATAGGAAGAAAATAAGCAGATTCGCAATTTAGGAATGCCTCGGCATTCCTACATTTATCTGAAAAGAAAAAAAGTTTAAAACCTTACTTCCTCAGCCACTGCACTGATGTCCCGGGCAACCGCACCGTAGTAAGCTTCTTGCGCAATGCGGTAAATTCCCTTTGCAGCAAAACCGCTGTGATAGGCAACCAGTTCATCGCCAACCCTTGCTGTGACTGTGTATCCCAGAGGGTTCCATCCAAACAGGTTCGGCCTGCACACCTGTATTGTGACTGGAATCTTCCTGTCACCTGCATCTATTTCCTGCTCCCCTGTGAACTGGGGCTTGCACTGGGAATCTGTGCCTTGCTCCCATGTTATGACCTTCTTGGCAGCATTGGCTATGTCCTCAAGACGCATTTTTGGGTGTTTCATTTTTTTACCTCCTTTTTCCAAGTATACGCCCAAGACCTAACCCGCTTATAAGGATTATCATTTATTACTACCAATTAGTAATAAATAATCCATTAAACTTCTCGGCAAATGAGAATCCCTCCCTCCTTAAAGCCACCAACCCTTATTTTGGGATAGGTGCCCATCCAACCGGGGAGTTGAATTGTTTCATGCAGTAGGGGGTATAGACTAGGCAATAAGAGGATATCGTCTCCACATGTATAGACGAATTCCCTGGAGAGGGATCATTGTATTCCGTACGAAACAGATGAAAATTATAGAATAATACAATATCCTGGCGGCAAACTGCAACTGCATTCAATGGGCCTTTGTCTCCCTGAATCTGGATTAGCCAGTGATTGGAGTAAAAGGTGGGATTCACCTTATAGTACCCTTTGCGGGAAATTTGCTCGCCAAATGACGGCTTTAACTCCTCGCCTATTAACCCCTCCAAAGACTTCTTGCCTTCGGAGGCAAATTTAAATGGTGTCCTCGGGTCAAAAAGCCATCTGTTGAGAGTTATCGTGCTGCTTTGCACAATCCTCTGAAGCTGGCTTTCATCCATCTTTATGGAAGGTGCCTTCTGGGGGCTGCAACGAGCCCTTTCCTTTGCCATTGCATCCCTCATTAGTTCTGCATTGTACTGGTCCAAGCGAAATTTTGCGACCCTCTTATTGTCTCTGAACAATTTCACCCACTCTGCATTATTATATCTAATATTATGGAAA
>CAIWSB010000062.1 GCA_903915225.1 uncultured Candidatus Woesearchaeota archaeon
CATTTCCTCAATCACATCAAGAATCATGAATGAGAGCTCATTTACGCCATCTGAGCCATCCCTCTTCAGCCCCCCCACGTTTATCAGTGCGAAGTCTGTGTATGTTGCGCTCTCTTCAGCCGTGACTCCAACTTTTGGCGGAGCAGGCTGGTTGTTGAACTTTATCCAGAAAGCCTCGAGAAGCTCTTTTGCTTTATCATTTGTAAGGGTGCCAGCATCAATCTCTGCTTTGAAGAATGGGTAAAGATGCTGGTCCAGCCTTCCGGGGTTGAATGCATCCCACGGGTTGACCTCGCTGATTACGCCGATGTGAACAAACCAGTAATACTGCAAGGCCTCCCAGAATGTTTTTGGCGTAAATGCAGGAATGTTTGTGCAGGCCTCTGCGATTTTTTCAAGCTCATTTTTCCTTTCAGAGCTCTTTTCAGCAGCTGCCAGCGCTCTTGCCTTTTCAGCATATCTTTTCGCAAATGCGATTAAGGCATCAGCAGCAATATCCATTGCCTTGAGCTCTTCTGTTTTTTTCTTTAGCGTTGGATCTGTTTGGTTGCCCAGAGTATTCAGGTTGTCTTTGATTTCCTGCTTCAAATCCAAAAACCCTTTCCTGAATATTTTGTTGTCCAGCACTGTGTGCCCGGGAGCGCGCTGCTCCATGAACTCTGTAAACACACCGGCATCGTAAGCATTTTTCCAATTTGAGTCCATTGCTGCGAAAATCCTGTCGCGCATCGCCTTGCCTGTCCAGAATGGGATTATTTCAGTCTTGTAGATATCCTTTGTTTTATCATCAACCTTGTAAGGGATTTTCTTTCTTGAGTCCAATATTTCCAGGTCTTTTATGCTGTGGAGCACAATCTCCGGGTAAGTAGGGGTTGCTCTCGGCTCTGGCCCGCGCTCACCCACAATCAGCTCGCCATCGTAGATATCAATCTTTTTGTTTTCGAGGAGATGTTTGAATGCCAACGCCCGGATAACCGGGACAGATGCCTTTGGGGCAGTTTTGTAGAATTCAGTGATTAGGATTGCCCTCTCTGATGTGATGTGCGGCACCGCGCTCTGGCTTGCCTCCCTCAGTTTTTTTATCCTCTCTTCCATCTTAGCCCCCAATGGTTACCATGAATTTATTCTTTTCGAAAAAGGTTTTGATTTTTTCAACTTTCTCCTGCGAGATTGAAGGCGCCACAAGCATCCTGTTCTCCAAGCCTAACCTCTCATATTTCTTGTAGCCAATTACATGAAATGGCAGCAGGCTTATCCTTCTGATTCCCAGTTTGGTGAGGAATTCAAGCACCTGTTTGACATTCTCGTCAGTATCTGTTATTAGCGGAATCAGCGGGAAGCGGATCTCAATGTTTTTGTGGGCTTTGGATAATTCTGCCAGGTTGCGTAGGATTAAAGCATTTGATACGCCGGTGTATTTTCTGTGCATCCCATCATCCATAACCTTCAGGTCGTAAAGGAAAAGGTCAACATTGCCCATCATAGATTCTATTATACTATATGGGGCATATGGGGCATAGCCAGATGTGTCCAAGGCAGTGTGTATGCCCTTCTCTTTGCAGTTAGAGAGCAGGGCTTTGAGGAAATCAGGTTGCATCAGCGGCTCCCCGCCGGAAAATGTTGCCCCGCCGCCCGATACTTCGTAGAAAACTTTGTCCTCTTCTATCTTGTCCATCACATCTTTAACGCTGACATTTTTGCCGACCATTTCAATTGCCTCAGCCGGGCAGGCCAATGCGCACTTCCCACAGAGGTTGCAGGTTTTTTTGTCTATTGAGATCTTTTCTTTCTTTGATATGGAGTTGCAAATATTGAGGCACTCCTGGCACTCTTTAATGCACCTTGCGGGATTAATCATTATTTCCTGTTGTTTGTGCATGCCTTCGGGATTGTGGCACCACCAGCAGCCCATCGGGCAGCCTTTGAAGAACACAGTTGTACGTATGCCTGGGCCATCATGTATTGAGAACTTCCTTAGGTCAAATATCACCCCTTCCATAAGGATTTAGAGCCTTTAGGACTTTATAAATATGATGGGCATTGCAGTTCCTTTGGAACCTTTCGATAAATTTATATTAGAGTTTCCTCAAAAAGCCATTATGAATTGGAAAACCTTCCTTATGCCAACTCGCCGAAAGGTGATTCTTGCTGCAATAATCTTTCTTTTCCTCCCGATATTCCCTAAAAGTGTGATTTGTTTCTGCGAAATGGGGTGGAGTTGTAACTGTCCACAAACAGGGTATTTTTCTCTGTTGGCACTACTTACCGCTGGCTTTGATGGCATTAAGTTGTCACTGTTGCCTTTATTAGGCTTGGCTGCGGCATATCTTTTCTCTTCCTTTTTTACTTGCTTCATCCGCATCTCTCCAGGGCCATCTTCGGGTGGGAATATGGGGAGTAGAGGTTCGGCGCACGAATGAGACCGACGAGCAATGCTGCTTCATTAAGGGCAAGATCAGTGAGCGCCTTATCGAAGAAGAGCTTAGAGGCCCTGCC
>CAIWSB010000063.1 GCA_903915225.1 uncultured Candidatus Woesearchaeota archaeon
AAGGTCACTCTTATAGGCGATTCTCATCTTGCAGAGTTAGTCCATGTCTATTGTCTAGCATTAGGCATTAAGAGGCTAAGATTAATCAGACCGAGTTTTGAAAGTCAGAATGGATTCTTAAGCAGGCTTGGCTCATTGGAAGAAACAGTCAGCAAAATGGGGTTTGAGTCCCAGGTGAGACTTTACTCAGGTTTGCCAGACAAGGTCTCTTTTGGAAACCCAGACATTCTTATTGATGCCACAAATTCTCCGTACATTAAGGAAATTTCAAAAATTTATTTCAACCAGCTAGTTGCAAAGGGGGGCACACCCTTGTTTCTCTCAGCTGCTTCCGGACCAGAAAAAGGCTCTCTAGTCACCATGCAAAATGGTTTCTCGCCAGCATCAAGAGACCAGATTTGTATCAGAAGAATTAAACCCTCTATCATAGATGATTACCTCCATCAAAGCTATACTGCAGAAATCCAAGGGTTTACCCCAAGTGCTATTGTAGCATCATTGATTGTTGATGAAATTAGGAAATATTTTTCCCCTTTGCAGGGGGATGTTACTCTTACCAGGAGGCAGGATTATCAAAGCCCGCAAAAGGGTGGCGACTTGGAGGGATATAGAGTTGCTGTGGTTGGTGCAGGGGGAACTGGAACTTCTGCGCTCCTGGGCCTTGCCCATACTAAAGTTGCACGGATTGATATTTTTGATGATGACACAATAGAATTAAGCAACCTTAACAGGCAGTTCATCTTCTTTAAGAGTGATGTAGGAAAGCCAAAAGCCGAGATAATTGCAGAGCGCCTTTCAATTATAAATCCTAATATCAATTTCATACCTCACAATGTGCGGCTTTATAAGGATACTGCCCAAAGGTTTTTAAGTGAGCATGATATCATTTTCTCGTGCGTGGATAATGAATTGGCACGCAGGAATCTCAGCCAGGTGGCTGCAAAAAGGGGGGTTGTGCTGATTGACTCGGGGGTTGACGGGGCATCAGCTCGGGTAGAGGTTTTCATTCCTGGTAAAAGTTATTGCCAGAACTGCATGCATGATTACAGGGAAGCAGAAAACCTGGAAGAAGGTTGCACCCATGGGACAGGTGATGAGCCTGTGCTTAACACAATTGTGCCCAATGCCATCGCCGGCACACTAATGATTGAGCTGGCGCATCAGGATGGTATTCCAATTTTCGGTGCCAAGTTTGAGCAAAACTCCAGGATTCCGGAAAACCGCATAACACTATTCAGAAGATTTCCATTTGAAAGGGCAAAACCAATTGAATGCTCTTGCAGGAATTATGTCCATGAGCGAACAAAAACCAGCGGACAACGCGAATTTACTTCAGATTACCGATAGGGTTCTCAATAATTTGTACTTAATGTCACGCGTCGGGGCTTATTTGGTTGAGAAAGGGGCTCCAATTAATTCAATTGGCGGACCTTTGCTAGTAAATAAAGATCCCCAAGATGGAATTGTCCGCAGGCTTGCATATTATAATGACCCAAACATTTTCTCAAAAACAATCGATGAGCAAGTAGTAAAGGACTGGGTGGCTAAAGGTGAGATTCAAGGCAGTCTTCCAGTTGGGCTTTGGCGGATTATTTTAAATCAACACCAAGATGATTGGGAACAAGACATGATGCCAAAATTTGGTAAGGCGCTTTCCCAGTACAATCCAGGGGGAATTGAGGATATGGTTGTTTGCCTTGGGCCTAAAGAAAAAACCAATTATGATTTACATCAATGGAACCCTGGAAAAGATGGCTATCAACGTAATAAAGGAAAAAATGTTTCGGTGATTGCTGAACCTAAGAAGATAGCTATTACCGTAGATGAAGTTCTGGCGCCGGTTTTAGAAATAAATCTCGGCTCAAACACAACTGTTGCTGATTTTATTAAGTCCAAGGGACTCAGCAAAGAGCTCATTGAGTATGTGGAAGGATTGATACCTCCCAAAGAAAAATCCAATCCCGCTGAGCCTGCAAAACAATGGACTCAAGATGAGATTAAAAAGACATTTGAGGATATTCAAGCTTTTGGACAAAAAGCATTTAGCCAGTTGGCTAGTTCCTATGCAAACCTTGGTAATCTCTCTGGACCTGAGATGCAAAATTGCATAAAACAGGCGTTTGAATACACATTGAAAAGCCTGTATAAGATTGAACCCAAATCTGGGGAGGATAAAGTGATTGACATAACTGCTAGACTGCTCAACTGGGAGTACCGCCAGGCAGATAGTTCAGATCTCGCAAAAGAGTATCACACTACTTTGCCCTATGCACCCCTTGTTCAAGGATGGCGCCAAATAACAAGGGCTATTGAATATCTCTACCAAAGGAAAATACAGCTGGACCCTCAACAAAAGCATGAGCTTGAAACAATTGTCCAGGCCTTGAAAAGCAATCCAGAGCTGGCTCAGCCACGCAACAAGCGGGTTGTGAAGGAAATAACCTATATTATAAGGGGAAAATACGATCCCCATGGCAGCGGGAAGAGGCTTAAGCACTTCTTTGGGAGAGTCTTCAGAGGACGGCCAGGAAGCAAAAAGGTCCTTAATTGAAAATTTTTCAGTTTTTTCTCAGAAATATTAATATTATTTCAATCGGGTTAAAGCTGTATGCAGGAGCAAATAATCTCACAATGGCTCAAACAGCACGGTATCACAGAAGATAACAGGACTCAAAGGTCTATATCTGAGATTGAACAGGAGGTCATGCTGGACAGCGTTAAATGCCTTGAGCGGGGAAAGCTCGAGGAGATTATAAATAACAACCCCTCTTTAGACACCTTGGCTAAGATTTCAATACTGGACATGTTCCTCTTGAGCCAATCAAAGATAGATGAGAGCGTTTACACAATTATTTCTGACCCCTCCGTGAGCCCCTCATTGGTTTGCGATTTCATCTGCTGGGCCAATGGCGATGGGGTTTTCAGCCTCAATCTCCCAAAAACCAGTGTTGAGCCAATATACAAAGGTACTTTTTCATACTTAAACCGGGTCCATCAGGACACACCAAACTCTCTTGCAGTTTTATTCTATGCAGCATTGGAATCACAACTTAACCCAAATGAAGGGGTAAGGGAGCACGTCTCTAAAAGCAAGCCCTGCTACAGAGCATTGCCAAACAGCCACTCCTATGCGGATATTTATTTGCTCTCTATTCTAAGGGAGGCTGAGCTTAATTCATATTCAAGTGTAAGCTCAAATGAACGCTTGATGAAGGCAATGCGTCTCAACAGGAACCATAATTATTTTGAATCACTAATTAGTATCCAACAACACTTTTATCCTTCCTAAAACAGCCCGGAGTCGGGCAAGTTTTATAAATAACCGCCTATCTTCTCAAGCCAATGTCATTAGCCCCTAATCAGAGCTTCAAGCTTAAGAAATTCATTAAGGATTTGACAATCCACCGTGCAAGGCACACTGAATTGGTTAGTGTTTACATTCCTGCGGGTTATGATATAAACAAGATAACTAATCATCTTGCCCAGGAGAAAGGCACTGCAGAGAACATCAAGTCTGCCGCAACCCGGAAGAACGTTAAGGATGCACTTGAGAGAATGATGCAGCATCTCAAATTGTATAAGCAGACACCGCCCAATGGGATGGCTATTTTCTCTGGTAATGTTGCAGAGCGCGAGGGCGAATCAGACGTCCAGGTTTGGAGTATTGAGCCGCCGGTGCCCTTAAAGATGAGGCTATACCGATGTGATAAGGCCTTTGTTTTGGATATTCTTGAAGAGATGATGGAAACAAAGGAGGTTTACGGCCTCGTAGTTCTTGACCGGCGTGAGGCCAACCTGGCTTTCCTCAAGGGAAAATCAATTATTCCAGTTGCCAAAACAGGTTCAAATGTGCCAGGCAAAACCCGAGCCGGTGGTCAATCATCCCAAAGGTTCGCCAGGCTTAGGGAAGGGGCTGCAAAGGACTTCTTTAGGCGCGTTGCAGAGCTGATGAAGGAGCAGTTCTTTGGAAAAGAACTCAAAGGTATTATACTTGGCGGACCCGGGCCAACTAAGTTGGATTTCCTGGACCAGGGCCAGCTGATTACTGAACTCAAGGACAAGATTATAGCAATAAAAGATTTAAGCTATACCGGCGAGTTTGGGCTTGAAGAGATAGTTGACAAAAGCCAGGACGTGCTTGCAAAAGAGGCAATTGCCTCTGAGAAGGCAGCCATGCAAAGGTTCTTCTCACTCCTGAGCACTAAGCCAAATATGGTATGCTATGGCTATGACGATACGTTACACAAGCTCCAACTAGGGGTAGTGGAGGTTGTCCTAGTTTCAGAGAGCGTGGATGAGAAAATAATTGAAGACTTAGAGAAAATCGGAGCCACTGTTTCCACAACAATTGAGCTAATCTCCGTAGAAACCAGAGAGGGTGTCCAACTCAAAGAGATGGGCGGTTTTGCTGGTATTCTTAGATACGAAATGGAATAAGAATTAAAAAAAGTTATCTCTTGTTGGCCAAAGGCCCACCATCTGCCTCATCAGGCTTTGATTCAGGCTTCGCGGGTTCAGACGGCTCATCCTCATGCTCCTCTTCTTCAGGAGCCTCTTGTTCTTCTGAGACCTCGCCTTCTTCTCCTTTGCCTTCTTCCTTGTCACGGCGGATAACCTTGACAGAGTCCAAGCTTAAGGTTATGGGGATTGGCACTGCAGCCTCCAAAAGCTCAATGACAACCTCTTCCTTCTCTTTGTCAAACCTGGTAATCTTGGCTTTCTCCCGCTTGAAAGGCCCGGAGATAATTTCAACAATGTCGTTCTTGCGCACAGTCATCTTCATTGTCTTTGTGCGCTCCAGCATGTGCTCAATCTCCTTGTATTCTATTTCCTTGGGCAGAATCCCTCGGGCATATGGCACTCGGAAGCTGGCTTCCTCAGCCTCACGCTTATCCTTAGACTCCAGGAAGATGTAGCCGCGCATGCCATGTGGCCTAATCACGGAATAAACCTCAAGCCCCTTCTTGGCAATATTGCTGGCTATGAAATCCGCCACCTGATCCTCACGGTTGGCAGTTGTCCTTAGGGCAAAAATCTTGGATTCCTCTTCGTTTGTCATTTTCGCAGTACAAGGTAGTTCCTTATCATTTGTAATATAAAGCCGATAAGGCCAATTGCTAGAATTCCAAGTCCAGAGACTTTAACAATAGTCCTGAACTCATCCTTATTAGGCTTTTTGGTGACCTTCAAAACCCTGCGGCACTCGGTGAGGAATGCCTTAAATCCAGTTAGCTTTTGGGATATAGTCATTTTAATCAATGAACTCAATTCCGAGTTCACTCTCAATCTCCTTCACTTTTTCATCAGCCAATCGCTTACCCTTACCGAAAATCTGCGAGGATTTGACGCCGGTTATTATGAGCATTACCCTAACAGTCTTTGCAAGGTCATCGGATATCTGGGCGCCCCAGATGATTCTGGCATCCTCTGCCAATTGCTCAGAGACAGTCTCAACAACACGCCGAGCCTCGTCCAGTGTTAAATCAGGACCGCCCAGCACGTTTATCAAAGCTCCCGTAGCTCCTGATATGTCCACATCCAGAAGCGGGTTCTGAATTGCCTTTTCAACTGCCTCAACTGCCCTGTTCTCGGTGTCAGACTCGCCAACACCTATAAGGGCAACACCGCCGTCCCTCATTATTGTTCTGATGTCTGCAAAATCCAGGTTAACCAAGCCGGCCTTGGTTACAAGCTCAGCAATGCCCTTAACTGCATTTGTGAGTATCTCATCTGCAACTTTGAAAGCGGTGTGCAGCGGAAGGTCAGGTGCAAGCTCTAGCAGCTTATTGTTCGGAATAACAATCAGGGTATCCACTACAGGCTCCAGCTGGTCAAGTCCAATAAGGGCATTCTCATAGCGCTTCCTGCCCTCCATAGTAAATGGCATTGTGACAACACCAACAGTCAAAGCCCCCATCTTCTTGGCAACAGCGGCAATTATTGGTGCCGAACCAGTTCCTGTTCCACCGCCCAAACCGCAGGTTATAAAAACCATGTCTGCGCCATTTATTGCTTTCTTTATATCCGCCTCACTTTCCTTGGCAGCCTCCCTGCCCACAGCAGGATCTGAACCTGCGCCCAATCCCTTTGTCAGCTCCCTGCCAAGAAGGATTTTCTTATCAGCTGAGGTGTACAGCAAATCCTGGGCGTCTGTGTTTACAGCCAATGTCTCAACACCAACAATGCCAACTTCTGTTATCCTATTTATTGTATTGTTGCCAGCGCCACCAGCTCCGATAACCTTTATGTTGGCCTGCTGCTGGCTTAAAATCTCCTCGAGCTCGTTATCTATTGTAAGCCCACTCGTAGGGGTCCCCTGCTTTAAGGTTTTGGTAGACTGCACAGTATCTTCATCTGGTAATTTTTTGACAAAATCCACTTTTTCCACCTCAATCCGCCATACCCTTACTAATATTTAAATTTGTCGGAACTCTATTCGAATTTTACTTCCTTAATTTCTGGAATCAGCTTCAAAGCGCTAGCCTTAAAATTGTCAGTTATTTCAGCCGGAAGCTTCTCACTCAACTTGACCGAGGCAACCCCCTCTGCCAAATCCACCTTGGGATCGGCTTCATAAAGCTCAAGCTTTAGCAGGGCACTCAATTTTTCATTAACATCAGTAATTGTTCGAAGCACCTTGACCTCATAAACAACCACACGCCCAGACAAAGGGTGGTTGAAGTCAACAATCGTTCGCCCCCCTGTTACTGTTTTAACAGTACCCATTAGACCGTCAATGGTTATCCGCAGGCCAGGCATCGGGTTTATTCCCTGTTTTTTGAATTTAGCAGTTGCAATCAGCTTGAGCAGCTTGGCATCCTTCTTGCCAAAGGCATTCTCTGGCTCAAGCTCCATGGTATAAGCCTTGCCCATCTCCTTGCCTTCAAGAGCTTTGTCTAACCCCTGAAGGAGATGCTTGCCACCCAAAGTAATTATAACTGGGCCGTATGCGGACTTCTCATTAAATATCCCCGATTTTACAGCAATATCTTTTGAGGTTGTGTCAAACACAGAGCCATCTTCCTTTAGCCTACCTGTGTATTCAAGTTCAACGAAATCTCCTGTCCTTAAAACCATTTTATTTACCTCTATTAACTAGAAGTTTTCAGAAGAGGGAACTAGGTGTATTTATAAAGATTTCGTTGAGAAACCAGCTGCTTTATAACCGAGTTTTTTACCCATGGCTGTTTACAAGAAATGCTAACTTAAAAGATGATCTAACACAGAACACTGTGCTTTTTCAATTCATCAAGCACCTTCTCAAGAACCTCCTGTAAAGTGAGTTCTGAGGTATTAATTACTATGTCAAACTTGCTTGTGTCATA
>CAIWSB010000064.1 GCA_903915225.1 uncultured Candidatus Woesearchaeota archaeon
GGCATGACGGCGGCAATTTATGAAAATCCCCGCGCCCGTCAAAGCCACCAAGGCCAAGCCCCATGTTTCTAGCAAGTCTAGCTGGGTCTATACCGCTAAGGATATCAGCAAATTCTCTAGAGCCTTCATTCAAAGACCATTGTTGAGCTACCCAAGAGGATAAAGCAGCAGCATCAGCTTGGTCATCATGTGCATTTTTTTCTGCTGGAGCTTGAACTTTAATTTGATATTTACCAATATAATAGGCCTCAACTAGTTTCATTTCAGCCATAAACTTCTTTTCCGCTGGAAAGGAAGTTTTTTTCTGCTCCATAAGACCTTTTAGGGTCATGTACATCTGAGAGTTAATGCCAGTAGTTAAATGGACTAAATCTAAACCTCTAATACCATATTTTTCTAGTAATTGAATCAACATAGACCCGCCATGCTGGTCAGTTGCACCTTTGTAACATGGGAGTAATGCATTCATACGCTGCAACCAGATTAAAACATCCTCTAATGGTAATTGTTTGACATGCTCATATTTACCTTCTCCCACCATTAAACGATCAATATAGTCGTAAACTAAGGTGGCTCCTGGTGTGAGATTTGAGGATGGTTGCCAGTGAGAAATAGCCAAAGCTGTGCCATCATGTTGCATACCAAGATCTAGACCCCAGAAATATTTTACTCCGATTGAATCAGGATTAAATTGAGTAACATTCTGTCTAGTATTATCCACACAAGCTTCAAATACTGAGAGTTTAACATATGATTCAGCCGCTTCAAGGAATTCCCCCCCATATTCTGCTTTGAATACATCTGGGTTTTCTCTGAATTCTTTTTTTAAGAAATCCACATCTGAGCGTGGGTTCATTTCAGCAGTGGAACATCTAAAGGCTAAAATATCCGAGCTACTCCCCATTTTCATGGCAGAACTATAAAGTTCGTAGTATTTTCCAATCTTCCCATTAGGAGAAGTTATGATCAAAATCATAGATTCTCGTTTACCTTCTCTAGTTCCTCCAGCTTTAAACTGCATAGTGGCGGGAGCGGCAGCTTTGTAGATAGCTTCTGAGTTAACCCCCACTTGATTCCGATAGAAAGCAAATTCATCTAAAGCTAATAGAAATGAGCTAGGACCACGAACCTTGTTGGTGGTGCAATTATGAACTGAGGCGAACTTAGTCAAGAAGGAGTGTGTGTCTTCAACTTCAATATCCACCACCTTATGTTTTTCCTCAATCGGAGTAATCGAAGTGATCTTTGACCAGTAGTAGTTTATGCCCTTTATCCTTTGGAAAAATCTGCAATGATTGTCCTGTTTGCAAATTTCAACATACCAAGAGTCTCTATGGACAACCTTTTTATTTTTATAAGTAGTAGTGTATCCAGGGCGGAACAGAATAGAAGGACGTTGATTTGTTTGAATCAGTAGGTTGTAAAGGGAATAAGCAAGTTTCCTAGATATGGTGGGGGCAATGTTCCTATTGTTACTTCCGTCACCTTCATAATACCCTTGAATCAGGGCCTTCTGGAATTCTATTGGCCAATAAAGAGCCTCGTTGGGAATGACCTTGTTTTCGCTCCCCTGACCAAACCAAAAAGCCAATCCTCTTGCTAACTCTGATGAAGAGCAGAAGACATCACATTTGTTGCAAGTTGGAGTAAGAATAAGAGAGCTATTCAACCCAAAAACTGTGCGGAGAGTGTCCTGAATGAACTTGGCGTATGTGTCCTTCTCCTCTAAATGAAACGTCCACTTAACAGAATTTTTGAGCTTCCCAGCTTTCCCCATAGTGGAGCCTTCAGCTAGGTAGAGCCCATATAACCTACAGGCATCAATAGACACTGGGAGTTCAGAGA
>CAIWSB010000065.1 GCA_903915225.1 uncultured Candidatus Woesearchaeota archaeon
GCTGTGTCAAGCACCTCTAGCAAGGTTTTTAAGTTCCGGCCCCATTTCTTGTCCTATTGCCGGGTTGGCAGAATGGCTATTGCGCTCGCCTCGAAAGCGTGTCCCTACCAAGGGTTCCAGGTTCGAGTCCTGGGCCCGGCGCTCACTTCTTTGCGCAAATCACTCTCATCTGCGTCACAATGTAATCCATCTTCACATCATGCGCCTCATGAGGCAGCTCCGGCAAAACCTGGAACTCATATGCCAAGGCTATTTTGAGCGTTGGGTTTTCAGAAAGGAACTTGTCATAATAACCCTTGCCATTCCCAATCCTCCAGCAGTCTTCTGAGAATGCGACTCCAGGAACAATGCAGGCATCTATCTTTCCGCCATAGAAGTTGGAATGGGCAGGCTCTTTGTAGCCAAAAACAGGAACGCAAAGCTCATCCAGGCTGGAGATAATTGCGGGCCGCATTATCCCCTCACCGACAACCTTAGGAACAGTCACCAGCTTACCCTGCTGAAGAAGCTCCCCTATCAGCTGCTGCGTCCCAACTTCTTTGCCTGCTGAGACATAAACGAAAAAGGAAGAATAATCTCTAATAAGAGGTTTAAGCCTGCACAATATCCTATCAGAGAGCCCGGCCACCTCTGCGGATTTCCTAATTCCTCTCATCTGTTTGCGGATTTCAGCCTTTGTCTGCATGAGTAGAAAGAATGAGAACCAAAATAAAAACGTAATGGAAAAGAATAAAACCTGGCAGGTCATTCTCAGCATATATGCGAATCATTAAAGCAAAATCCCTGGGGCTCTGCAAGGGCGGGAAGGATTCAATTGATGGAGTCAAGGCTCTTGCAGCCAGCGGCAAGAAAGTCTTTGTCTATGGGCAACTTCTTCATAATCCAAGAGTAATCTCAGAACTGGAGAAGCAGGGTATAAAGTTCATTGAGCCGCTGCCCAATGCAAAGGTCAACGGCTGCCTTGTGATTCGCGCCCACGGTGTTTCTGATGCTGTGCTGGAGCAGCTGAAACAAAACAATGAAGTTGTCGATTTGACTTGCCCCAAGGTGAGGGCAATCCAGAAGCTCACAAAACGCTACCAGAAAGAGGGCTATCATATCATTTATTTGGGTAAGCCAGGCCATCCTGAAGCAGATGCTACAATAGGGAACCTCAAAAAATTTACTTTAATTACAAGGCTTGATGAGCTAAAGCATGTCCCAGATGGCAAGCTCATCCTGGTTGCCCAATCCACTGCCTCGCTGGATGAGTTTGAGCGCGTGAGCGAGCATGTAAAAAAACTCAATCCAACTGCAAAAATAGTAAACACAATCTGCAGTTCAACAGTGGAAAGGCAGCGAGGTGCGCAGGAGGTAGCAGGTAAAGTTCAGCTTATGATCGTGCTCGGTGGCAAGGAAAGCTCAAACACAAAAGAGCTTTTTGAGCTTTGCAAAAAGACAACTGAAACAATTTGGGTTGAGCGTCCTAAAGACATAGAGCTACACCTGGAAACAGTCCGGAAAGCCCAGTGTGTTGGAATAACAGCAGGGGCATCAACCCCAAAGGAGGAGATTCTTAAGCTCATAAAGATAATTTCATCTCCTATAATCAACCGAATTGGCGAAGAGCGTTTCATGGTGCAATCAGATACCGACGGAAAAGAGTTCTATGAGGTTGACCTTGCCATGCCATTCTGCGAGTGCCGCGGCTTCTACTACAACAAGAAGGAATGCAAGCACATAAGGCTGGCGAGAGACGCAAAGGGGGGCAAATAAGCTTATCCCTTTTTAAAGAAAGATTTATAAATCTCACATCTATAGTAAGGCTAATCGACAAAAAAAAGAGGAGAGAATATTTCTTGAAAACTTTCACATTAGCAAATGCGATTCTCGCTCTTGCTCTCTTGGCTACCCTTGTTGCTTCCTTGCTCACACCCACCATGTGGTGCAGCCAAATTGGCGGAGGTAGCAGTGAAATCAGTCAGCCCTCACAGTGCAAAGAGGGGTATTCTCAAGAGAAATCACTCTGCATTGAAGGTGACCAATGCAGGATAGTAGAAGGACCTGACGAGTGTAGTAGTTTTGATAATTTCGTTGACTCCACCATTTATCAACATATTTACGTAGATTATTTTACTAATACACCAGTGATATTCTCACTACTTCTATTTATCGCAGTACTTGTGAATATTATATACCTAATATTTCTCTTAGTAATTAAGGATGCATCCCTCCACCTCACATCAGCTATTGTTGGTGTATCCATGATATATTTGTTTTTCTTGGGTTCTCAGATGGACTCGAACTGTCTTTCATCCCTGTCCCCTCTCTTAGTGTTGGTCATGGGACTCATCCACTCAGGCGCGCTACTTATTTTATCATTTCTTGGACTAAATAAAGAGCCTCAACGTAAAGCTAAGAAGTAATTAGTCTATATGCAGCTGCAGGATGTCCCCATCCTTAAGCTTGTAGCTAAGCCCGAGTTTCTGCCCGGGGAATCTGGAAGAGCCCCAAACCCTGGCAAACCGAAGATTCTTGAGAATCTGCTTATGAATTTTGGTGCACACATCGCTGATTGTTGTGCCGCGCCTCATAATCATTGGTTCACTTAAGTCAGCGTCCTTGCCTGGCTGCTTCATAAAAATCCTTATGAGTCCGAGCCCGGTAAATATCAAGTCCTTCAGCTGCTCCACATTTGCCCTTTTCTCAGCTGAAACAAATAGGTCAGGCTTAACTGCGCTTGCAATTTTTTGCTTCAAAGCAGTGCTCATCAGGTCTGACTTGTTCACAATCACAATACCAGGTATATATAGGCGATTCCCCTCCAATGCATCAATGAGCTGATCCTGGGTAACGTCCTGCCTAATCACAATTGTTGCATTTGTAAAGCCAACCTCGCGCATTATCCCCTTAACAGTCTCTGGTTCCATTTTTGTGAGCCGGACAGTTGTCCCAAGGTCAATCCCCCCAAAACCTGACCTTTCAACGCTCACGTTGGGTGGCGAGCCGTTCAGCCTTATGTCAGCATTATACAACTCAGCCATTATCATCGCATATTTAGGATAGCTCCTTTCATCCAGAACTATTATTATCAAGTCAGATGCCTTGATAACAGACAACACTTCCTTTCCCCGGCCAAAGCCCTTTGCAGCCCCCACAATCAGCCCGGGGATATCCAGAAGCTGTATCTTCGCCCCTTTGTATAATAATGTCCCGGGGATAACATCAATCGTGGTGAAATCATACGCCCCAACCTCAGACTTGGCATTTGTGATGGAATTCAGCAGCGTGGATTTACCAACACTTGGAAACCCAACCAGGGTTACTGTTGCATCCCCTGTCTTTTTGACAGAAAAGCCTGTGTGCTTGCCGCCTTTCTTGGCCTCAACAATCATCTCCCTCTTAAGTTTGGCAATCTTGGCCTTTAGCAGCCCCACACTGTGCTGTGTGGCCTTGTTGTACTTTGTTGTGCTGAGCTCTGATTCCAGCTCCGCAATTTTCTCCTTGAAATCCATTTTAAGCCTTAGAAGCAAAGTGCTGATACATCTGGGCGAAGGCATTTGCCCGGTATGTTACAGCATACTTGGTTTTTGAAAAAATTACTCTGTCTGGTTCAAATCTCAACTTCGCAACCCAGGGATATTTCCTGAATAAGGTGGATATATATGCTTCAATCATTCTATACCTAAGCCTCTCCGGGAGGTTTTTATGAGGGATTTTTGAGAGCCATTCATCTGAAACCCTGGCAGCATCGCTCAGTAAGAGCTCACCAGAACTCCCCGGCTGAATGGTCTTCAGCTCTTTGTTCACAGCATAAGCCATTAATGCAGGTGGGAGTTGTTCCTGAAACACAACCGCACCATCTAGGAGATTATCCAAGATAATCTGGGATAATTCTTCCACTGCCTTTTGCTTCGTCTCTCTCCCAA
Source organism: uncultured Candidatus Woesearchaeota archaeon (assembly GCA_903915225.1). GTDB lineage: Archaea > Nanobdellota > Nanobdellia > Woesearchaeales > B29-G15 > B29-G15. The sequence continues at coordinate 3,909 of CAIWSB010000065.1, forward strand.
GCCTGCCGTCTTTCATCCCATACTTTTCAACTAGCCAGGTAGTGAGATTTATTGGCTCTGAATAGCTGACATGAACATTCATTTTCTGCTTGGAGAACATTGCGGGCATGTAATGGCGCAGCTCATTGAATAAGTATCGGACTCCTTTTATGAGACCTGATTTCATTTCCCTTATCTTGGCTGCCTTCTCCATGGCAAACTGGTCTGGTGAAGAGCCGACAAGAATATCATTTGTAACCATGTATAACTCCTTCCCCATCTTCTGAAGGGTTTCTGCTGCAATTAAAAAAGTCTTGACAACCGTAGGGTTAACTGTAATCAGGCCATCCCTGCTCCGGCCAGCAGGCACTGCAATCCAGATAGGCACTGAATGGCCATCAATAGAACCATTAGTGAGCCTGCTTACCAGGCTGTTTAGGTAAGCCTCCATGTCTGATTTCCCATGCTTGCCCCCAAGCCGGGGTGTCTTGATGCTGCCAAAATCCCGCATCAGCCCTTTTATTCCAGGGATATACCAGTTTGAGCCTCCGCAATAGCGCGTGAGCATGCCATGCTTTTTGTAGGCAAGAATCCCCACAACTCCAGGATCAATCATTGTGCCATGGGAGCTTGCGATTATTATGGACTTTTCCTGCTTTGTCAGCTCAACAAGCTTCTCAAGCCCTTCTGGCTCTGGGGCTTTATCAAAATAACCCGGCTCGAGCAATCTCCCGACTACCCCCTGCACCAATGGCAGCCTATCCTTAAAGCTGTCAAGTGTCATCGTATCCAGGAACTCATCCTGCTTCTTCTTATTTTGCCGGAGTTTCATTTTTTTTAATTGCCTCAAGCACATAATTGATGTCAGATTCAGTATGAACAGCTGAAACCTGGAACCTGAGCTCTTCTTCACCCTTTGGAACAACAGGGTAGGTTAACCCAACAGCAAGGACATTTCTCTCAAAGAGGCTTTTAACCATTTTTTTGGCTTTCGCAGTGCTTCTCACCAGCACAGGCACAATTGGATGACCTCCCACAATAGTCTCAAGCCCGAGTTGTTTGACTCCATCAACGAAAAGCTTAGTGTTTGATCTAAGCTTGGCAAGGAGTGCAGTACCCTCACTGCTCTGCAGAATCTCCATTGCCTTGAGGGCAGCTCCTGCAGTGCCTGGTGTAATGGAATTTGAGTAAACATAGAATGGCGATGTCTCTCGCAAGTATTTGACAATAACACCATCAGCAGCCACATAACCCCCGTCTGCGCCAAGCCCTTTGCCCAGTGTGCTGACAAGTATGTCCGGGCTTGCCCCTGTAACCTCTGGAGTGCCCCGGCCTGTTGCCCCGTAAGCCGCAACCCCATGGGAGTCATCAACGAGTGTTATCACACCTTCCTTGAATTTTTGGTTATACTCAGAGGCAATTTCCTCAATTACCTTCAAATCTGCATGGTCGCCCCTCATGCTGAAGACCCCATCTGTGACAATAATAACCCGCTCTGCACCTGCCTTTGAAGCTCCCAACAGCAGCTCCCTAATCTGTCCGTAATTCAGATGTTTGTAGATGAATTTCCTTTCAGGAGTAACCCTGGAGATGCGTATGGCATTAATTATGCAATTGTGGTTCAGCTCATCGCTAATGACGGCAGTCTTTTCAGTAACCAACGAGGCGAATGTCCCGCACATTGCGCCGTAAGCGCTGCTGAAGAGTATGCAGTCTTCCTTGCCGTGAAAATCCGCTAGGGCTTTTTCAAGCTGCCTGTGGACTTGTGTTGTGCCGTCAATGAAACGCACTGCACCCGGACTGACGCCGTACCTGGCACTGGCCTCATGCTCAGCTCGCTCTAAAGCCTTGTGGAGATACAACCCCAGATAGCTGTTAGAATCCATCTTGATAAACTCCCGGTCACCCAGGCCTTCAAGCTTAAACCTATAGCCTTTACCTTCCTTGGGAGGGATAATCTCTGAAAGGACTCTCTCCTGACCCTTTAATCTCCCCTCTACCTCAAGCTGGTCAAGTGACAACTGAAGCGCCTTGTTCAAATAATCTGTCCCCATTTTGGAAAAGTCAGATTTTGTGGCTTAAATATTTTGCCTACCAGGTTTAAATCGCCGAAGGTATAACCACTCAATTGGGCGGTAAAACCAAAGATAAGCAGGCTCAAGCCCAGAGGGGATTGGCTTCACCAGCACTGCATAGCCCAGCCCAGCTTTCCTAGCGCCTAAGATATCCAAAGCCAATTTATCTCCTACCATAGCCATCTTATTCGGATCTGTACAGCCATTTAACTTCATTGCTTCATCAAAGGCATTTGGTGAAGGCTTATAACACAAGTTATCAACAATAGGTATGCCAAAATTCTCTCTCACCTTAACAAGGAAATCAGCCTTGCCCTTATTCATCTTCGGGGGCTTATTCGAGAGGATTATGCATTTGTATCCCTGGCGGGCAAGGCTCTCCAGCTTTTCCTTTACTCCTGGAGCTGGCTCTGCTTTCCCATAACCTGTTAGAGTGCCCTCCAAATCAAAAAGGATATGGGTGATCCCGTCAGGAGGCTGGAAATCCAGCACGCTGTTTAGGTAAACATCTGGCCTAATGCCACCCTTGAGGCATTCCAGAACCCCATTCAGGACAGTTATACGATGTTCCCCCTTCATTTCAGCATCACATAAATAACTCCTTTATTTAACTATTGAAAGATTATCCCTTGATAAGACGAACAGCCTCTTCGCAGGTTCGTTCAAGGGTTGTAGGTAATGGGATGCCAGGACATTCCCCGGAGAGCCTGTATCGGATATATTTTCCTCCAGGAAATCCGGGATGTATTCCAACCACTAATTTTGCCTTGTTTAGCTCATGCTTGGTCTTCCATTCTCCAAGCTCAAACCTTGATGTTTGGGCATACGGCCGGTCGCATAGGTGTACTTGCTCCTTGACGAGCCAAAACAAAACCACGCCATACTTGCCTGCGATATTTAGATGGTAAGTTTCCCAAAGAATCTGCTCCTCAAACCGAGGGTCAGCGGTTTCAAAATCCACGCCAAGCCGTCTGGGTGAAGCGACGTAAATCTCAGAATCCAGGGAAAGAATCCTTGTTGCAGCATCTCCCTGCCAATTGGGTGCACCCACTACGGGCCCTGCTAAGAAGATTAGAGGCATATCCTTTCTTTCAAAGTAATTTGGAGCCTCAATTACTCTTGATTGATGCAATAGATGGTTGTCCATGATTTCTAAAAGCTCGGGAGGTTTTTAAACCTTGTTTACCCTTTTATTAGACAACAAAACCTTGTTTTCAGGGGGTTTTATGGAATTTTTGTTATCTTGGAATGGTAACAATTTGGAAAGGTTTAAAAAGAGGTGACACTTCATAGAGGGATATGGTAAATGGTGCAGAAGCGCCGAGTGATGTCAACACCCTAGCCGGAAGGTTTTCCGATGCCATTAAAGACAGGGGAACCTGCATATTCTTCAAGCAAGGAATAGAGTCTGTGACTAAGATAAATGAAGCATTCAATGCCCTACAACAGCTGGGGCTTGAGGGAAAGCTCACTGTTGCGGGGGATTTGCCTGCCAGGGTTTTTGTGTTCCACATAGATGAAAACCTAGTAAGGTCAATAGAAACCGAGGGATTCTATAGGGATTTTTTCAATAGGTTTACAGATTTCATCTCACAAGTCCCAGAATATATGGCCAGAAATTACAACAGGAGAATTGTGGAACTGGCCAGAAAAGGGGACGTTAAGCTGCTCCTGGCACATATATGGAATGAGGACAAACCTGGAATTGAATCACGCTATGCATTTGCCAAGAATCTAGCAAAAATGTTCAGGGAAGGTTTCTCAAACCCTCACTATGGGGTTAGCTCAAATTTCCCAGTTGGATATCCAATACTTGTACCCGTATTTAATTTCCAATGGCCTGAGCCTCTTACTAATGAAGAAGCCAAAAAGGCTGTTGATGCTCTTAAATCATACGCAAAGACCGCTGCAGGTTTCGGACCTGGAAAAATCAAGCAAGGTGATGCATTTACTGATTATGAGAAGGGGATTGCATCCCGCGCAGGGCCAGTTGTTGGGTTTGTTGGAAATCAGCTACACCTTGCCCCAGGGCTAATGCAGATTATTGCCGCCCCACTGTATGGGCTCAAAGCAGTCCCCTATAACTCTGGCACTATGGCATGGCTTAATCCACGTATATCAAATGATACTATATTTGAATCAATAAGATTCCAAAGGATAGAAAGAATCTGATTTCTTGGTAAAATTTATTAACATTGATGGCACATATTTCGTGTCCATATGAAAACCAGAGAAGTTCTTGTTGGCAATGTAAGATTAGGCGGTGGCAATCCGGTGCGCGTGCAATCAATGTGCAACACCAAAACCTGGGATGTGGCTGCAACAGTTGGCCAGATAAAAGCCCTTGAGAAAGCAGGCTGCGATATGGTCCGGGTGGCTGTGCCAGACGCACGTTCAGTCAAAGCGCTAGCAACAATCCGGAAGAAGATAAGTATACCTCTTATCGCAGATATCCACTTTGACCCCGAGCTTGCCCTTTTAGCTATTCCTTATGTTGATAAACTAAGGATTAATCCCGGCACAATTCCAAAGAGGTGGCTCAAGCAGATTGTTGAGAAGGCCAAGTCGCACAAAATTCCAATAAGGGTGGGTATAAATGCAGGATCGCTTGAGAAGGGCAAAGGCAGCAATGTGAATAGGATGGTTGCCTCAGCAGGTAGAAACGTGAGACTCCTGGAATCATTTGGATTCCGGGATATTGTTGTCGCGCTCAAGTCATCTGACGTCTCTGAAACAATAGAAGCTTACCGCAGGTTCTCCAGAAGATGGAACTATCCATTACATCTTGGGCTAACTGAAGCAGGGTTTGGCTCGCAAGGCATAATAAAGAGTTCGGTCTGCTTAGGGGTTCTCCTATCTGAAGGAATTGGAGATACAATTAGAGTCTCACTTACTGGCGATCCGGTGCAGGAGGTTGAGGCAGCATACGACATCCTTCTGGCTCTAAAGCTTCGCCAGCATGGGCCCGAGATAATCGCATGCCCCACCTGTGGGCGTTGCAGCGTTGACTTAGAAAAGATTGCATCTGAAATAAAGCTAGGATTAAAGTCATTCAATAAGCCCATTAAGATTGCCATCATGGGTTGTGAGGTGAACGGTCCCGGTGAGGCAAAAAATGCTGATGTGGGGCTGGCATTCAGCAATTTCAATGGTTTCATCTTCAAGAAAGGGAAAATTGTTGAGACTGTTGAATCAAGAAAGGCAGTCCAATCTCTTTTAAAGCATATTCGCAAGGAAGATTTATAAAATCCCGCCCCACAAACCCGTTTACGGGCTCGTAGTCCAGTGGTAGAACGCTGCTCTCGCACAGCAGAGGCCCCGGGTTCGACTCCCGGCGAGTCCATTATTGTTCGTTTCTCGTTCGTTTGGGGGATGAAGGCAGGTCCTCATCTCCCTGTTTGCTCCACAGCTTTACTAAAGCTGTGCCGTTGGTTCGACTCCCGGCGAGTCCATTTCCTTGAAGAAGTTCAGGAAGATATATTCTTACCCATCCACTTCAAAACATTCTTCCTATAGCGGAAAACCTCATCTGTTTTTGACAATTCCTCATATTCTCTCTTCAATTTGACAATTGGTATTGCAGGCTTTCCCTTGACTTCGTCAAAAATCCCTGGATTGAAGACAGCAGCTCTGCCTATCATAACCCCTTTCACACCATAGGATTTCAAGAGTTCAACATCCGATTTAGTCCTTACGTCGCCGTTGGCAATTATGTTTTTCCCTGTTTTACAGCACTCTTGGAATACGCTCCAGTCCGATTTCTGCTGGTATGTTTCCTTTCCATGCCTTGCATGCACAACAAAGAAATCAGCCTCAACGCCCCGAAGAAGGTTCAGGTAAACCTTTTGATCCTTTTCATACTGGTTTGAGCCGAGCCTCAGCTTTACGCTGGCCCTAAAACCTCTTGTTCGGATTATTCCAAGAAGCTTCCTAACTTTTGTGACTCGCCGGGTTAGCACACACCCTACACCTGCATTCACAAAGTTGGGCGCAGGGCAGCCTAGGTTGAGGTTGAATCCGACAAAGCCCTTAAATGGCTCAAAATGGCTGAGGAATTTTTTTAGGAAGTATTCATTGGAGCCAAAAAGCTGAATAGCCGTTGGAATCCCTTCACGGTTTTGCAGCCTCTGAAGCGTGCATTTGTTTTTCTTGGCTAATGCCTCAAAGCTCACAAGCTCTGTGAAAACCAAATCAGCACCATGTTTGTGGCATAGAATTCTAAAGGAATCATTAGTAATATCCTCCATTGGGGCAAGCATGTAATAGAAGTTTTTAGCGAAATCCATGGGTACGGAATTGATGCTGGAGCTTATATACTTTTGCTGCTGGCTGAATCCCATTCCACTAACTGAAGCAGAATAGTGAGGATGACTCCCGCCAATAGAAATATTAGAGCTATCAACAATTTCGTCCCGGGAGGATGATGCGATAAAATATATTCTTTATTGCAGCAAACTTTAAATAGAAGTTATTGAAAAGTATTACGAGGTATTACCCTTTGAGAATCTAGTGATAATTATGGGCAAATAAACGAGGTGGGTTCTAATGAAAGTAACAGTCACTGCTGTTAAGGCAGACGTCGGCTCCATTGGCGGGCACATCATGCCAGACAAGCGCATGAAAGAGGCGGTAGCCAAAGTACTTGAGAATGCCAAGGGGGTTGACATCATTGATTATCACATTCAAAGTGTAGGAGATGATATTGCGATCATCATGACCCATACACTAGGGGAGGATTCTGAAAGGATTCACAAACTTGCGTGGGATTCATTTGTCAAGGCCACTGAGGTTGCAAAGGACATAGGTCTTTACGGTGCAGGCCAGGACCTTCTCC
>CAIWSB010000066.1 GCA_903915225.1 uncultured Candidatus Woesearchaeota archaeon
AAATCAAATCTTAAAAAATTTGGAGAATTTGAAGTCTGTAGCTTAATTAAAGGAAAATTTAAGAATACATTGCCCCCCTTTTCAGCTCCGATAGCATTCGCATTTATTGATGTTGATTATTTTTCATCTGCCAAGCTTTGCCTGAAGCACTTTTACCCCCTGCTCCTACCGGGGGGCGCAATTTACTCACATGATGGCCACCTGCCATGGGTTAAGGAATTTATTTATGACAAGAGTTTCTGGAAAAAAGAGGTTGGATGTCCCAAGCCGAAAATATGTTCTGTTGTGCCCCCAAAACTGATAAAAATAAGTAAACCTAATTGAAGTTTTCGAAAGAAATAAATAGCCCTTACCTAATAAAAAAACCAAGAGGTGACTCTTTATGAAAAAACTGCTAATTTTACTTTCAATGCTTCTGCTGCTCTGCCCATTTGTCCTGGCTGATGGGATGGCCCACTTTTATGTTGATGATAAAGATATGTGGAATCTTTTAGATGAAAACCAGCAACTCGCTGCAATAAATTACCAAGACGGCTTTGAGAACATGCTCCTTTCCATTGATATCAACGATCAGGTGCACGGAGCAAAGGCAGTCTGGATTTTCCCTATCCCGGCAAGCCCGGATGATGTTGTGATTGACATATTGAAAGGGTTTCCTGTGCTTCGCGGCACTGACCTTGATAGGAAATATGATGATACAGTTGGCATGACTGGGGCCTTTATGGCAGGTTATGCAGTCTTTCCCATTTCCTGGTTCATTCTCCCGTTCTCCTATCTTTCTCCAGGGGCTAAAATGGGCGATACATTAGCAGCCAGGGGTGCAGAAGATAATGTGGTTGTGCATGAGACTGTAACCAAGATGGGGCTAACCTCAGAGCTTGTGACTACAAAAAGCCCAGATTCACTGGCGCAGTATCTTCAAGATAAGGGATTAAATCTGCCGAAGGAATCAAACGATATGCTTAATGAGTATGTAGGCAAGGATTACTCTTTTGTAATAAGCTACATCAGCGACCTGCAAGAGCTGAAGAATCAGAAAGTGTATGAGGATTATGTTAGCCCCGGCAGAGGAATTCCGATAGGCGTTTTTGTAAAATTCCCAACAGATAAAATTTATTTCCCGCTTAAGCCCACAAGTGTTTACGGGAGCCAGGAGATTCCAATCCTTGTCTATGTTATGGGGCATGTCAACCCAGCACTCTACAAAGAGATTAAACCCCTTACAGAGACTACCTATTTCACATATGACGGATGGTATCAACCAAATGAAGAGTTGAGCCCGTTTTTTAATGGTGAAAAAAGTATAAATAATCTCAAGTATACAAAGATAAAGATAACCGCCCCTTCGAAATATTTCAGCGAGGACCTATGGATTAAAAATTCTGCACCAGTATCTGTTTGGTTGAAGAATTTATTAATCATCTCTGTCTGGGGATGGGCCATATTACTTTTCGTGGCCTTCTCCATGATCGCCAGCCTGTTTGCAGGGATTATAAGTTTTAGGAATAACCCTGTGCCAAGAAAACAATTAATGCTGCAGGGGTCATGGAACTGCCTGACCTTCCTGGGTTTTGTTCTTGCCAGGCACAAGTTGGACACAAAAGAAATTGACATAAAAAAAGAGGTTGACCCGAGATTACTGCAAAACCTCAGGGAGAAAGGGCTGGATATAACAGTAAGGTACAGGAATAAGGGGCTCTATATCTTCCTGTTCTATGTGTTTTTCCTTGTCTTTACTTTCACAGCAGTGCAAATCTTGATGACAATTTTGTAGGGGCTACTTTATCTCAAACCCCGCGTTATCCCTTTGGGGGGTCTGTTCATCCACTTGGCAGGACTGCACGCTTGAGCCAAACGGACCGCGTTGGCAGAAATCAACCAGCTCTGCCACCTGTGGGTCAGGGCCCTCAGCGATTATCTCAACAGAGCCATCTGATAAATTTTTTACATATCCTTTCAACCCCAGCTTCCTGGCCATAAGCCACGTATTATGCCTGAATGCAACACCCTGCACCCTGCCCCTTATGTTTATCTGAACCCGTCTCATAACTCAATCACCCTATGTACAGCTGCCTTTTCAAGCCGGTTCATTGCTGCCCGGCCAATCCCTTTCTCAGTGACCCCTGCCACAAGAATTATGCTCGCGCCCTGCTTGTCAAACTCCCTGAGCGCAGAGAATATGCTTTTAGCGAACTCGGTTTTATTCCTTCTAATTATTGTATGATTTGCCCCAAAATTCCCGCCAAAAGAGGCCAGCACAGCAACAGACTGCCCTGATTCCCTAAATTCCTTGGCCATCTCATGTAGTGCGTGGCTAACCTTGTGTTGTTCACCTCTGAGAACAATCAACTTTGCCTTTGGAGCATAATGGCGGTATTTCATGCCCGGCGATTCAGGAATCTCTTTGGCATTTAATTTAACGCCCCGGAGACTAGAGTGGAGGACAACGTGAACATGAGTATTGAGGCTCTCAAAAGAGATGCCGCCTGGACGTAATATTGTAAAAGGTTTTTTTGTTATGTCCAGTACAGTTGACTCTAGCCCAATATCTGTCTTGCCGCTGTCAATTATGATTGGAACCCTGCCCATCAAATCGTCAATGACATGCTTCCCCTCTGTTGGGCTAGGGCTGCCCGAGAGATTTGCAGACGGGGCTGCGATAGGGAGCCCTGCAGATTTAATCAGCGCAAGTGCAACAGGGTGTGAGGGCATGCGGACTGCAACTGTCTCAAGCCCAGCTGTAACATTGCTCGGAACAAGAGGCTTCTTCTTGAAGATGAGTGTTAACGGCCCGGGCCAGTATGCCTTCATAAGTACTTTGGCATCTTTCGGGACTGATTTCACCAACTCATTGAGCTGGCTTAAGGATGCAATGTGGACAATGAGTGGATTATCCCCTGGCCGCCCCTTTGCCTTGAAAATCTTTGAGACGGCCTTTTTGTTGAGAGCATTTGCCCCGAGGCCATAAACAGTTTCAGTGGGGAATGCAACAAGCCCACCTTTCTTTATTACAGATGCAGCCTGCTGGATAAGCTTAGAATTAATCTTATTCCTTATTATTTTTAGGACATATGTGCGCATGCTAATTACCCCATTTCCTTATGGCTTCTGCCAGCTCATGACGGCCAGTGGCATACTTCTGCAGTGGAATTCCTTTAAGGGTTGCCTCAAGCGCCTGCACTGCTGCTTTCGCACCGGCACGCGTGCCTCGCGGATGCGCATGAATTCCGCCGCCAAACTGGAGGGCAATATCTTTACCAAACTGTTTGTAAAGCGCCGGTATCATCAATGGCTGCAGACCTCCGGAAGCAACGGGCAAGAGCGGCTTTATTGAGTACCAATCCTGGGCTAGCACTTTTACTGCATCATTCTGTTCAATGTGCTGGTGTTCCATCTCCTCATCAATGTTGAGCACCTCACTGCTGGAGCCCTCCATTTTGCCAATGACAGTGCCTGTATGCAACTGGTCAAGGCCAGCAAGGCGGGCCAGTTTTGCAATAACCATCATTGAAACACCGTGCTTCGGATTCCTGGTTAGTGCCGAGTGCATACATCTGTGCCCATGCAGCACAAGCCCAAGGTTTGCATTTCTTAGCGACTGGACAGCTGTCCATCCGCTCGTGATCAGGTCAATCATGACATACTCCCCGCCAAGATGCCTCACATATTTCGCCCTGCTAAGCATCTCTTCAGTGGTTGCCGCTGTGATATTAACCATGTACATTTTCCTGCTGCCAGTTTCCTTTTCAGCCCGGTTCCTCATGCCCAGCGTGGCTTTTACCCTCTCCTGGAACGGGTTAAAGGTCTGGTTTGTGAGGTTCTCATCGTCCTTAACCAAGTCAACTCCCCCGACCCAGGCCTCAAAGGCAACCAGGGCGTGCTCTCTCGGCGTAAGGCCCATTTTGGGCTTCACAATAGTGCCTAACAAGGGTCGACTTGGAATTCTGAGCAAGGCCCGGATTCCGGGAATGCCATATCTCGGCCCTTGAAAAGATTTTACATAGGATTGAGGGAAATGTACGTCCAGCAGCCTTAGATTGGCAACAGCCTTCATGCTAAGGATATTCCCTGCCAGGCTGCTCAGGAACTGGGCGATTGAGCCTGGCTCAAAAAGTGCAATTGGGTAAGCAATCTTAACATTCTTTTTGATTGAGAAAACATGGGGTTTTAAACGCCTTGCAGTTGCCGGCTTTAGGGTTTTGATATCGGTCCAGGTGTCGATTGAACTCTCACCTGCAATTGAATTAACTACTTCCTGCATTGAGCAGCCTTTTGCTGGCTCAATGAAGTATTCAGCAATGATGTCAGAAGCATTTGGCTTGTAGCCAAAATCTATGTAGTCACCTCGCATGGTAATAATCGGGGGGCTCGGGTTTAAATTATTTTTGGAATATATTTTTATGATTGCAGCAATAATACTGGCGGTCGTCGCTACGCTCCTCCTGAACCACTCCGTGGGGAGCCGTCTCCCGGTTGCGGCGCCATTGTTGCTGCTCACAAATTCAAATACTCCTCCTCAAACGTATAGTAACCTTTAAATAACCCTCTCTCATTAACTTTATCGATGAGGCTTCCCCGAGAGTATACTGCCACTGCTAGGTACCTCGCAATTGCCACCGCATTATTCCTTGTTCTTTATTTCGGCGGGCGCGGGCTAGTTGGTTTGGTGATTTACAGCCCTATTGTTGACCTCACAAAAGATGTTGGGGCTTCATTTGCCAAAGAGGATACTTATCTCATGGATATGCAGGGTTTTGGCACAGTGACTGCAGTGAATATTGATGGCAGCTTTACAGGCGCAGGGAAAGCAATTGTTTCGCTAGAGGTGTTCAACAAAAGCCAGGTTATTGTCGACACAAGTAGTGTGAGGCTCGCTGAAACAACCACAACAACCAATGCCTCTGGAAACCTCCTCACTGGCCTGGTTGTGGCAGAGACAGTGGGTGAAGAGCCGCCTGCAGAGGAAACTCCAGTTACAGAGACACCCAGCACCGAAGAAACAAGTGTTGAAACAACTGCTGAAACCTCTATTGAAACCAGTTCTACCGCTGAGACTACTAGCACTGTTGAGCAAACAACAACTTCAAGCGAAACCTCCACGACTGCTGAAACTAGCACGACAACAGGAGCTACAACTCCTGTTGCGAACGAGACCTCAACAACTGCAGTCACGACTACAACTTCTGGCGGAGGGGGTGTTGTTGAAACCACAACAACTGCTGCACCAACAAACCAGACAACTTCAAGTATTCCTGTAACTAATGCTACCACCTCATCGATCACAAACACCACAACCACAACAGCCCCTATCTCTAATATCACAACAACCACTTTGCTCAATACAACGATTAATGTTACATCTACCACAATTAATGCCACAACAACCTCGCAGCCCACAACTGTAAAAACTACCACCACAAGCGAAGTACCGCCAATCATTCCATCTGTTCAATTCAGCCAGGCATGCAACGAAACTTGCAGCGTTAAATTCAATGCCAGCGTGCTCAAGTTAGTAGTGAAAATAATTGGAGATGGAGAGCTTAAGATAGACCGCGTGCATTATAGGTTCTCAAAGATATCTAAGATACTGCCTCCGGCATTTGTACGGCCTATTCCCGACATAATAATGGAAGAGAACAAGAGCTTCTCTCTCATACTCACAGATTACTTCAGCGGGAATAACCTCAGCTATTCATTCGACACCCCGCCAAATATAGGGATAAGGGTGGAAAAGGGGAAAGTTTACTTCACTCCCAAGAAAAGCTACTCGGGTGTAGAACAGACAACGCTCTATGCCACAAATCCAGATGGCACAGCCAGGAGCAATCTCTTCAGCATTAGGGTTAAGAAATTTGTTGAGGAAGAGCTCCTCACAAGGCTCAAGAACGCCTTCCCATACCTCTCTTTCATTGAGGTTAGCGAAGCAAACAAATTATATACGGTAGTATATGAAGTAAATAATTCAGTTGTAAGGATTCAGGGGCTTCAGAATGTCACAAAGCTCAAAAACATATCAATAGGGGATGTTGGCGAGATAAAAATTGGCTGAGCATTTTAAAGTAGTGAACAAACTTTTTATATCCCATCATTAAAGTTTAATTAGAAAAAAGAGGTAATAATATGTTTGGTAAAAGGGGTGATAATGTAGGTCTAGCTAGTGGCCCCGCTGGCTCTGATTTTCTAGAGAAGAAAGTTGATGCACTTCAGGAAAAGATACTAACTGCTGAAAAGCTCCAAAGCCAGGTCTTTGACTTCATGGCCGAGTTTGAGCAGAGGGTTGAGGATATAGTCAAGAAAAAGGTTGGGGAACTCTCTACTCAGGCAGCTTCTGGAAAATCCCCCGAAGAGCTTAAAGAAGAGATTGAGGGGATTGTTAAGGAGGCGGTCTCTGGCCTCAAAACAGGCGCGGATGAGGAATCAATTAACAGGAAGTTTGATGATTTGCAGGCTGAAGCTGAATCCAAGCTAGACAAGGCAATTAGTAAGCTCAATGAGCAAGTTGATGCCAGCAAGAATGAGCTAACAGACCTTAAGAATTCGCTGGAGGGGCTAAGTCAAGAAGGTGCTTCTAAAGAGATAGGAGAGCTTCGTGATAAGCTCCAGGAAATAATTAACGAAGCTAGGCAGGTTATTGACAGCGCAAAAAGGGATTCTGGAAAGCTGGCGCCTTCAATCAACCTTGATCAAGTAAAGGTAGACATTTCCTCCAAATTTGAAAAGACAATTGAGCAGCTAAAACAACAAATCCAAAGCAATAATGATGGGATTTCCAAGCTCAAAGATGCAATCAACCAAAAAACCCCTGATGAGGCCAAGTCTGAGAAGCTGGATGATTTAAGCAGGGCAGTACAACACCTCACGGAGCAGGTTGAGGCCAGCAAAGAGGGTTCTATCAAGGAATTGGATACAAAAATAACTGAAATTAGGGATGAATTCCAGAATGCGCTGAGAGATGTGAACAAGGCAATTAAGGAAACCTCCGAGGCAAAGTACAGCAAGGCGCTGGAACTGCTGAAGAGGCAGATTGAGGCCACGGATGAGAGGATGGACAAGCTCAGGGAGAGCCTGAAAGCATTGCCCAAGCCGGACCCTAAGCTGAGCGAGTTCAAATCCAAGATGGAGGAAATTGCCAAGGAAACAAAGGCAACTCTTGCTGAAATCCGCAAATCCCCGCAGGGCAAGCTGGTGGCTGATGTGAAAGCCAAGCTAAGGGAGCTTGAGGGTGAATTAAGGGCCAACATCGGAGAGAAGACAGATGGACTTAGGAAAGGGGTTACAGATTCACTGAAGACCCAAAATGAAAAGCTTGCTGCAATGGAGAAATGGATTGATGCTAGCAAGTCTGAGTTTGAGGCTCAAGCATCGGAAAAACTGGCTGCTGTTATTAACAAGCTTGATGGACAAATAAAGGAAGGGCTCGCCAAGCTGCAGATGCCTGATGCAGTTGCAGATGAGCTGAAAAGAAGGCTTGAGGAGGAAATCTCACAGGCAGTTATTAGTGGAGTGAAGACAAAAGACCTTGAGGAATTCGAGATGAGGCTCATGGGCAAGATAAACAAGGCCATGGACCTTATGAATAGGCAAGTGGAGCGCCACGGAATGAGCATCACTGACCTCATGGAACATTTGGGCTCACTCACCCAATCGGAAATCAGAACAGAAGGCCAGGTAGCACCTGCTCTCAATGATTTGAAATCATACAAGCTCACTGTTGACCATAAGTTCAATGATGTGATGGCGCAGCTGGATACTATTAGCTCCGGCCTCGCAACCCATGATTATGTGGCCATGCTGGAGACTGAGTTCAGGAAGAAACTGGCCAGGCTCAATTCACGCCTTAATTCCTTTGAAGTTGAGGGATTCGGCGGAGCAAAACAACCCATGCTATCCCGAGAGGCATTGGATCTCAGGAATCAACTAAAGGGAGAAATGGACAGGATGCAGGAGGTTGCAAGGGGCATTAACGAGGTAAAGGGACTGCGCAATGAGTTTAACCGCATGGGGGCTGAACTGATAAAAATAAGGGAAGATTTCAACAACCTCAGCAACAGGGCCGTAATGCCAGACCAGATTGGGCCGTTGAAGGATCATGTTAATGAGCTCTCCAATCGGCTTGACAATCTCCTCAAAACACACAGGGATAACAGGAAGCTGGTTGAGGATCTGACTGCTTTGAAGACAGAGGTATTTGAGGTTGCAGGGAGCAGCGTGAAGCTAGAGCAGCTGGAACAGATTAAGAAGTTCCTCCGGGATTTCAATGCTAAGGGCGACGCACTGTCTATTTCAATCGCAAAGCTTGATGAGAAAATCGCTGCAGTTGCAAGTGAACAAAAGAAGGTAGGCAACGGGAGAGATATGGAATCAATTAATTCCAGGCTGAGCCAACTGGATGCCCGGACTTTGCAGGTTGAGGAATTGAAGAAACATTTCAACTCTGGGGAATCCACAAAACTAAGGAGGGAGATGGAGGCAATGAGGGTTGAGCTGGATTTGCTCGGAAGGGATGCCTTGCGTGCCTCGCAGATTGAGGATTTGAAGAAAGAGTTTTCTGCGAATGTTAAACCTGCCAAACAAAAGGATGAGATTGAAGCCATCAAACTGCAACTTAACGAACTTTCTAAAAATGCTGTGATGGTTGGGCAATTGGAGCCAATAAAGAAGAATCTCCAGGATTTCAACTCAAAGGCAGATTCCTTGGCCAAGGCCCTTCAGGTGATTTCCAAGAGCCCTGTTGTGGATGCACGCATAGAACTTGCCAAGCAGAGGAAGGACATCGAGTCCATGCGGCAGGCAATGCTGCAGCTCAACAGCGAGTCGGTGAAGGTTGGACAGCTTGAGTCAATTAAGAAATATCTCACGGACTTCAATTCCCGCGCAGAGGAGTTCTCAAAGAATCTGGGCAGGATAAGCAAGGATGTTGGCCGCGGAACGAGCAAAACTATAGTTGATGAGATATCCAGACAAAGAAAAGACATTGAGGCTCTTAAAGCAGGCCTTGGCAGCAGCCAAATATTTACAGATGAGCTCAAGGGGCTTGCACTGAGGCTCAGCCAGGTGCAGGAGGCCGTTAAGCAGCTCAAGAAACCAGATGATAAGCATGGCGAGATGGAGGTTGTGAAACGTGCTGTAAAGAGGATTGCTGATGAGACTGAGGCAATGAAAGCTCAATGGACACAGGACAGGGAGCGCCTGTTTGATGAGATGAAGGGCTTTGCCAAGGGTATTACAGCCAAGGTTGAGGAGCTCGAGGTCAGCAAACCCGACAAGACAGGGTTTGCCCACGTAAGAAAATCTGTTGAAAAGCTGGTGGGTGAGATTGAAGCGTTTGAACTGAGGGCTGACGAGGAACGCCTGGGGTTGATGAGCCAGCTTTCCATGTTCAAGGAGTTTACTGAGAAAACCAACAGGAGAGTGGATGAACTGAGTCTACAGATGAAGAAAGCCAGTGAGTCAAAGGACGAGACAATTGATTTGGTAAAGAGGAATTTTGTAGAACTAAACTCCCAGCTCATATCATTTAAAGGATACTCATTGGAACAAATCGGCAAGATTAACGAGTGGATTGGATTTATCAAAGAGAACCTAAAATGAAACTCCCAAATATCCCCAGCCCGCCAAAGGTTAAGCCGGGAAGGCTAAACGAATTCTTCAAATGGAGGAAGGATAACCTTGTTTCCAAGGAAGACCTCACTGAATTTGGGGGCTATGTTGAATCGCGCGCAATTGAGGTTGTTAACGGCGGCTTGAAAGTATTGGACTCCAAGATTGATGGGCTTGAGCAGAGACAAGGGGAAGAGCAAAGGCGCCTTTCTGACTATTGGGAGAAGAGGCTTGGGAATCTGCCAAGCAAACAGGAATATGAATTCCTTTCAAAGAGGCTTGAAACAGGGCTTCAGCTGATTAAATCCCAGGTTATTGCAGCTGCTGAAAACACACTCAACTCAAGGCTCAAGAAAATAAGTGAGAATATACAAGCAATTGAGCTTAGGGGTGTGCGTGAAATCCCCGCAGGGCCGCCAAGAAAGCCAGGGGACATGCAGGGTGACCTAATTGACCTGAAAAGGGAAATGTCAGGGCTCAGGGACATGCTCGTCACAGAGGTTAGGGTCATCAGGGAAGAGGAAATTCCACAGATGGCAAAGAGCATTGCCTCAGGGATGAGCGCGAGCCTGGCAAAGATGGAGGAAAAGGGAGAGTTTGCAGAGATGCGCAAGGCCATTGCAGAGGTTAACAAAAGGCTCGAGCGCTTGGAGCGCAAGGTGTCAGATGATGATGCAGCCATACGCAACTGGCTGAAGAAGCTTGAGCAGGAGTTCAATGAGGAACTCATCAAGATTATTGAATGGATAAATTATTTCAGGTCATCCAACCTTGAAGTCAACGCAAACCCTGCTGACTCCGGGGGAGTAGGAGCCGCAAAGAACAGCAGCTAGCACCTTGAATTTCTTGCATGACTTTTTTATTTTCTCAATTGTGGCCTCTGGGAAGTCCTCTTCCTTCTGGAAATCGTAGAGATGTATCACCGCCCCTTTCTTTGCTGATTTGAGAGCAACTTCAAGGAAATTCGCACCTGTTTTTGGGAGCGGCATCAGAATCCTGTCAAACCGCTTGCCAAGCCTCGGCAAGACCTTTTTAACATCCCCCCCATAAAGTGTGACATTTTCCAAGTGGTTGATGTTCTTGTTGATTACCGAATACTTGTGCGCTTCGGGGTTAAGCTCAATCCCCACAACAAGTCTGGGTTTAGCGTTTTTAGCAATAACACAGGTGAACGGCCCGCATCCCGCGAACATTACAAGCACATCCTCATTTGGTTTTACCTGGCTCGCAATGCGCTGGCGCTCTGTACCAGATCTTGGCGAAAAGTAAACCTTTTCAATGTCCAGCTTCAGCATTATCCCATTTTCCCTATGGATTGTCTCCTTGGTCTTTTTACCAGCAAGATGCTTGTACATTTGCAGCCTGAACTGGCCTGTGTGCTCAGATGCCTTTGCCACAACTGTTTTAATGTTGCGGTGTAATTTTAGAATTGCTTCTGCAATATGCTTGCCCTTGGCGGAGAGCTCTTCAGGCAGCTCCAGGATTGCTATTGTTCCAATTGAGTCAAAGCCGCCGGGTAACAATTCCAGTTGCCGTGGCGTTAGTTTACTCTTCAAAAGGCTTGCCAGTGTCGGCTTCTCAACTGAGCTAGCTGCCTTTTCAACAATTGTGTACTTCAATCCCTTTGTTTCTATCACTGGGAGAAATACAAAACCTGCCTCAGATATTATTGGATATCCTTTAGCAATTTTCCCAGCTTCGCCGAGCTTTCGCCTTATCTTTTCCCCATCCTCTTTCCTAACCTTTGCATATTTCATTAGAAAAAATCCCCCAAGGATTGCTGCGTGCCCAGCTGTCCTAATTTTTTGTCAACTGCCTCTGGCGAGAACTCAAACCTGCCGACTAACAGCTCACGAACGCGTTTCTGATTCGGGCGTCCCCATTTGAGTTGCACATTCTCTGCATGCTCCATGTTTTTGAAAAGATTGAATACGTCCTCCCAGGGGAAATCAAAGTGCTGCGCCCAATTGACTGATGTGAACATTCCCCCTATGTTTGTGCCGTGCAGCTGGAGCAGCTTTAATGCCTTCTTTGGCCCTATGCCGGGAATTCCGCCTGGATTGAAATCTGTGCCAACCAGCATGCCTAGAACAATTAGTTGGTCCTGATTGAGCTTAAGGGTGTTGAGCAAGTCAGCAAGGACAATTAGCTCAATCTCAGATTTCTTGTAGTTTAGAACATCACGCTCCTTTTTGCGCCTGGTGATTGAGAGCCCCTTCACAAGCCTCGGCACGCCAAACAGTAAGCTGTCATAATCCTCGCTGACAGCTGCATAGCCCTGACCGCTGGCAACCAAATGGGCTGCTTGAGCCTCGCCCTCGCAAGGTGCCTGGATAACAGGCAATCCCAATGCCTCAAGCAGCTCGCGGGCATCTGCAACCATTTCACTTGTGAGCCTGGATGTGCGCGCGGCATATTTTTTCATATCGCCTACATCCTCACGCGCAACAGCATCCTCGTATTTTGCAGTTGCCTCCTCCTTATTGACTGCACGACGTTCCCGTTCCATGTGCTTGAGCTTTGGGGCCTTGCCATCAAGGACAAAGGCAAGTTTAACGCCCGCCTCCATCAGCTTAGTTGTGCGGTTGAAGAGCCCCATAAGATGTGATGTGATTGCACCAGTTGATGTTTTTAGGGGTGTTCCATCCGGCTGCCGGATTGAGCTTAGGAACTGGTATAATATATTAAAGGTGTCAACAATCAGAATCTTGCCACGGAGCGACTCTAGCTCAATTGGCTTGGCATCAACAAGTTCCTTTAGCTTTGTACCCATGCTTTCGACTATTTGAAAAATGTATTTAAATGTTTCCAAGAGGTTAGGGCCTGTTGCTGCTTGTTGTTGTTTTTATATGCAGATTCCATCACCAAAAAAGTTATTAACGAAAATCCCACCCCGAAAGGTATGGAACTCAAGGATGA
The DNA here is from genome assembly GCA_903915225.1 of uncultured Candidatus Woesearchaeota archaeon. Taxonomy (GTDB): domain Archaea; phylum Nanobdellota; class Nanobdellia; order Woesearchaeales; family B29-G15; genus B29-G15. The sequence goes on from CAIWSB010000066.1 coordinate 12,520, forward strand.
AAAACCCAAATACGCTTTGCCTAACAGTAGCTTTACCATGTCCTCCAGGGAGATATTGGAGGAGAAGGTTCGCGACATTCGCGGGCGCGCGTCAACTTTTAAGCTCGCCGCAGGGCCATTACTCCGTAGCGGGGAGCCAATGACAGGGAAATATGCCCTTGAGATAGATTACTTTACCGCAGAGCAAGCCCACAAGATGAAGGTGGGGGAATTCATTGAGGGAGCCACGCTCCATAAAGACTACTCAGCCCAGGCGCATCTATTGGTGGACGAGTTCTGCCGGGAGCGAGACTTTGTCGTATATGATCTTTTGGCCTCCTGGCCCAATCTTCAGGTCATCATCGAGAAGAAGCAATAATCTATAAACTATATTTTTTGGCATATAAAACTTAATATACCCCCCAAGGATTAGCCACTCTTGTGGGATTAAAAAAACTCACTATAGATGAACTTATACGGAATTCTGCTGAGAAGTACCGTGACCATCTCGCAATAACCTGGAAAGACCCACAACAGGGGAACGTTGAGATAAACGAGATGGAGCAGAAAATTAACACTTATAAAGATAAGATTAAGGAGAATGGTGGTAACAACCATAAAGGTGGGCTGGAGAAAAAGATAAAACGGCTCTCCGAGAAGGTGGAGAAGCTGAAGTGGCAAGGGTTGACCTACAAGGCTTTCTTCGAGCATATTGAGTCATTTGCCAAGGGACTAAGGATAATGGGCCTGGGCAAGGGCGACAGGGTGGCCATCCTAGGGGATAATTCTCCCCAATGGCTCATTGCTTCATTTGGTATACAATATGTTGGGGGAATTTCTGTACCATTGCCCCCTCAAATCCTGGCAAAGAAACCCAAGGCATTGGTGGAATCAGAACGACCTTTGCTGGAGCACAACCAGCCAAAAGCAATTGTAATAGACCAGGAATACTACGACATGCTCACTGGCGAGGACCCGGATTTCTTTAAAAACATACCCTCTATAGAGAAGATAATACTCATTAAAGACAAGCCTATGCTGGTACGCCCGCTGGACAAGCTGGATGAGGAGGACCTGGTGGCAAAGGTCGGCAGCAAGGCGGTAAGCTATGACATCAACGAGATTTTACGGGGTGGCAAGCTGGACAAAACCCCGCTCAAGCCAGACAATAATGAGGATGATATTGCCTCCATAGTTTATACTTCAGGTACTACTGGCTCTTCAGTTGGAGTGATGCACACCCACAAAGCAATATTCAGCAACTTGCTTTTTGCCAAGGCAACGTTCCCAATTGATGAAAGATCCCGCTTGCTATCAACCGCCCCTTTCGCCCATGTGCTTGGGCTTCTGCTATGCGGCTATGCAATATTCCATGTTGGTGGGAGATACATTCTCTACTCTTCGCTGAAATCCATTGCACATGATGTGAAATACTCAAAAACAACTCACCTTGTGAGCTTCCCGCAGCTTTACACAATGATGTTCGATAGGATTTACAATGAGATAGATAAGAATACCTTGGCAAAACTGCTGATGAAACTGCCCATACCTAATTTGAAGAAGGTAGTGGGAAAAATGGCAATGAGCAAGGCCGGATTAGCCAGGGTCCAGTTCTTCTTAAGTGGCGGGGCAAAACTTTCTGAGGAGACATGGAGAAGGGCAGCCAGGTTGGGGGTTTACATACTTGAGGGTTATGGGCTCACAGAAGCTCCAGTGGATAGTGTGATGGTGAAGGAAATCAGGCAGTACGGCGGCGCTGTGGGGATACCGCTTGTGGGCATTGAGCCAGATAAGGTGGGCTTTGAGCGCGGTGTTGACCTAAAGGGTTATGAATTCCTTAAAGAAGGTATAAGGGTTAGAATGCTCCCCGCTGAAATCCTCTCGGGCCAGGGGGTTGGTTATGTTGAGGAGGTTTTATTCCGCGGACCTAATATGATGCAGGGGTATTTCAAGGATGAAGAAAAGACCGCTCGGGTTTTCTACCGTGACCCTCATACGGGAGAGGAATGGCTGAGAACAGGGGACATTGGTAAAATCTCACGCTGGGTCTGGGTTAAGGGGCGCGAGCGGCCGCTGCTGGCACTTTATGGGAGACTGAAGAGCATCATTGTGCTTCCAAATGGCAAGAACGTTGATCCCGAGGAGATTGAGGCCCGGGTAAAAACCCATACGCCTCTCATTGGTGAGTGTAGGCTTCGCGAAATCACTCCCAACAGTGGAGACATGGAACTTTTGGTGCAGCCAAATTACAGTGAGGATGTAATAAAAGGGCTTTATCAGAAATTTGGTGAAAGTCTAGTGGAGGGACAGGCGCCGAAATCCAAGGAACTTGCTAGCTCGCTGGAAGAGGTGCTCAAGGAGCAGGTTAAGCTTGCAATACCCTACATGCCACCCCATATCTCATTTGACAGGGTAACTTACACGCCATTAGTTGACGTTACCTGGACTAGGAAAGTCAAAAGGGGGAAGTAGGTTCTGGGTTAACATTAATTTTAGTAATAGGATATTATGGCAGCAATAACTATGGCGGCTGTCGCTCGGAGTTCCACCGAGCTCGTCTGACACCCCGTAGGGGGCACTCAGAGACATAGAAATTCTCTGAATTTCTAGTCCCAGAAACACTGAGAAATCCAAACGAGATTTCTCGTGTACCAGAAATCCAGGATTTTTGAGTATGCCAAGCATTTCTGAGGATTCTTCGGAATCCCTGGTGTCCATCGGCTACGCCTCTTGACGTCCCCCGTCAGACCAGCGCCATATTGCTGTAAGAGAATACTTCTCGTAACATAGCCTTTCAAGAAGATAAATTTAAAATACTCTCTACTATTATTATTATAATGATTTACTATTACTCCTATTCTCTTGGCGAACATGTCACTGGTGCAAACCTTTTCTACAGGCGCATTGCCGAGATATTACGCAAACAGCCTGGCTCCAAAGGAATTAGGGACATGTTCAGTTTTATGGAAGCAGGCATAAAGCGCCTCCTGCCAGGGGATATTTTGGTTACGAATAACGGCCCTTACGCTTTCCTCCCCCATTACTACCGCCAGCGTTTCGGGCTCCGCTTCAGGATTCTTCGTGACGTGCAGACAACGCTTCACGGGGCTTACCTATTCCAGGAGGCTGCCTGCGGGGCATTCCAGCAGCCCGGAGATGCCGTGATTTTCCCATCAAATTACACAAGGAATATGTACCTGAAACTTTTCACTCACCTCAATGAAGAAAACACTTTTGTGTGTTACCCGTGCATTGAAACATTCCCGAAGCCAAGACCCCGTGCCAAGACTGATGATGTGGGATATCTCGGCCGCTGCAGTCAGGAAAAAAATTTCCAGCAGCTGATAAATATTGCTCCAAAGCTGAAATGCAAAATTCTTGTTGCTGGTGAACTCAATCAGAAAAAGCTGCCGGAGAATATGGTTTGGGTTGGAAACCTGCCCTACAAGGATATTTGGAATTTCTTAGGCCGAATACGGGTGCTCTTGTTCCCTTCAACTGCAAACATCGAAAGCCTCGGCCGTGTGCTGCTGGAGGCGAATCATGCACGCGTTCCTGCAATTGCAGCTGAATTTGGTGCGAGCCCGGAACTCTGTCCAAATCTCATTCCCGTGAAATACCGGGGTGATGAGATGGAGCTTCTGCACTCACAACCCCTCGGGCTTGTGAATGAAGAGATTCTAACAGAAAAAATAAAGTCCCATCTTCGCCTGGGTGAGAATTCTGGCTATCAAGACCATGATAAGAAATTCCTTGAGATATTGGCTGGCAGTCCGGCCAAAGAAAAAAGGGTGGCTTTAAACCCATATGTTGAAGAATTCATAAGTAGGACCAAAACATATATAAATGCGAAGTACAATTTTAACCTTATAGGGGCGATTTGTAATTCCGTCCCACAACTGAAAAAAGAGGATATTGGCAACCTGGGTCAGGCAAGCCATAACATCCTGGAAAAACTGGGATTCAAACCAACATGGAAACTTTCCTAAGCTCAAACCCAAAAAGAACCAAAGAAAAGCTCCTAACATTCCTTCTTGTTTTTCTGATACTACTTGTGCCTTTGTCTCTGCTGTCAAAATCCAGCGGCCCGAATGTTGAGATTACCGGGCTATATACCCAGTCTGCAGGGGATGCCTCTCAGAGGGTTTTCTTTGAGATTCGCAACATCCAGGATTATGACATGCACTGCAAGATTATTGTTACCTACTTCAAGAACAACGCCCCATATGAGAAAAAGATTGAGGAGTTTGGTGTTCTAAAAGCCCATGAGGCGAGGGAAGGCTCACTGTTCCTTGAGTTCCCGCCAGGGCAATCCTCAATGAAGATTGAGCCGGATTGTTTTGCAGTCTCACCTTAAAACCGGGCGCTTCATCAAAGGGTCTTTTCCTGCAATATCTCCAGAATTCAGTTTAGCCAATGCCCTGCTGCCGCCCCGGCATGTGTGGCGGTGAATGCATTTTGTGCATTGGATTGGCATTCTTCGGAGTTCCCTCAATGCAAGCCATTCTTCGGAGTTCCACGCATCCCATAGCGGGGTTTGGAGCGCATCACCCATAGGAACAACAAGGTAGTAGCTGGGTTTAAGCATGCCCCTGCTGTCAACAACAATTCTTGTTGCCCCGTCATCATATACTCCACCCTGTGCGACTCTCGCAACCTGGCTGTTGAAGCAATATGGTATTGCATTGGCAATGCGGAAATTACGGTTGTGTTTTTTGTTCAGAGATGCAATATTCGATATTGCCTTTTTCAGATAATCATGTCTGCCCAGCTCAATCGGACGGTAAAACTCCATAATTCGGATGCCGTGCTGTCCGGCCAGCAGATAAAATCTCTCTATGTTGGCCGCATTCTGCTTTGTAAGCACGACACCGCACCTTACTAAGCAGTGTGGGTTGAGTAGTTCAATTGCCTTAAGCTTGAGCCCAAAAGAACCCTTAAGCCGGGTCTCTGCTTCATCTGTCTTTTCGTCAAATCCGTGGATTGGGATTAATACGTTCTCAACAAGCCCGATTAACTTTGCAATCTCTGCAACCAGGGTGCCATTTGTGTTTAGCCAAACCTTAAGACCAAGGTCCTTGGCGAATTCAATTAGATTAAAAATATCCTTACGAAGCAAAGGCTCGCCTCCGGAGAATCTAACTATTTTAACTCCCATTTCCTTAACTTTCTTCAGCACGCACTTAACCTCTTCTCCATTCATTTCCTTTCTGGCATTTCTTGCATCTAGGCGGTATTCAAATTTATTGAAGCAGAAACTGCAGGCCTGGTTGCATTTGTCCGTGACTTCAATCACAACCTCTATTGGGATATCTGGAATTGCCTTCACATACTCCTCCATTTCTGGGTAGAATCCGTTGCAAAAGAAATTAAACTTGCATCTCACGCATTCCTGGCTTTTCCTCTTTTCAGGTGCTGGCTTGTTGTCTAGATGATTGAACGCCACATCCATAAAGCACATTGGCAGCCGGGCAACAGTAATATCGATAAGATGCTCATATTCAAGAAGCTCCAATATTGTTATCCTGAGCTCTCCTTGCTCCAAACCAGGCTCTGGCTCTATTACCACCCACTCCTTTCCCTGGCTAAGAACCGGGCCTATGAGGTTGGCAACATTAGATTTTTGCATCAATGAATACAACAATTAGAGAATATTTAAACTTTTATGGTGAGAACACTAATAGCTGGTGCTTGTGCTTGAGGTGCTTGAGCTTGATGAAGTGGTTGAGTGCTCGTGAGTCACCAAGATTGTGTTGGAGGGTGTCAACTCAAGAGAAACGTTGTTGTCCAGGTGGATAATCCTTGATTTTCCCACAGACCTAAAGAGCCTTATCCCTGCACCTTTGGCAGATTTTGAGGCTATTGCTGCGCCAATTGCAGCACCACCAACAATTGCCCCGACAGTGAGCATTGATTGCTTAGAAATCTTACCGCTTTCGCCACGGGCATAAGCGCCCAGAGTCTTCTTCAACCGAGGAATAATCTCTTTAGCCCCTTTTTTTGCTGTCAATTGTCACACCTTTTGTAAGTTAATAGATAAATTGTTTATAAATCTTTTGTTTTCGCCCAACTATTAAAAACTTCCTTGAATCTGGGCTTTGAGAAATAGGTCTCAAATAGCCATTTGAACTGGGCTTTTCTAAGTCTGCACTGGAAGGTTTGTGTTTTGGTTATTGGAGAACCGGTGGTGACATAACTAATGACTGGGCAAACACCACAGAATGGCTTGAATGCGCACCTCTGGCATGCAAGCACATCATTTATTGAGCATTTGATTAATCCGCGCACCGAATCTGAGCTAACAATCTCTTTGTAACCCTGGAAAACATTCCCGAGCCGGAACATATCTCCGGCCATCCTGGCCTCATCGCAACTGTAGATATCGCCATTATAGTCGTAAGCCAGCTGGTTAATGACTGCACCGCATGGGCTTTGGAGCTCGGTAAGCATTGGATTTAATCCGAGGATTGCTTTCTGGACCATTAAATTTGTGCCGATCTCGGAGATTGGTTTTTTCTTAGTCACGATGTAAGTCAAAAGCCTCTTCCAAAAAGTGAAGTATTGTTCGGGAGTTATGCCCAAAACCCCTGCGTTATCGCAGCCGCGCCCAAGCCTGTCAAATGGCCTAACCCAAAATTTCCTAAATCCAAGGCGAAGATATTCATCAACTATCTTCTCTGGAAAGCCCACGTTATTGGAAGTGATTGTCGCAATTGCAGACAAACGGTGCTCGGTAACTTTCATTAGGGTCTTTATCCATTTCTCCATCACTGCAAAATCCCCTGGGCGATTCTTGGAATGAAGCTCCTTGGGGCCGTCCAAAGAAGTTCCCGGAAGCACCCAATTCTGGATTATGAAGTCCATCTTCTCTTTATCCATAGCCAGCAGATTTGTTGTGAAACTAATCCTGAGCATTTTTAGGCGCCTATTGCTAACCTCACGCGCATAACCTGTGATGTACTTCATAACCTTGAAATTCAACAGGGGCTCACCCCCCTGAAACTCAATTGAAATTGACTTGCTTGGGGATTTGAAGATAAAGTCAACCACCGCTTTCGCGGTCGGGATGTCCATATCATAGCCAGACTCATTCTGGGGGACAGTAGGGGCGTGGCAGTATACGCATGATTGGTTGCAGCGGCGGGTGGGGATAATAATGTGGAGGCACGGGCCTTGAAGCAATTGCCTCTTACTAAACCTGTATTTGTTGACAAGTTTGTGGCGATTACTGTTTGTTACAATTATACCTTTCTTTTCAAGCACCTGGTGCAGCTCCCCATCCAGATTGCCAGTCTTGAACCTCTGGTAATCCGCAGAATTGAGAATAACATAATCCCCGCAATCATTGGTTATGAGGTAGCCCCCTAAAAGCCTCTCAACCCTGGGTGAGAAGAGCTCATACATTTTGCATTATTCCCAGCACGTAATTGAAGAACTCATAACCCAAAGGCTCAAGCTCCATGCCTGGCTCCTTGGGGGTTAATTGCACCAAATAACTGCCCTCTGACATATCCAGGTTGACCCAGCAGCTCTCCCCAAAAGCCTCAGAAGCCAGAAGAACAGCCTTCTTTAAGTAAACCCCGCTATTTAGTTTGAGAGTCACGCCGCCAGCCCTCACCTGAACACTACTCTCCATCCTCTTCCTCCTCTGGCGAGATGAGCCCGGCCATGGCCTCTTCCACAATGGCCTCTGTGATTTTTGATTTCTTTGCAGACTCAAGGAGATAAACCTGCGCGCCAACCAATTCATTGCCGAATTCCTGCGCAAGCTCTTCAGGATTCCCATCCCCTTTGGGCTTAAGCTCTACACACAGCTGCCGGTCTATGTCACCATCAATCACAACATAGGCTTTTTCAGTCAGCGAATAGGCTGCATTGAGCACAGCCTCAACAGAAAAGAGCCCGGGATTAATCTGAAAAAATGCACTGCCCCCCTCCACCTTAATATTGCTCATGTCCCCCCTCACTTTTTCTAACTAAAGATATTATATAAAACTTTCTATGAGAATTTTTACGAACATGGCAATGTCAGTTGTCAAAATGAGTGTGAGTATTGCACCAACAAACATGAACGGGGCAAAGGGCAGGGTTTGGTAGATTCGGATAGTATGCTCCCGTAGAAAACCACTGCTATGGGCTTTCTTGACCATTTTAACCTCACTATCAGTCAAGCCATCCCCCAACCTGTTGAAGAGGGAGCTCTCTTGGGATTTCCTTAGGAGTGCCTCCAAGAATGAGAAATAAGCAAATCTCCTTTTCCTGAAATGGGATTTAGCGACTTTATATACATCCTCAGCGGGTATCATTCCCCTCTTAAGGTTTTCAATGAAAATATCTTTTGAAAAAACCTCATAGGAGAGGGTAAGGAGATAAAACCTAAGGATGAGCAGTAGCACCATAACCAAGATAAAGTTCCAGAGATACTCGAGGTTTGCATAATTCTTGAAATCAAAAATCAACCTAAGAATGCACAGCAGAACGCTTACAGTAATGAGCCTGAACTTGAGGTACCTACTAGCAACAAGAATTATTGTAAACAGGGCAACCACCTGGAGGATTGCATTGCTAGGTACGCCCAGAAGGTTGAAGAGCGCAGTAACGACCCATCCAAACCCAAACAGGAAGAGCCCTATGGTGAGCAGCAGCTTTGGCTGGAATGTCCACTTGAGCAGTCCGGGGTTCAGGGCTTTTTTAATCCTGATTAAAACATAAATTATGAAGAACAGCAGGAACGGGGTGAATGTGTTAACGAGCAGCGTGTAGGCCGGGAAATGGGGGAAGTAACCAAACTGGTATGTTGTTATTGGTATTAGGAAAGCATATGCCAGGAAGAGTTTTGCATCACCCGCGCTCCAGAGCCCAGTGTACCAAAGGATGTAACCCAAGACAAATGTGCAGAGCACATTAAGGTAGAACTCAACAAGGTATGGCCCTCCTCCCGGGATTGTTAGCTTGGGGTTTGAAATAAAAACGAAAATAGATACAAAAACACCGAAAGAGATAGCCAGCAGCACCCACTTGTTCCTTATCCTGTTGAAGCGTATGTCCTCATATGAGGTTATTAGTCCAAATGCCACTATAAAGATTAAGATTAGCTGCTCGAGCATTTTCAGCTGCTGCTGTTGCAGCGCACCCCATTGATGGTTACTTTAGGGCTCCCTATGCCAACAATCTTGCCCTCGTCATCTATGTACTGGAGATCCCCCCGCTCATCCGTAAAATATATGCAGAAATCATTCTTGATGCCCATTTTGTTCTTGAGGTCCTGATAGCTCATCTGGCTTAAGTCCAGCAGTGCCTCCGGATTAACCTTCCTTTCATCCACAATCTGGCCCGACCCTTTATCGCTTAATGTGGAGAATATCCTTTCCCCCTCCATCTGGAGTTCATTTGTTTTAGAGCCCTTGCCTTGGGATAATGAGAATGCAAGCACAGCAATCACAATAATAATGAAAAGTGAGACACCCACAATGGCATCGATGCTCCAGGCTTGGCCTGATTTCATGCTTTGCATCTCACCCTTATCCAATTCTCCTCTTTTATTAGTAAGTTTGTGCGGTTTGGTCCAACGCAAATCCTGCCAGTCACATTTCCCGGGATGCGCTCAACAGCCGAATAATCCTTGGTAAGATTTGTCTGGAGCACCAATGATGAATAATTGGAATTAAGCGTAGTGGAGTTTATAAGCGTTACGTTGTAAACCATCCCGTTTATCCTTACCGGGACTGAAAATTCTCGCCTGTAACCCGGCTCAACTTTTAGGGCTATATCCATCTCGTTCCTTATCAACACAGCCACTTCCTCCAGAGAACTGAGCTGCTTCTGCTGCTGTGTCTCAAGAGTCCTTTTTGCTATAACCCCAACAAAGGTGATCATCACCATCATCATAAAGGTGATAATCAATGCTGCCTCTATGGAGGACTGCGCCCGGCTCATCTAACTTCTACCCTCACAAAAGCGACGCCCGATGCATTCCTACTGGCCGTAACTTCTATGTTTTTCTGACCGGCTGTAACAGCCACGTCCGAAAAGCTCCCATTGATGTTAACCCTGGATGTGAACACCAGCAGCTCTGAACCTCCTGTTCCTCCCGAATAATTGAAGATGAGCTGGTTTACTGGAGGTATCCTGTTCCAATCTGAAACAATATACATGCTCTGGACTCCTGAAGGCATGTCCTCGCGGAGGGTAATGCTTGAGGGCGGCCCTTGGTAAAAAATCTCCTCAGCTGTGTTAACAACTGAAGTGCCCAGCTTGGTGAGCTTGGACTTTGAGAGTTCGTCTGAAGATTTACTAATCTGGCTTAGAAAGATGTAAGTTGTGGGAACAAAAACCAGCAGGAAAAGGGCTGTAACAAGGACGTATTCCATCACAGCCTGCCCCCTTTTTTGCATGGTCAGGCACAAATGAAAAGAGTATTTAAACTTTATTCAACAACAGCCATCAGCTGCCCCTTGGCAGTGTGGGTGAAAGAGCTTGTTGAATCTGCATCATACCATTTTATGGCCAAGTCCCACTTTAGCTTGGTGTTCTTGCCCTTGTAGACTGATTCAATAGGGCAGCCCGACCTATTCAGTTTGAACTTATACGACGCCCCATTGAGGATGAGTGCATCGCCCGTGCCAGGGACTGTTGGGAGCCATGAGCAGTCTGCAGTGCTGGCAGAGGTGCCGTTTGCAGTAATTCTTGCTACTTTAATATCTGTGCCTCGGCCGTTTTCTATTTTCAATACAATGCGGCCAACGTTGGTTGCAGTTGTAGTATTGACAAGATGGTCTGCGCATTGTATACCCATCTGGATTTCACACCTCTCCGGCAGCAGTGTTGCTGGGTTGAGTATACCAAAATAAGCCAATGCACCGATAACAACAAGAACAACCAGGATGGCCCAACCATAGGTCATCAGGAATTCCATTGCAGCCTGAGCGCGTTTTATCATCATAAATCCCTCTTTTGTAGTTAATTTATAGAGGTAAAAAGAGTATCCTCTTATTTAAAACTTTCGCTGAAAAAATTTTTTAAGAGCTTCCCATTATTCTTCTACCAGAATGAACAAAACAGATAAGATACTGGAGATTCTGGAATCCCAGTACAGAGGTTATTTTGAGCCACTCCACAGCAAGTTGGGTAACGGTAATTATCCTTTCCGGGTCCTAATTTCCACAATCCTTTCACTAAGAACCAAAGACGCTGTGACTGCAAAAGCATCTAAGCAGCTCTTCAACCTTGCAGATACCCCACCGGGTATTCTCAAACTCACAGAAGCCCAGATACAAAAAGCAATTTACCCGGTTGGATTCTACAAAACAAAGGCTCGCACTATTCGAAATCTGTCAAAAACAATCCTAGAAAATGATGGCAAGGTGCCCGACACTATGGATAGGCTTCTTGCCCTCAAGGGAGTTGGGCGCAAAACAGCAAACCTTGTGCTTTCAGAGGGTTTTGGCAAACCCGGGCTGTGTGTTGACACGCATGTCCACAGGATAAGCAACCGTCTTGGTCTGGTCAAAACTAAAACCCCTGAGCAGACGGAGTTTGCCCTCCGTGAATTGCTCCCTCAAAGGCATTGGAGGGGATTCAATACTATGCTCGTTGCCCACGGGCAGCAAGTTTGCAATCCAATCTCACCGAAATGTTCAATCTGCAAACTGTATAATCTGTGTGAAAGGCGGGGTGTGGAAAAACACAGGTGAGTTTGAGAGTCCTGCTGATAGATTATACAAAATATTTTATACTTCTCCCCTTTATCCAGGTTGTTACCTTAAAACTAAGCTCAAAAAAAAGATTTGAAGAATAATGAACATTCAGCTGTTTAATGCACCCTCAGAAGTTATTGAGGATATCTCAACACCCCCAATAGGCATGGCCATTTTGGCAAACAATCTCAAAAAAGCGGGCGTACAAGTTTTTCAGGATGACCTTTACATCAAATCCGTGAGGCTATTGCCACGGCAATTTATGGAAAAATGGGCCGGAGGTTACCTAAAGCATTGCCTTGAATCTGGGAAAAAAGAGCAGCTCTCCTCTTTTTCTAAGAAAGTGCTTAGCAATACCCGAATACGGGCGGGAAATGTTGGGATATCAATTGCATCTCATTATCAAATGTATCCGGGCATGGCATTGGCCTCTTATTTGAAAGAAAAAGGTTACAATGTTTACCTTGGCGGGCAAATGTTTTCAATCGTAGATAACGGGTTAATCATAAAGACATTCCCACGATTGCCACAAATATTTCCCAACCAACTTGAGTTCTTTAGTTATTTGAAATCCAGGGGAGAAATAGCTGGATTTGATTTAACTTCAATCTTCCCAAATTTTGAAGGGGTCCCATGGAAGCTTTACAGAACATGTATTGGCAATAGGAGAGAGAATGTAATTCCTTACGCCCATGAAATGGGGTGCAATCGGAGATGTGTTTATTGCGTAACCTCTTTTACTCCTTTCATCCCAGGGGATCCACTCCCGGAGAAAATCCGCCAGATTATATGGTTAAAAAGAGAGTATAACTCAAATTATTTTTTCTTCTGTGATTGCGCAATTAACAATGACCGCGAATATTTTCTCCAGTTAATAGATGAGTTACCCAAGGTTGGAATCCGCTGGGGTTCTTTTGCAGCATTGTCATATATTGATGGAAATGTTGCCAAAAAGCTAAAAAAATCAGGATGCTCGCACCTTTTGCTGGGAATGGAATCTGGCAGCAACCGGGTTCTAAGACTAATGGGAAAACCCCAAACAGTTGAAAGCAGCAGTAAAATCTTGAGATGCCTTTGGGAAGAGGGGATATTTGTTTTTCTCACAATGATAGTAAATTTTCCTGGTGAAACTGATAAAGAATTTCTTGAAACAAGGGATTTCCTTTTTAAAAACCAAAAGTACATCGGTGGAATAAGCATTAATGCATTCAACCTCAATGAGAATTCAATTATCCTTAAACAACCGGAAAAATATGGTATTCGGCCTTTAGGCAGGCAGGATTTCATCTATTACAGATATGAATCAGAAAAACTCTCATGGGATCAAATTGAAGCTGAGGGATTGAGAAAGAAGAGCGAACTGGAGAGAGTAATGAACATGGTTAGTTTAAAGAAAATTTTAAAACACCCCTTTTCAAAATTGAAAAACCACCTCTACGCGAAATTAGTGCTTAGATCCTATCCATGCGACAGGCTTTTTGATTATAAAACTTAATAGGGAGAAATGACTCGGGGCAGTTTGAGTAATATCATTCTTCAACAATGGCTTCAACTCCGCGCTGGTTGCCCACGGGCAGCAAGTTTGTAATCCAATCTCACCGAAATGTTCAATCTGCAAACTGTATAATCTGTGTGAAAGGCGGGGTGTGGAAAAACACAGGTGAGTTTGAGAGTCCTGCTGGAAATAGGGCATCTGTTACCGGCATTAACGCAAGCACCAAAGCGTAAGACTTTTATACCTACTAATCATACCTTGTAATATGAATTCTGCCCGGGGGGGATTTGTATGGTTGAAGCCACAAGATATGATAAGAATCTGCTTTTTTCAGAGCGCGCGATTAAGCAGCGTCCGTCATTTGTGAGGCAAATGCTTGCCCTGTTGCAGGAGCATCCCGAGATAATTTCTTTTGCTGGTGGTTTGCCTGATCCAGAGACCATGCCCACAGAAGAAATGTTCAAATGTCAGCAGCTCCCAATTGACTTGGTTTCCCCGGAAGGCAAGGCTATCGCTGAAAAGCACCTCAAACAGCTAGGGCTGAAGCGCTTTGCAGGCGACCTCAAGCGTGAGCTCAACTACTGCGCCACCACTGGCCGCGGGCATTTCAAGGGGGAAATGGTAAAGCTGCTCAAGGAGCTCACCGGGGTTGAATACGGCAAGGATGAAATCCTGGTCTGCAATGCAGGTCAACAAGGAATATCACTCATGGCCCGGGCCTTTCTTAATCCACATGACGTGGTTTACACTTATGGAAATACTTACGTGGGGGCCATTCCCGCCTTCGAGTTGGTCGGGGCTGTGAAACGGGGAATTCCCGTAGACAAGAGGGGGATTGTAATTGACAAATTGGTGGAAGACCTTGAAAGAACTGTCCCAAATCCAGATTTGAGCCACAAGGTTAGAGTTCCTGGGCAGCTATCGATTAAGGAGCTTGAGGAGATTATAGAAAGGGAGAAATCAATTGTTGATAAAGACCGAAGAGGGAAGATGGTTTACATCAACGCATTCTATGACAACCCCAACCAGACTGTGCTTCCCAGGGAGAGGGCTGAGAAACTGGTGAAACTGGCATATAAATACAACCTTGTTATTTTTGAGGATGAGCCTTACGGTGAGGTGGGATTCCTAGACGGCGAGTTCAAGCACGATGGTTTGCCCTATTTGAACAAGATTGGCAAGGACATGCAGAAAGGGCTTGGAGAATCGTCAAATCCTGTGCTCTTCCTGTTTACCATCTCTAAAATAATATTCCCTGGCTCAAGGCTGGCTGTGCTGGCTGGTGATGCAGAGTTCATAGATAAGATACAAGTCATTGAGCAGGCAGACTCCCTCTGCCCATCAACCAAAGCTCAGGCAGAGGTTGCCACATACCTCATGAATTATGACATTGCAGAGCACATTGACATACTCAGGCGGGGCTATAAGGCCAAGGGGGATTTGTTTGAGAGTGAGCTACAGAAAACCAAACACCTGTGGCCGCTCATTGAGGGATATAATCGCGGCCCGTTGTTTTTCTTTATCACATTCAAACCTGGCGTTGCTGTTTCAGAGATGTTCACAGAAGAAAACATACTCAAGTATGGTGTAATGGCAGTCCCGGGAAAATTCTGTGGGGATGAAACAGACTTAACCGTTAGGTCAAACCAGGGGTTTGCATCCCCAGACCAGATCAAAGAGGGGCTAAAACGCTGGGACAGGCTTGCAGAGGATTTATACCCCTCAAAAAGGTAGTTTTTGCTTCAAAACCGTTTCTCCTCTCTAAAATAGTGAAAAAGGTTTATAAAGTGAGCAATCCAAACTCTCCTCTATGGCAATCATCACTTGGGATAAAAATTCTGCCAGCGCGGCAAAATGGGCAATAATCGGATTAGTTGTTGTTGTTTTAATCCTTATAGCAGTGGCTGCTCTTGTGAAAAAAGGCCCTGCTCAAGATGTAAGGAAGATGGCTTATTCGAATGTTGACCTTGAGAGCTTCAATGAAGCATTTACTAAGGAGTGTCCAGACATATCCACTTGCCCTATGGAGCAGGTTAGCTCATTCATAGGGAAATATATAGATGAAGGTATCCCCGTGGATCAAATCCCAAGAAGTTTTGAGCTAAGAACAGATATCTCGGCAAGGATTGCTGCGCAGAAGAGCAATCTTGTGACAGTAAAGAACTTCTGGGAGAATCTCGACACATTGTCTTCCGGAATTGCCTTGGGTTTGCTGAGCCATGAAGACCAGCTATCCTGGATTGACACCCTAGTTTCATACAATTCAGCAGATTTCTGCTCCAGGCTCTATGACTTGGAACCTGACAAAAACCCAGATGTAATTTTGGGAAGGGATAGAGAAGGGTATGGATACTTCTGCCATGTGAAATGGATTGATACAATCTATACGCTAATATACACAGTCACCCAGAAGCAAGGTAATATTGACTTTTTCAAGGACAGCCCAGACTATGAAATCATAAAAGCTAAGCTTTGCAGGGATATTAGTAAATTCGCAACAAAAACCGATTACTTCAATTATCTTTATGGATACGGCTGGAGCTATGTAAGGCAGTACAGGTTCTGTAACATCCCTCTGCCAGAAAGCGAGGTTGCCAGGATTAGAGAGTTGGTAAATGGTGGGACAAGGACCGACCCTGAAGAGGAAGCCTACAGGCAGGCCTACGCCACGCTGGTTTAATCCCTAAACTTATTTAAACCTCTTTCTTTATTCTATTTAATATGCGGAAGCAATCTGTTTGGATTCTCATATTACTTCTAGTTATTCAGGTGGTATTGACAAACAATTACCTGCCCTTTGAAAAGATTTGGGATAAAAACCCGGTAATAACCTATGATTATCCCTTACACCTGCATTCCCTCCAATTGATGAGGGATTCTTTGTCTATGGGCAAGCCTTCCATAATCCCATATGATTTTAGTGCAGGGATTGGTTTCTGGGGAT
Organism: uncultured Candidatus Woesearchaeota archaeon; assembly: GCA_903915225.1. GTDB lineage: Archaea > Nanobdellota > Nanobdellia > Woesearchaeales > B29-G15 > B29-G15. The sequence continues at coordinate 28,634 of CAIWSB010000066.1, forward strand.
ATGCACCAAAGTTCTTTCATCTTGGGATTCTCAGCTTTTCTCTACCCAACCTTAACCTAACTATCCTTTTCAAACTCTACCTGTTTATTTCAAATCTCTTTCTGCCTTTTTTCCTGTATCTCACATCAAGGAACTTTGGTATAAGCAAGAGAGGGAGTATAATCTCTCTGGGGATTGCGATAATTCTATGGAATTTCTCAAGTGTTCATAGCTACAATAGTTATGGCCTGCTGCCCTTCTTTGAATTCGTGGTAATGTGGCTCTTTGCAGTTTCATTTATAGTAAAGTATTGCATCACAGGAAAGAAGAAATTGCTTTGGATATCAACCATACTGTTGGTTGGCACATACCCCCTTCATGAGTATTTTTTCCCCCTCTCCGCGCCACTTATTTTTCTGCTCATCTCTTACATTATCCTAAAATTTAAGTCAAATTGGAAATATCTACTCCTTGCCCTAAATGTGTTAACTGCCCTTTTTTTGGTATTTGCCGCATGGGAAATTGTTGGAACACCCTTAAGTGTGTTTCACCAGGAATCTGGGTTTTCAGAAGTTCTCTTTGAAATTCAATCCTCTCCATTACCAACAATAGTCCTCATTTTAGGCCTGCTGGGGCTGGTTTATTCTCCTTTAAAAAAGCCAATCCTTTTTGTTATTATTCCCTTCCTCCTAATCGGGTTTTTTGGTGGAGGCAAACCACTCATTTGGATGCTTCATCCCCAGAGGTTCCAATTCCTTGCCTTTTTTTTAATGGTGCCTTTCTCTGCCCTTTTTCTGGAAAAATTATTCTTGAAGAAAATGTGGCTTTTGGGGCTTACCCTCCTATTCCTTTTGGTGTATGTTTGTCTCTCTAGCTATTCTCCAAGAGAGATTTGGGAGCAGAAACTCTCAACCGAACCGCCTGAGAATACAGTTCGACTGTTGGGGTGGCTTTCCAATAACACAGACAACAATGGGAGAATCCTCCTTGAGGGATCGGGCACTAGGAGCGGACATATTTACGGGGGGAGCTACCCTTCCCTCTTTCCTTCGATACTGCATAGAGAATTCGCAAGCAATGAATTCCATTACGTTAATGCCGACCTACACTATCTCTCCTTAGGGGAAGGCGACCTGCTCTGTGATGGGCGGGTTAATGATAATGGGAATGTAATAAACTTGCCAATCCAAACTTTGCAATGTGAGGATTTGGTGAGTTACATTGACATATTTAATGTGCATTGGGCAGTGATATGGGATAACAACTCCAAAGAGAGATTCTCCACCTGCCCTGAATTCAAACAGACTGCGGAAATTGGGAATTTCAGCATTTTTGAGCCAATAGTTAAACCCACTTACTTCTACTTGGGAAACGGGTCAATTAGCGAAGACAAGAAGGGTGCACTTTTTTTAAAATCAACAGCAAAAATGGTTGTCCTAAAATATAGGTGGGCTCCTCAACTGACTAAATTTGGAGTTTTCCCTTTCAAAGCCAACGTTTTCGGAAAGTTTAATATGACACTTATTGAAATTAATAACCCCGGAGAAAGTGTGCTCCTACCGTTTTATATGAATAATAACGGTGAATTGCTAGCAAGATAAAAAGGAGCTTAATTCTTATTAGTTAAACTACTAAAGTCAATAAACCTGTGTAGGAGTGCCCTCTTTATCTTTCCAATAGCTTCCAGAATTTTTTCCGTTTTTCCTTTGAACATAACGCTTCTCAAGGGTACCTAATATTTAAACTTTTCTGTGGATAATTTTGAGGGTGGACGCCCACTTTTAGTTAGAATTTGAAGAAAATTTTTTAAGAAAAATATTTAAACTCAGTGGGGTTTGGGGAGAGAATGGTTCAGCGCTTTTTTCTCTGCTCCACTTGGCACTGCCCAGAAAGGGGACAGGACTTGCACCTGCTCAGGAATCACCTTTTGGCAAATGGCTATGAGGAAACCAATTCAATAGGTAAGGCAGATGTAATTATTGTGTGCACATGTGCTGTCCTAGAGTTCAGTGAGAACGAGGCGCTAAAAATAATAAGGGGCGTTTATCATGCAAAGAAAAATGGTGCAAAGGTTATTGTTGAAGGCTGCCTGCCCGTGATAAACCCAAAAAAGCTTGAGAGTATACATCACGGACCCGTTCTTATACCACGTAAACTCGAACAGATAGACAAGATACTCCATCTCAAAGTTCCGCTCGGGGGGGCTCACTACAGCGGCAAATTGGATTCAAATGTGTCTCTCGTGAGGATTTTAAGCTCTCTCAGAATCAACGGGCTTGCGTCTCTGATTATGAGGGGGTACAATTATTTGTGTGAAGGGAAATACGAAACCTATTCAATACGAATCAACATGGGCTGCACAGGGCATTGCACCTACTGCGCAATAAAAGGGGTGCATGGCGATATAGTTAGTAAGAGTGTCGATTTGATAGTCTCAGAATTTAAGAGGGGCTTAAAGGAAGGATACCATTCAATTTTATTGTACAGCGTGGATGTTGCAGGGTATGGACGGGATATTGGCACAAACTTCACTCACCTGCTTGAAAAAATCTTTGAGATTCCAGGAAATTACGAGGTTAAACTCTACAATTCCCTCAACCCTGGTCTCTTAATGGAACAGGGAGAAGAATTCATAAGGGTGCTGGGGGCCAATAGGGGGCGGATCCGCAGTATCATTCTATCAATAGAATCTGGCAGCCCAACGGTGCTAAAAAGAATGGGCCGCGGAAAGCTTAACCTAGACAAGCTGAAAAAATATTTAAAAAGAATAAAGCGAGAGCTTCCAGAGGTGGAACTCCTGGGGCAATTCATGATTGGCTTCCCTGGAGAAACCGAGAAAGACTTTTCTGCAACATTAAACTTTATTGATGGCATTGATTTTGGAATGATCTCCTTCTACAGGGCAGAGATTAGGCCGAACACGCCCGCTGCCAAAATGCCAGGAAGGTTGGCACCAAAAATAATAAACAACAGAATAAAGAGGTTTAAAGAGTTCCTCACCCGCAATGGTTTGAAATTCAAATTCGAAAACCCCGTTCAATGAATCTTTTTCTCGCTTTTAAGTCCACACTCCATCACAACAAATTATTTAAGCGCTCCATGCATCGCTTAAGCCATGCCTCAGCCTGATGAGATTGTCTCTTTTATTCGCTCCAAAGGCCCAGTGCTGCCTGTGGACATTGCCAAATTCCTAAACACAAACATAATATTTGCGGGGGCGCACCTTTCTGAGCTCACTTCCCGCGGACTGGTCAAGGTATCAAGTGTAAAGGTGGGGGGCTCACCACTCTACTACCTACCCGGACAGGAGGCCAGGCTTCAAGAATACTCGGAGAGGCTCCATGAAAAGGAGCTGCGCGTTTATGAGATTTTGAGAAATGAACTGCTGCTGAAGGATTCTGAGCAAACCCCTCTTTCCAGGGTTGCGCTCAGGCAGATGAAGGATTTTGCAAAACCAGTTGAGGTAAAGATTGGCGAGGAGCAACAACTTTTCTGGCGTTGGTACCTGCTGCCAATGGAAGAGGTGGAGGCAAAGATAAGGGAAAAATACCTGCCCAAGAAACCTGAACCTGTAAAAGAAATTCCCAAACCGGTTGAAGCAATTAAGCAAGATATGCCTGAAGCTGCAAAGCCAAAGCTGATTGAACCAAAAAAACAGATGATGCCTGAACCCGTGGAATCCCCAAGGCAGTTGCCCCAAAAGCCAAGGCCTTTGCAGACGCAGTTGAAACCTGAGTCCGTTCCTGCAGAAGAGAAACCGCTTTCCAGCTCCCAATATCTTGGCCAAGCTGTCAAGTATTTTGAGCAAAACAGAATTGATGTGCTTCAGGAAGAGATTCTAAAGAAAGGCGTACACGCCTGGTATCTCCTCAAGGTCCCGAGTGCAATTGGGACAATAATATACTATGCTGAGGCCAAGTCCAAGAAGAGGATAAATGAGGCTGACCTGAGTGAGGCTCTGGTGCGCGGGAGCAACAAGAAGCTGCCTGTGCTGTTCCTCACAAATGGCAAGCTTACCAAGAGCACGGAGGCAATGCTTGAAAACGAGTTTAAGGCAATTTCTTTGGTCCAGCTATCAAAATAGCTTTGTCCTATTTGCTCTCCCTGCACAGTAATGTTTATAAAGCCCTCAAATTTCATCTCAACATCTTGGGCCCGTAGCTTAGCCTGGTTGGAGCGCTCGACTGATAGCTCTTGCCTAGAAATCGAGAGGTCCGGAGTTCGAATCTCCGCGGGCCCAGTTTTTTACAGTACTTCTTGTGTATCTCCCGGATTACAACAAATTACCAGTTAAATTTTTTAACCTAGCTAAATTCTAAGACGAGATGTTGCATGTATATACCGCATTACAACAAGTTTTATATATGAGTTTTTTATTTTAGAATAGTAATTAGTATTTGCAACTGTATAATTAGTTTTAAAATGAGGTGGAGGGAATGAACAAAAAAGGGTTAGTTATAGGATTGCTGTTAATTGGTATAATAGCAATTGCGGGCTGTGCCCGAGATGCTGGGAAGGGGAATCAAACAGGGGTGTTTGTTTCTTATTATAATGACAGTGGAAACGCCACCAAGGAACCAACCAAAGTGGTAATCGAGCCGCCAAAAACAACTGTGGCGACAACTGTCAAGCCAGTAACGCCTCCAACGGGGGCAGTGACTGGACCAATATCGGAAGGGACTCCTGTCAAAAAGTACAAAGAAGGAGACCTTGTGGAGCTTCAAGTCAAGGCGACAGACCCTGACAGTGATAAGCTCACGATAACATATTCTGCGCCTTTGGATGCAAAAGGGGAATGGCAAACAAAGGATGGAGATGCTGGTCAATATAAGGTCATTATAACAGTATCAGATGGTAAGACTGAGACCACAAAGGAGGTTCTCCTTATAATTGAGGCTCGCAATAAGCCTCCTGTAATCGATATTAAATCAGAGATTACAGTGAAAGAGGGGGAAACCGTTGTGCTGCAGCCTGTTGTTACAGACCCGGACAATGACCCGGTAACAGTAACCTACACTGGCTGGATGACATCGGCAACCTACCAGACAGCATATCAGGACGCTGGTTCCTACATTGTGACTATAATTGCCTCTGATGGCAAGAACTCTGTGGCTAAGGACGTGAAAATAAACGTGCTGAATGTCAACAGGCCACCTGTGATTGCTAAGATAGAGTCAATCACTGCCACTGAAGGGGACCTTGTAAAGGTTACCGCAGAAATATCAGACCCTGACAAGGATGATTTGCAAGTGACCTATTCCAAGCCTTTCAACAATGAAGGGCAATGGCAGACCAAACAGGGGGATGCTGGCGTTTATGAGTCAAGCGTCCTCGTGTCTGATGGGTCAGCAGAGACAGTCCAGAAGTTCAAGGTGACCATTGTGCCGCTAAATAGGGCTCCTGTAATACAGAGAATAAATGAGATATCTGTGAACGAGGGGGATACTGTAAGGCTTGAGCCTTCAATCTTGGACCCTGATGGGGACACCTTCACTGTGTCATACGCTGGCTGGATGACATCACCGGTCTACCAGACCAACTACAACGACCAGGGCACGCACACAGTCACAATAACAGCCACAGACTCAAAGGGAGCCTCATCATCAATTGATGTGAAGATAGATGTCATTGATGTCAACAGGCCACCCGTGGTTGAAATAGAATAAACAATTTTAGGGGGCTTTGCCCCCAACTTTTCCTTTTTTTCTCTCGACGTTCACCAAAACCTATATATAATGCCTAATTTTTCCCTACACTGAAAAAAGGGCTGTGGAATGACTAAGATAAACAAAATCGTTATGCAGGGTTTTAAGTCATTTGGCAAGCACACAGAAATCCCTTTTGGGAGCAAATTCAACGTCGTGCTCGGCCCAAATGGTTCTGGGAAATCAAATGTGACAGATGCCATCTGCTTCGTCCTGGGCAAGCTCAGTGCCAAGGGTCTGCGTGCTGAAAGACAAGCAAACCTCATATACAATGGGGGTAAGAACAATCCACCTGCAAAAAACGCGGTGGTTTCAATATTCTTTGACAATAGCGATAAGGTCTTCCCATATCCTGAAAAGGAGGTTATTGTCAGCAGAAAGGTGCTCCAGAACGGCAACTCACTTTACCGCATAAACAATAAATCGTGCTCCAGAAAGGATGTCATAGATCTTATCTCGCTGGCCAGGATTGACCCCAATGGCTACAACATTATTCTGCAGGGGGATATTGACAAGTTCACGGAGATGTCCTCTGAAAAGCGGCGTGAGGTTGTTGAGGAGATTTCTGAAATTTCCCTCTACGAAGATAAGAAGCACGAGGCCCTGCTGGAACTGGCAAGGGTGGATGACAAGCTCAAGGAAGCTAAGATAGTGCTCACTGAGCGTAAGACCTACCTGGATGAGCTCAAGACCGAGCATGACCAGGCTGTAAAGTATAGGGAAATGAGGGACAAGATTGGCCAAAATAAAGCCACGTATGTCCATCTCCAGATAATAAACAAAAAAAAGAATCTTGAGGAGCTTGAGAAGAAGGCTGACAAGCTCAAGAGCGAGATGGATGCCACGCAGGCAAAAATCAAGCAGCTTGAAGATGAGATAGGCAAGGCTCAAGGGGGGATTGACAAGGTTAATGCCGAGATTGAGCAGAAAGGTGAGAAGGGCCAGGTTGATTTGCAGAAAGAGATGGATGTTGTGCGTGCTGAGACTGCCACAAACACAGCCAGAGTTGAGGCGTGCAAACAAGAGATAAATAACATCAAGCAGCGCAAGGAACAGCTCACAAGACAGCACGTTGAATTGAACGAGAAGCTTGAGGCGTTAACTAGGGAGGCGGAGGCGCTCAAGCAGGACAAGGTTAAACTTGCTGAAGAGCAGGCTGAGCTGCAGAAAAAACTTGATGCACTCAAGAAGAAGTACAAGATGGAGGACACCTCCAAACTAGAGGGGGAGATTGAATCCCTTGATAGAGAGGCTGAGCAGTTGACAGCTGCCATGTTGGAGCAAAGGGAGAAGCAGCAGACCTTTATGCTAGACAAGGACAGGTATGAAATCCAGCTGGCCAATATTGCCCAAAGGATTGAGAAGATTGCTGAGATTGAGAAGGGGAATAAGGAAGAGCTGGGCAAGCTCAAGGATTCTAAGAATAGGTTTAAGCAGGTTACTGTTGAGCTTAACAAGCTTATCACTGAAGACTCGGGTATGGCTGCTAGGCTTGCCTCGCTCAGGGAGCACCTGATGGCTGCGCGTGAGGAGCTAGCCAAGATTAATGAGCGCAAGAGCTCCCTTAATGAAAAGATAGCGGGGAATATTGCGGTCAAACGTGTTCTAGAGCTCAGGGGAAAAATGCCAATATTTGGTACTGTTTCGAGCCTTGGGAGTGTACAGAGCAAGTACGCCCTGGCGCTGGATGTGGCTGCAGGCTCCAGGTTAAGGGATGTTGTAGTGGAAGATGACGCTACTGCCACAAAATGCATCAAGTTCCTAAAGGAGGAAAGGCTAGGTATTGCGACTTTCCTGCCATTAAACAAGCTCCGCGCAAATGTTCAAGACCCGGAAATCAGGAAGATGGCCAAGGCCACGGGAGTGCACGGGTTTGCAATCGACCTAATCAAGTATGATCCAAAATTTGAGAAGGTTTTCCGCTACGTCTTCCGTGACACGCTGGTGGTTGACAACATAGATGTTGCCCGCAGGCTTGGGATTGGCTCAGCCAGGATGGTTACAATTGACGGTGACATTGTTGAGCTCAGCGGGGCAATGATTGGCGGCTACAGGCACGTCAAGAAGGAATCGCTGGGATTCCAGGAGGATGAGGTGAGCAAATACCTCTCTGACAGCGAGGCTCGCGTTGATGAGCTCCAATCGCAGATATCAAAACTGGAGAATGTGAAGGCTGCGAGTGAGGAGCGAATTGCCAGCCTGAAGCGGGAGAAGGCTAACCTTGAGGGGGAAATAATCAAGGCTGAGAAGAGCCTCCATCTGGAGTCTGAGGATTTGAGTGCATCTGCCAAGGAGAGGGAAATTCTGCAGGCGAACCTTCGGGCTGCGCAAAATGGATTGAAAGAGGTTGGCAAGGTAATCGGCGAATTGACAGGTGCCATTACATCAAAGAAAATGGCTAAGGAAAAGCTAAGGGCTCAATTGACTGCGCTGCGCTCACCGAATGTTTTGGGTGAGCTTAATACATATGAAGAGAGGCTCCGCAAGATTCAGGGGGAGATGGTGGCAATTGATGGCCACATAAAGAACAACAAGCTGCAATCCGATGAGGTTTTCGGAAAAGAGCTCGGGCGTGTTGCACAGGTGCTAAAGCAGCTGGACAAGGAGGCGGGGCAGTTCACAGATGAACTCGCTGAGAAAAGTAAGAAGAACAAAACCCTAACAGATGAGCTGGCTGCCATGGAAAAGCGTGCAGAGGCTTTCTACTCAAAGTACAAGGAGCTTTTCAAGACAAGGAACGGGCTGGCTGAGCGTGTTCGTGAGCTGGATGTTGAAAAGGCAGGGCTGATTGAGCGTGTGCGCCAGAATGAACTGACAATGAATTCATTTTCACTGGATAAGGCAACTGCGAAGGCTCAGCTGGCTGGGCTTGAGGAGGAATTCAGCCAGTACAAGGATATGGAACTGCTACCTGTAAAATCCATGACTGAAGTTAAGAAAGAGATTGACAAGTTCGAGGCGCTGATGGCCACTTTCGGGGCAGTCAACCTCAAGTCGTTGGAAATTTACGACCAGGTGGAGCATGAGTATAATAGGCTTTTGGAGAAGCGTGAGAAGCTCCTCAAGGAAAAGGAGGATGTTGAGAAGATGATGGCTGAGATTGAGGCCAAGAAGAAGGATTTGTTCATGCAGAGCTTCAACAAGCTCAACCAGAATTTCAGGGATTTCTTTGGGAAGCTCTCGACAAAGGGCGATGCGTACCTCATCCTGGAGAATGAGGAGAACCCGTTTGCAGGCGGGGTTGAGATTAAGGTCAGGATTTCAGGGAACAAGTTCCTTGACCTACGAGGGCTATCTGGCGGTGAGAAGGCGTTGACTGCGCTGGCGCTGATATTTGCAATCCAGGAGTTTGAGCCTGCGACTTTCTACATTATGGATGAAGTTGATGCTGCGCTGGACAAGCAGAACTCTGAGAAGCTGGCCAAGCTGATTGCCAACTATTCGCAGAAGGCCCAGTACATTGTGGTTTCACACAACGACTACATAATCCAGGAAGGGGACACGCTGTTTGGAGTTAGCATGGCTGAGAACGGCATCAGCAAGCTGGTTTCGCTGCGAGTTTAGGCCTGCTGTTTCTTGATACTCTCTTTAACGCGAGCTGCTTCATCAGTTAGATTAGGTTATGCATTTGGGAAAACCCCGTTTTAAAACAAAAAGGATTTCAAGACGACAAAATTAAATTTGGGGTACTTTTGGGTACCGCTAAGGTACCTAGAAGTACCAATGGAGATTACTTTGCATTTCCCAATTGGAGAAACCAAGTTATTTAGCAGGGATGTGGCGCTTACCCCGCATTGCGCTGTGGGGGTTGTTGACATCCCTGGCACTTGAATTAAATACAGGCATCTTACCAAAATAATAAAAGAAGGATGCTCGGGCTATGTCTTCTTCCCCCCTTAAGTGCGCCCTAAGGTATTTTGGATTTAAAACATATACCCTAACTTTTTCCTTTCCTTGTCTTGCCAGCATCAACATGTTCTCACTAAAATCCTTGCCTGTGCCAAAGACAATCTCGGCAAATGCCCTCTGCGAAGGGTTTAA
>CAIWSB010000067.1 GCA_903915225.1 uncultured Candidatus Woesearchaeota archaeon
AGGGCTATTTTCTCCATAAAAAGCCTTGAGATAATTCTTAACAAGAGCCCTCGGCAAGCTATTTCCTTTGTGCGGGCTAGCACAGTTCACGCAGTGGGGATAATCACCCAGATTACCGTTGATGTGCGCCAGTTTTAACCTGTTTATTGGGCCATCCGAGAATACCTCTTTTAGGGTTTTTTCATTAATATTTCCTATCTTCAAATTTGAATATACATCAACACAGCAAGGGTCTACTGTCCCATCAGACCATATGTTAATTGCATCCCAAAGCATTCCACAAACATTAGTGGCGTAACGATTATCTTCTGCGAGGGGAAAACCCAAATGCCCAAAGTATTTTGACATGAAAGAGGGCGAAGGTGGCTCTTCCGGCAACTCTTTTCCTCCAACTAACTCCTTTCTGAGTTTATTGTGAAGCTCATTTTGAACGTCATCCTTCTGCCTAAACCAAATGTAGCTCCTATCATCAAGATATGGATACTGAAAGATTACATGAAGCACCTGGTTGTGAGAATAAAAAAAATTCCGCCATTGTTTTTCAAATTCCAATGCCTCATCATAATTTGTTTGTGTTACAATAAATTGGAGAATAAGTTTCAGATTGTCAAGCTTTAACTCTGACTTTAGCTTGACAAGGGATTTAATTCCGGAAACAACCGTATCAAACTCAGTTAGCCCTTTCATTTTTTGGTGCGTATCGGGGCCTAGCGCATCCAGCCCAATATTTATCTCCACGATTCCCGGGAATGACCCAACTGACCTTGCAATTTCTACACACAACTTTTCAGTAAGCCTACTTCCGTTTGTTGTTAGAATTATCTTTGAATTCTCTTTGAAAGAGAGAATATACCTAAAGAAATCCAAGAAATTGGGGTGCAAAGTTGGCTCGCCATTACCACTGATTCTTGTCGCAACAAAATTTTCTGGATACAAAGAGTATATCAGGGGGTTCTTAACATCTTCCTTAAAATTTGCAAAGAATCGCTTCAAAGTCTCAAATTTCATGAATCCTCTAGGAGAGTTGTGGGGGGGCTTTTGCTGCGTCTGAAAGCAGTAAACACACTTGGCATTGCACACATCCGTGAATTCCAAGTTAATATTCAGAACCATTTTAAAAAAACCGCCCCGGTCCAGATTCGAACTGGAAACCTATCGGTTACCTTCAACCCTGGGCCCGAAAACCCTTGGGTGTGATAACAGCCGATCGCTCCGCCGTTAAGCTACCGGGGCACAGGGAAGAGAAACTGAGGGGGAATTTATAAGCATTTCTGTCCCTCAACCCTAAGCTTTAGTTGAACACAGCCACCAATAATTTTATATAATTTGGTTGATGATTTGGAATCAGATGGAAAAGAGAGGGGTTTGGGTGCTGATACTGCTGCTTTCAATCGAGTTTGTTGCAGCAGCCTCAACCTCTAGCAGCAATTACAATGCCCAAATAATAGTGCCTGGCGGCGGTGGCAAGACAAACACCGACCTCTATTCTCTCCAGGCAGTCATAGGCCAGCCAATCATCGGCAAGACCAACACAAGCCTCTACAATGCGTGGATTGGATTCTTTTACGGGAGATACTACAAAATAAATAATCCCCCTCTTGTACCAACTCTGCTGGCCCCGCCAGACAACTCTAGGCTGATAGGCAACCTGGCCAACCTAACTTACATTGCAACTGACCCAGAGGGTGACCCGCTCATTTACTATGTTTACGGGGACTCAAGCCCGAGTCCTGGGGAGCCAACTATTTACACCGGGTCCGAAAAATATTATGAATGGACAACTACTGACGGTACAACCTACTATTGGAGGGTCAAGGCATATGACGGCCAAGTTACATCTGATTACTCTTCCGAGTGGAGTTTCAGGGAGAACGCAAAGCCCACCCATGACACCCCAGTAATAACTCCCTTAAGTCCAAACACAAATAACAACCTCACCTGCACCCCACAAAATGGGGCAGATGCTGACTCGGACACAATCTACTATGTGCACAACTGGCTCAGGAATAGCGTAAGTTTAGCAAGGCTGAATATGCCCTTTGGCTACAATTCCTCAATTAAATCCAGGACTGAACGGGATTACTCCAGCTATGAGAACAATGGCACTTTATATGGGGCGAAATGGACTGGCAGCGGAAAGATGGGCGGGGCTTACACCTTCAATGGCAATGCCTACATTGACTGTGGTGCTGTCACAACAATTGGCAGCGAACTCACAATTGAAGCATGGGTTAAGGATTCCGGCACTTCAAATGGAACTGTGGCTGGAAAATATGAGACAGTTGGCAAGAGGTGGGGGATATACGTTGATTCCATTGACACTGGGAAGATTTATTGGGTAATTGGGGGGGAGAACTATGCCACCTCATCAACAGCCTCAATTGGAACTAACTGGCACCATCTGGCCATGGTTTACAATGGCACAAAAAGCGACAACGAAAATAGGCTTAAGGCTTACCTGGATGGGGCAAGCATCACCCTGGATTACGTCGGAACAATTCCTGCATCAATGCCGGCTGTAACTGGAACAGTACAAATTGGGAGGCATTCTACCAACAGGTATTTCAACGGAATAATTGATGAGGTTAAGATATACAACATTTCACTAACTAAAGAGCAGGTTTACACTGATTGGAACCACATTTCAACAACCTCGGGCATTTCAGCCAACGAGACTGAGAAAGATGAAACATGGACATGTGAAGTTACGCCAGTGGATGGCTATGAAGCTGGGCTAACAAAATCTGTGAGTGTGTTTGTTGGCAACAACCCGCCAAATAAGGTAGTGCTAGTCAGTCCGGCAAATGATAGCATCAGCTACAACAGGTCTCAGATGTTCAACTGGAGTGTAGCCTTAGACCCTGATGGCGATTTTGTGACTTATAACATTGCCATCTCAAAGACGAGTGACTTCTTAACATCTGTTTACAATACAAGCCTTATCGCCCCAACCAACTTCACACCAGATTCCTGGCTGGATGTGGATACGGTGTACTGGTGGAAAGTTAGGGCCTATGATGGTTCCTTGTATGGGGAATACAGTGATGTTTGGAATGTTACCATTGCCTCGCTAAAGTCCATCAAGCTGATAGTAAACCAAACAAATTTCAAGGTTCTTAAGCCTGGTGAATCCAATGACACAACAGATGACTCTCCACCCCCAATGAGAGTCCAGAACAACGGGAATGTGGCGTTCAACGTGACTATTTTGGCCAATGAATCCCTTTTCAGGAACGCCCCATTAAACAGGAAAAATTTCCAAGTCAAGACTGCTGAATATGAGGTGGGGGCGTATGATGCGGCAAAATCGAGGACCACTTGGCTCAACCTTACGGACACTGCCCAGAACCTAATCGCTGGCTTGGAATGGAATGCCTCAAAGGATGAGGCAAAGGTTGATATAAGGGTAGAGGTTCCATTGGGAGAACCTGCTCTGCCGCTTAGGTCAAAGCTGACCCTGGAGGCAAAATGAGAAAGCTAATTCTTCTTTTGCTGGCATTGTTTGTGATTCCAACAGCTTTTGGGCTAGGGATATCACCTGCCGATACAAGACTGAGCTTCACCCCAGGATTGGATAAAGTTTTCACTCTTAGGATTCTTAATGAGGAACATCAAGCAAGCCAGTTGAGCCTTGAGCTTAGTGGTGAGCTGGCCCAGTACATGCAAATATCTCAAGATAAGATTAATGTCTCGGAGAATCAAGCAAGTTTAGAAGTAGTGGTCTCAATAAAGCTGCCAAATGCAATGGAGGTTGGCAGAAAAGAGGGTAAAATTACTGTAGTGAGGGATATTCCCGGCGCAGGGATCTCCAGCAGGCTTGCAATAAGCCACAGGGTAATCCTGGATGTGCCCCAGGAGTATGGCAGGGTAACTGCCCTTCTCAATGCCACACCTGGGCTATTAATTGCCCAGATTAGGAATCCAAAGGAAACTCCTGCATCGGAGGTTGGGTTTTCAATAATTGTAGCAGATGGCAACAATACCCTGGCGAGGTTCTCTCAAGAAGGGATTGAGCTACCTGCAGTGTCCTCACGCAACATAAGAATTCCCCTTTCATCTGATAAAGAGGGTGAGTTCAGCGCGGATTTCTCACTGACTTACATGGATGAGAAATATCCAGAGCATAAAATATTAATGATTGGCAAGCCACAACCGGAGCTGAGTGCAGAGACCAAAAATCTACTGATTGGAAAGGTCAACCCCTTCAAGGTTGAGATTAAGAACAACTGGAACAAGAATTACGTATCCAGGATTCAAACAAAGGTAATCAAAGATGGAAGGGAGCTTAGCTCAAGGACATCTGAGGATTTTACGTTGCCAAGGTACGGCTCTGCAAGTCTCTCGCTTTTTATGGATGCAACAACGCTCCAGCCTGGCGGTTACACAGTGCAACTCCAGCTATTTTTTGGGGACTCTTCCACTAGCTTCAGCATCCCTATTGTGCTGGGGATTGAGAAACACGTTACCCCAACAAAGATAGAGCTTCCAGTTGCGCCTATAATCGGCTGCTTTGTTGTTTTCGCAGTCTCTGTTGCTCTAATCCTGCTCCTCAGAAAGAAATATAAACATTAAACTATTCATGGGGGGCATGGAAATTGAAAAACTGGTGCCAGATACATCTGTGATAATCGAAGGGCTTGTTTCTGAGAGGCTCGCCTCAAAAAAAATCAAGGTTAAGAGCATTCTGTTCCATGAGGCTGTGATTGCCGAGCTGGAGCACCAGGCAAACCTCAACAAGACCATAGGGCTCAAGGGGCTTGAGGAAATTAACAGGATTCAAGTCCTATCCAAGGAACTGGATTTTGAGATAATTTTCCGCGGGCGCAGGCCAACACCTGTTGAGATTAAGCACTCATCAATTGGTGAGATTGATGCTTTAATACGCGAGCTGGCACACGATGAGGGCGCAACCCTGTTTACAGGGGACAGTATCCAAGCAAAAGTGGCCAGCATCATGGGTGTTGAGGTTATCTTTGAGCAGCTGAGGATTGAGAAGAAGGTGCTCAAGTTTGACAAGTTCTTTGATGAAATCACAATGTCAGTGCACCTGCGAGAGAACGTTGAGCCTTTTGCCAAGCGCGGAGTGCCCGGGAAATGGGATTTTGTGCAGCTAAGGAAAAAGCCTCTCACGCGGGAAGAGATTGAGGAGATGGCCAAGGAGATTACAGATGAGGCCACAATCCGCACAGATGGGTTTATTGAGATTGAACGGCGAGGCTCAACAATTGTTCAGCTGGGGAACAACAGGATTGTGATAACAAGGCCACCATTATCAGATGGATGGGAGATAACTGCTGTTCGGCCAGTAAAGATACTTGAAATGGAGGACTACAACCCCAGCGAGAAGCTGCAGGCTCGGCTCGCTAGTCAGGCTGAGGGAATCCTCATTGCGGGTGCGCCTGGAATGGGCAAGTCAACCTTTGCACAAGCCCTGGCCAAGTTCTATGCCAGAACTGGAAAGATTGTGAAGACTGTTGAAGCTCCACGCGATCTTGTACTGCCTGAGAGCATTACCCAATATGCAATCTCCCATGGCAGTGCCCAGGAAATACATGATATTCTGCTTCTAAGCAGACCGGACTATACAATTTTTGACGAGATGCGCAACACACCAGACTTCAAGCTGTTTGCTGACCTGAGACTTGCAGGCATCGGGCTTGCAGGAGTGGTGCATGCCACAACTCCAATTGATGCAATACAGAGGTTTGTCGGCAGGATTGAGCTTGGCGTTATTCCACACGTTATTGACACAGTTATTTTCATTAAGAACGGATTTGTCAACAAGGTGCTTAACCTCCGGATGACTGTCAAGGTTCCAGCTGGGATGTTTGAGGCAGACCTTGCAAGGCCGGTTGTGGTTGTTGAGGACTTTGAGACAGGCAAGCTGGAGTTTGAACTGTACAGTTATGGCGAGGAAACAGTGGTTATTCCTGTTGCTGCAAAAACAGGGGTGAGCCCTGCTGCAAAGCTTGCCACAAAATCTGTCCAGGAGGCGCTGCGTGAATACACGCGAGATTCCAGGGTAGAGATGGTATCTGACAACAAGGCGGTTGTTTATGTGCCTGAGAAGCACATCGCAAAGATAATTGGCAAGGGAGGGAGCAACATTGAGAGGCTGGAGAAGAGGCTTGGGATAAGCATTGATGTGAAGGAGCTAACCTCTTCGGACCATCAAGAGAAGACTAAGCTTCGCGGGCTCAATTTTGATATGTCAATGGATGACCACAGAATGGTCTTTAAGCTAGGAGGCAAACACTCAAACAAGGATTTGGAGATATATCTTGATGAAAATTTCCTATTCTCTGCAAAGGTGGGGAAGGACGGGAAGATAAAGCTCAACAGGGACTCGGAGCTTGCTGATGCCATTGTTGATGGTATAAATTCGGGCCAAGAGATTAAGCTGGTGGAGAAGTAGAATGTTAGACATCAATCTTGTAAGGGAAAAAACAGACTTGGTGAGGGACAGCATCAAAAAGAGATTCTTGGATGAAAAGCTGCCAATTGTTGATGAAGTGCTGGCAATGGACAAGCGCTTCCGCGAGCTCAAGAGTGAGGCTGATGAGCTCAAGCATGAGCGCAATGACCTCTCCCGCAAGATTGCAGATGCGAAAAAGGGCGGCAAGGATGCAACCCCATTGCTGAAGAAGGCTTCTGAAATCCCAAAAAAGGTTGCTGCAATGGATGAGGAGCTGGCAAAACTGGAGACCCAAATCAAGGAGAGGCTGATGGGGCTCCCGAACCTAACTCATGAGTCTGTGCCCCTATCAAAGGATGAGGCAGAAAACGCTGTAATCAGGACATTTGGTAAGCCAGTTATACCCAAATTCGAACTGAAAAGCCACGGAGAGCTGGCAGAGGCACTGGGCTGCGCAGATTTCACACGCTCAACAAAATTATCTGGCTCTGGATTCTATTTCCTAAAGGGTGGTGTAGCGTTACTAAACCTAGGGCTCATTAGGTTTGCAGTTGATTATCTTGTGAAAAAAGGCTTCACCTATGTTGAGCCCCCGCTGATGATACGCAGGAAACCCTATGAGGGCGTGATTGACCTCAAGGATTTTGAGGATGTGATGTACAAGATAGAAGGTGAGGATGCCTATTTAATAGCAACCAGTGAGCATCCAATGGTTGCCCAATTCATGGATGAGGTTATCCTGGAAAAGGATTTGCCAATTAAGTTTGCCGGGTACAGCATGTGCTTCAGGAAAGAGATTGGCTCGCACGGCGTTGACACGCGCGGATTGTTCCGCACGCACCAGTTCAACAAGGTGGAGCAGGTAGTGTTCTGCAAGCCTGGCGAGTCATGGAAAATATTTGATGAGATTTGTGCCAACACGGAGGGCATGTATCAGCTTCTTGAAATCCCATACCGTATCGTGAACACGGTTTCAGGCGCCTTGAGCATTGTGACAGCCATGCGCTATGACATTGAGGTTTGGATGCCAAGGCAGAATGCATTTAAGGAGGCGGGATCGTGTTCAAATTGCCTGGATTATCAGGCTCGCAGGTTAAATATAAGATACTTTGACAGCCAAGGCAACCGTATATTCCCGCACTCGCTGAACAACACTGCGATTGCCACTTCAAGGGCTCTTGTTGCAATACTTGAGAATTACCAAAACCAGGATGGCTCTATTACTGTTCCGAAGGTTTTACAGCCTTATGTGGGGAAGAAGATAATAAAATGACTCTTTTCAAGGACATTCTGGGTTCAGATGAGACTCTCATAAAAAACCCGAATGCTCTGGACTTTGACTTTGTGCCAAAGGTTGTGCCATACCGCGAGAACGAGCAGCGGCATGTCGCGAGTTGCATCAAGCCACTCCTAAACAACATGAACGGCACAAACCTGCTGATTTTTGGAAAACCAGGGGTTGGCAAGACTGTTGCTGTGAAGCATCTCTTCAATGAGCTTGAGGAGGAGACAAGCCAGGTTGTGCCAATCTATGTAAACTGCTGGCAGAAAAATACGTCATACAAGATAATGGTTGAGCTCTGTGAGGCCATTGGCTATAAGTTTACCCATAATAAAAACACAGAGGAGCTTTTTGAGGTTGTGAAGCGCAATGTGAATAAAATATCCGCTGTTTTTGCATTCGATGAGGTTGACAAGGTTGAGGATTTTGATTTCCTCTATCACATTCTTGAGGGGATTTACAGGAAGACTGTGCTTTTGATTACCAATTACCGCGAATGGCTCCAGGACCTTGATG
>CAIWSB010000068.1 GCA_903915225.1 uncultured Candidatus Woesearchaeota archaeon
ATCTCGTGACTGGAGTTCAGACGTTGCTCTTCCGATCTCCATCCAAGTATTCTGTAGCCCTTTTTGTATATCTCCCTGCCTGCTGCTATTACTGCATTTCCATCAATTGATGTTTGGGCAGAGCTGCTGACTTGGTCTTTGGCAAAATAGACGTCGCGCACAACACGGTCTTTCATGTCCTGTTTTGTGATTAGGTATCCGTAGCATTCGCTTGAGGTGCCCATTGCAGGCTCGATGAGTCGCGCATATGCATAAGCCTTATCCAGGGCCCCGCGCGTAATGTAAGCCTGTGAAAGTATGCTTCGCTTTTTTGTTGTGATTTCAGTTGTTTCCTCTTGCTCTAATAGCTTATCCAGTGTATCTCCTTCCATTTGGATCACTCCCCCTTCTGAGATTTTCATTAGTAACAGGAATGCCCTTGCGATTGGCCTCTTCAATTGTTATCCTGCGAGATGAGAATGTAGAAGATGAAAGCCTTATTTCAGGCGCAACCCCTGGCGTGTAGCCTGATAATATCGTGCGGCGCCCGTCCTGCAGCATCTTGGCAACTGCCTGGCCTGCCGGGAGTGATTTGAGAGAATCATATCTGTAACCCCCCATGCAGACATAACCATTATTTGGGTCTCTAATAAATGGACTAAGGAAATGCCCTATTGGCTTAATAGAGGGTGAGTAAGTCATTGTTCGGCTAGCGCCATTCATATACGGGCTTAATGTCACCCCTATCTTTCCCCCCTCAAATGCGTAGTATGCTCCTTTTGTTGAATAATAATTGTATGAATCACCATCATGGTCCTTTAGCACATGGGGAGGCACCTTTAGGAAGACAGTGTAATTCCCCCCGTTTACAATAAAACCGAAATCCTCTTCCTCGTATTCTTGCTTATCCTTTAAGACTTCAAAGAACTGGGCCTGCTCAATTGCCTTGATGGCACGCTCATCAGCCAGCTCCTGCAGTGCATGTATCCTAAGGGCTTTTCCAATCTGGAAATCAAACCTGTTCTTTAACTCCTTTACTGAGCCAATCCAAGTTAATGAGTAAGCCTTGCCGCCAAAGCGCACCTCTGGCTTGCTGTCTCCCTCAACCAGCTTGTAGACATTGCCATCCATAATTGCAACGTTCCTGCCCTTTAGGATTCTCCCTGTAATTGATACAGGTGCGTAATCCTCTGCAAACGCATCAAACTCGAACTCAGGGCCAGCACCAAGTAGAAGATCAATCTTCTTGGCAGGCTTTCCGGGTTTCTGGTATTCCTCTAAAAGAATCCCTTTTATTAGGTCAATAATGTATTTGTCATAAGGTCTGGATACTTGTTTTTGCCCTTCTTCAGCTGGTTTTTCCTTGACATCGGCGCCCAGCACTTTTGCCACATCATCCACATCAATCTCTTTTCTCCCCCTGAGGTAGGGGAATACCTCATTCACAATGAAGTTGAGCATGAAGAATTTCTCACTTGTATTGACATTCACTTGCTGCTCACCCAGCTGTTCTATGTACGCCTCCTTGAATTTCTCAAAGTGTTCTGGGTGGTGCATCACCAGAAGCCTCTCAAGCGCAGTAAGTGCAGCCGACTCAACCAATGGCTTCTTGGTTCCATCCTGGTCCTCAAAAAAATCACTCCCTGGGGAATTACTTGGTTCCCCTATTGTATAAAGCCGGTCCTCCAGCAGCAGAACAGGCGATTTTGAAGCAAGTGAGAATGCATAGGGCATTGGTATCTTTGCAGGAATCTCAATATTCGGTGTGTTGCCAGGGCCAGGTAATATCTCATACTCCCCCTCATGGAATACATAGGAACTCCCCCCTATTAAGATGTATGCCTCGTTCCCAGATATGGCATCAAGAGTTCCCTCTGTTCCCAAGGGAATTACTCTCACGTCCCCTGTGTTAGGGTAGTAGTATTGACTCGCACTTCCAGGATTAGAATAATTGGCAGGGCCAAGGCTCCTCACTATCTTCACCTTTGAGCCTGGCTTCAATTCTGCCATTAGTCCCACCTAAAATTTATTGTGAGTAAGCCCTAAGCTCGAGCCCGCCCCTCCTGTAACCACCTCTCTGGACTGAAGCCACTTCTATCTCCAGCTCGCCGTAGACCTTGGTCTGGTTGTTTGGCAGCTTTCTGGTCTTCTCAACTGCATAATCCACTATCTTGTCAGTGAGCTTGGCGTTCCTTCCATTGATGGAGATAACATACTCTTGATTCCTCATCTCGTTCTTGACTGAGTCTGCGGTGCGCTTCTCATCTGCATTCATCTTCTGGTTGCTGAGCAGGTAGTCAAGCGCGTCCTCGACTGTATCGTCCAGATGGTTTGATGGCAACTTAACTGTTATTGCATCTTTCTCCTGGGTTAGGCCAGTCCTGATGCTCAGAATATAAGGCTTTTCGTTGCCCTGAGGCGTCTGCTCTGGTTGCGAAACGCTATTCTGTTCCTCATTTGGTTTCTTTGCTTGTTTAGATTCTGCCATTTATCTCATCCCCCTAGTGTTTTTTTGTGTTTTTGGATAATATCCAGTGTGGTTACCAGCGGATACTCAATCAACTGCTTGGTGACCTCCACCTCAGTAACGCCTGTGCCCGGAAGATGGAACTTGAGCGGGCTTAACGCTTCCTCCACAACTGCCCCGAGGCCGCGTGCACCCATGCCCCTCTCAAAGGCCTTCTCTGCAATCGTGTCATAGGCTGATTCATTGAACTTGACCTCAGTTCCATATGCCTTGAAATCTGAGACGTACTGGAGCAGCACAGACTCATCTGATTTTGTCAAAATATCCCGCAGCTCCTGCTTTGTCAGGGCCTTGAGCCTTGCAATAACCGGAATCCTGCCGAGAAGTTCGGGTATCATGCCGTACTTCATCAGCGCCTTTAGCAGGTAGCCTGGGTTGGCTTTGAAGAGCAGCTCACCGTCGTCATTCTCAGCCCCTTGCTTGGCATCCCCGCCGGTTTGGCCGCGGAGGATCTTGTACAAATCTGAGAATGCTCCCCCGCCGATGAACAGTATGTTATCAGTCTTAATCATCCTCTGGCCTGTCGGGTGCATCACAGGAAACTCGTTTCCGCCCTCAATAATCTTGAGGAGCCCGTTCTGTACGTCCCTGCCGCTCACATCACGTCCAGAGCCGTCTTTGCAGGCAATTTTATCCAGTTCATCAAGGTAGATTATTCCGCGGGATGCTGCAGCCAGGTCGTATTCAGCCTTAACCAGTAGATCTTGCAAAAGGCTTTCAACCTTTCCGCCGACATAACCTGTGCCTGAGAACTTGGTTGCATCTCCAATAATCAGCGGGACTTTGACCGCTTTGGCAACCTTCTGCACAAGGTAGGTTTTTCCACAGCCAGTAGGCCCTAGCAAAAGCACGTTGTTCTTCTGCTTGTTATTCCCCCCTGTGGCAAGATTTTGGTAATGGTAACAGATAGCGTTTGAAAGCTTAATCTTGGCCTCATCCTGGCCAATGACAGATTTGCATAGCAGGGCGTAGAGCTCCTTTGGGGTCATGTCAAAGGTAAATTTGTTTACCTTGCCTTGTGCTTCCTCCTTCTTTACATCCTCTGTAAGAGTTTTTTCGGAATCCTCTGTTGATAAAAGTTGGTCTAACTTGTTATCTCTAGATCTCCTCCCCCCTGTCATTTTCGTCCCCCCACCTTTTATTCTTCATTTTTAAGTGACTGCACAGTTACTTATAAGTTTTTTCATTGTACAGTGGTTCCATCCTCCTCGATTCTCGCCCCCCCATTTATAATATCTAATGTAAGTGTAAGTATAAAGAAGTTCCCAGCTAAAAGAGTGTCAAAACAGCATCACTGACCGGCCCCTTCACGGTATTGAGCCAAATCTGGACCGTAAGGTATTAATATAATAGAGTCTTAGTTATATGAAAATACCTTAGTTCTAGTGTCCGGACTCTTCGTCGAGCCTATTCCGGGTTTGTTCTGCGAGGGTCTCTTTTCCATGGCAATTTGTCGAGTATAAAATTGGCTTTTCAAATATCCACGGGGAACTTCTCGACGGGGATTCCAGCAAACAGCCAGAACCCCCGTCGGGGCGTTTAACCTCGGTAGCCCTTAGCCTGCCCGGCAGCCTCATCGAGCATTCTTGGGACAATATCCGCTAGGTATTTCCTTATGCCCTCCTCCACTGGAGTTCCTGCAAACTCCCGCATCATCCGCTGGAGCCGCTCAAAATCGCCAGTAAGCTCTATCCGCACAAACCCATCCTTCACTCGGAATTCGAGGCTTCGAGGGTTGTCTTGGTCTGGAGCTGCCTGGGATTCAACGCAGTCAAGGCCCAACTCTTTCCTTCTGCGTGCTTCATCAAGTCCCAGCACATTCGGCCGAGATCTATCAAATCTCAATGTTTTCCTCCTCCAAGCTTCGTCAGGTTCTAAGTTCTTTCTCTTCCATTCCGCTAATTCCTTTTCACTGAAATTGCCTGGTGACATGTACTGGTTGATGAATACAACTGCGATAACCATTGTTGCTACTAAACTTATTATTCCTATCATTTTCCTTACCTCCGGCGTTTTAGCGCCATTTTTGATTTATGAAATCTAATTTTACTTTGCCCTGACCTACCTTATATATATTATTGAACATTATTCAAATAAATACCAAAAAATCTATAAACAATTGAATAATATTCAACTTTTATGAAAGATATAACCCCAAAACTAATCCATCTCTTCAAGAACGGCTTCTGCGCGCCACAGATAGCGAGGATAGCAAAGAAACTGCAGATACCTGCAACAACAATCCACTACAACATCAAGCGATTGGAGAAAGAGGGTGCAATCAAGGCTTACAAGGCTGTCTTCGACTACAGGAAAATAGGCGAGGGGTTCTGCTGCTTCCTGCTCCTCAACCTTTCCCCAGACGAGTACGGCGACCCAGAGAGGATTGCAAAGGAGCTTGTGAAACATCCAGAAATAGAAAGTGTTGACATAGCCACAGGCGACTGGGAGCTTGTCCTCAAAGTTCGAACAAAAGACCAGGATGAATACTACGAGTTCATAAAACGGGTAATCTCCAGGAAAGGAATAACCAAAATCAAAACCCTTACAAGCCTGAAGCAGCTGAAGACAGAGTTTGTGCAGATTTAGCCTGCGTAGAGAGAATGTTTGGGCAATGGCCCTCATTGCGGGGGCAATTGTTCCTTTTCGTTATCTCGCATATTCAAAAACAAATCCCCTACTGTCTTCATCATCCCAAAGAAATTTCCAGAGGGGTCTGTAATCTCCTTCAGGAATTTCAGCTCTTCATTAAGCTCCTTCTTTGAGTTCGCAGCTGCATACAGAGTATCCAAATTTGGATTTGCTGCAAACCCCTCCAGCCCGGCAACATAAAGGTCCATGGCAGCCTTGAGCTCAGCTGCTTTCCCCAACAAAAATTCCTTTTCCCCTTCCCCAATGTCAAACCCAATTTTTTTTGCAACACTCTTGACATATTCAGGGAATCTCCCGTGTATAATTACCTCATAAACACCAGGTGTCACGTCAGTAACACTTGTGCTGTCAGGCATTTGAAATGGCATAAACCACTTCTCATAAGCGATTTTATCCCGCTGGTTTCCAACAACAATCTCAAGCAGCTCGGTAAATTTTGGGATCTCACGCGCAGCTGAACTTATCTCTGAAGCACGATCTATGCTATTTAGCTCTGCCTCAGAAATTGGTACATGATTCTTCTGTTTTTCTGCAAGGGCTGTCACCATTTTATCAAACCTTTCTCCAGCCAGTTTCTCTGCCCTCTCCAACCTGCTAAGCTGCCTATCTAAGCCAAAATACCTCTCTGTGTCATAAAATACAGAGAGCGGAATAACGCTGGAATCAATTAGTTTGTCAATCAGATCGGAAAGCCCATCTGCATCAGAAGGTATATCCTCCTTTTTGACTCCGGTTGCCTTCTCAACAAACTCAAAAAGAGAATCATAATCCAAATCCAATTGCTCAATTGGGGCATACTCCTTTGATTTGTCTTTGTTGAACCTTGAATGGGCCATGAATTCATTGTACGGGAAAACCACTCCGCGCTCCATTAAATTCCTTTTTGTTGAAAGAATCTGAACAGCGGCCCAGAGATCTGAGCAGTATCCATATGCTGCTTTGATAATGTCCCATTTGTTCTTCATAACCTGAGCCCGCAGATTCGTATCTGATAAGAACAAATCAATCCTCTTCTCAGTATTCCCATTAATTGGCAAAATCCCCCCCATATGATGTGCTAATTTAATCTCCAATAAATACTTATGGGAAACAGGCTTGGATCATAAATTAGCCCCTGCAAGAAAAGTCAGGTTCCTACTCAAGAAGTCTAACTTAATGGAAACTTTTAAGGCAAAGCCGATGTAGCCAAAGGCTTTAAATACTAAAAATGCAATTTAACAGAGAGAGGTGAAACAAATGGCAATAAAAAATAGGAACATTTTTTTGGTGTATTTTTTTTCAATTATTACCCTGGGGATATACGGCCTTTATTGGCTCGTCAAGACCAAGGAGGAAATGAAGGGGCTGGGTGCAGAGATACCCACTTCATGGCTTCTTATAATCCCAATAGGCAACCTTTATTGGATGTATAAGTATTGCGAAGGGTTTGCGACAAAGGTAAAGAGGGACAACAACACAATCCTCTGGTTCATCCTGTACATTCTAGTGTGGATTGTAGTGCCGGCAATAGTCCAGTCTGAATTAAACAAGCTGGCCAGCTAAGAATCAAATTTTTTTTTATTTTCTTTCAACCCATCTCGCAACTCTTTCTCAATCATCTCAGGGAACCGGTTGTTGACATGTTCTTTAGAAACCAGAAGTAGCTCAAATGAGTGGAGCTTTGGACCAAGACTGCCGCGGAGCTCTAGCAGCCTCTTGTGGAAATCCTCTGTGTTCTCTGCCAAGAGCTCCAGGTGAAGGTTCCATTTGCCAAGTGTCTTGTCACAGAACCAAATCTTGTTGTCCTGGCTTATCATTGCTGCAATGGTATTCTCATCAGACTTGCCCAGAGGCGTCAGTGTGAATAGCAGGATATACCATGAGTAATCCATTTTGGATAAGTCAATGACGCATGAATACCCAGTAATAACCCCCTTCTTCTCCAGGCAATCAATCCTGTACCTGACAGCTTCGGGTGTGAGCTTGGCTGTTTTTGAGAGCTCCACAAGGCTCTTCCTGCTGTCAAGGTTTAGACCGTGAAGGATTTTTAGGTCAATCTCATCAATCTCAGGCTTGATAATCTGTTTTTTGGCAATCTTCTCAACCCCACGTTTAAAGAACAAATCCATCGGTGTGACAGATTTCAGTCTGCTGATGCTGGTGATTATTTCAAACGCCCTGAGGTTATCACCCAAATGAGAGAATATTTCTCCCATTATGCCATCAAAATGCCCCTCATTCCTGGCAGAAATCCTTACAATCAAATCCCATTTTCCTATTGTTGTGACCATCCATCTCACAGCTGGGTGCGAGCTCAGGTAGGAAATTATTTCTCTCTCCTTATCCCCTGTGAAGTTTTGCAAAAGCAAAAAAATGGTGTAGCCATTGTAGCCCAGAGCATTTACATTGATAAGGCTGACGAACCCATTTATTATGCCCTCATGCTCAAGCCTCCGTATTCGGTATTCCACAACCTCCCTTGATAGCCCCACCTTTTTTGCAATGGCTGATGCAGGCTGCCGCGAGTTGGCGCACAGCTCGTGAAGTATTCTTTTGTCCTTAATGTCAAGCATTTTGTCTTATTTAATTAAATATTACTTAAAAACTTTTTGTTTTTGTAAAAAATACTTGGGTGAATTATTTAAATGCTAAAGTTCCTTCCCTTATGTGAAAGAAACCCAAGGACAAAGGAAGCATGAAACGCCAGGCTTGATTGCAGGTTGGTCGCTCACAGGCGCCTGCAACCTCAGGTGCACCCATTGCTATAACGCCTCTGGCCGGCCGGGAAAAGATGAGCTAACCACAGAAGAGGCGCTGCAGGTAGTTGAAAAGCTTGCTCTCTCAGGTGTAACTGCAGTGAACTTTGGGGGAGGAGAGTGCGCCCTGAGAAGGGATTTTCTTGAAATATGCGAAGCCCTCCATAGCAAGGGCATAAGGATTTCATACACAACCAACGGCACCACGCTTCATCTGATACTGCATAAGCTTCATCTTTTCCACGATATTGGTGTGAGCATAGATTTTGCAGATGCTGAGAGGCATGACAGCTTCAGGGGTGTTAAAGGCACGTACGATAAAGCTCTTGATTGCATCAACCAGCTTGTATCTGCTGGCGTTAATACTGAAATAGTCACCTGCCTCACAAGGCTCAACTCCGGCAGGGAGGAATTGGAAAGGCTCTTTGAGCTGGCAAAATCACAACGCGTGAACTTCTGGAGATTGAACCGCTTCAGACCAACAGGGCGAGGCGCTGCAGATTCCTCATTAATGCTTGATGTAGAGAGCCTGAAAACTGCATTTGATTTTCTTAACTCCAAGCTCGGCCAGGATGCGTATGCATCAGAGCCTATGTTCCGCGCAGTCTATGGGGGCAGGTACCACATTGCAGGCGATCCTTCAGGCAGGTACTCTTTCAGGATACAAACAAATGGAGAAGTAACGCCGTCAGTTTTCTTGACGGAGAGCGGCGGGAACATAAAGACCAAGCCCATTTGGGAAATCCTGGCATCACCCGTGTTTGAAAAGCTCCGCACCAGGCAGGCGAGTGGGAAATGCAAGCAATGCTACGAGTACTACCATTGCCGTGGCGGGGATGCGGGCATGTCTTATCTAGCATACGGCCATTTCCACGGCCCTGACCCGCTATGTTTCAAGCAATTGCACCAAACAAAAAGCCGCGCAGTGGAGCTGCAACCCAGCGATGATCCTAATGTACATGAGCTGTACCTTTGCACTTTATACATCCCCATAGAAGGTGAGCTGCATGAATAGGTCTCTTCCAAAACTAGACCTGAATGTAACCAACAGGTGCAACCTGAGATGCAAACACTGTGCATTTGATTCAGGAGTTCAAAAGTACCTTGAGCTGAGCCTAAACAAAATCAGACAAATACTAGCAGGAACAAAGAAACTGGGAGGGCAGCGCATTGATATCACGGGTGGAGAGCCTTTGATGAGAAAGGATATACCTGAGATAATCCATATAGCAAAATCCCTTGGCTTCAAGGTCGAACTAATCACAAATGCCACAATGCTCACCTCAAAAAAACTCCAGATTTACAAGCAGCTAGGACTTGACTCAATGGCCGTGAGCCTTGACGGTCCAGATTTCAATACCCCTGCTGAAATCCGCGGCATTACCAAACAACAATACAAGTATGTGCTTGCAGCAATTGAAAAAATATTAGCGATAGGCATTCCCCTGAAAATCAACACAGTTGCATTTGCATCAAACTACAAGAGGCTTCCAGAGCTCACAAAGTGGTGCATAAGGAAGGGAGTTGTTGAGCACGGCATCTACTATTACACATCAATAGGCAGAGGAGAAAAGAGCAACTTGAAATCAGTAGAGCCATCTAAATGGCTGGCTTTCATACGCAAATCCCTCACTGGCCTGAGCAAGAAAATCAAGGTATCAATAGAGGTTCCATTTATCGAAAAAAATAAATTAAATGGTAGACCTATTGCCTGCCTTGCAGATTGTGAACAGTATCACCTCCAGATACTTCCTGACGGTAATGTTTACCCGTGCGCTATAATGGCCTCGTATAACCTCCCGTTGGGAAACCTCCATAAAGATAGTATAGGAACAATTTGGAATGACCCTAAAATCTGGGAGGATTACTGGAAAAAAGCAACCAAAATCTTCAGCAGATGCCAAGGCTCGTGTGTGAACTTTTCCCAATCCTTTGACTCAGAGAGATATGGAACTAAATTCAAACCTGTATGTCCCATTAGAAAATTTCTGCCAGGTGATATACTGTGAAAGGACTCATTGTGCTTGAGGGGTTGGATGCAACAGGTAAGACCTCTGCAGGAAAAAGGCTTGTTGAAATGCTAAAAGAGCACGGTATAAATGCAGTATATAACAAAACCAAAAACACCCTGCTCACAAGAACATTTCCCAATGGCCCAATGTATCTGCTGGAATACCTGATTGATGAGATTAGGGTAATTCGACCTGCAATTAAGCAATCCCTTGTCATCCAAGACCGCTATTATTATACTGTTATGAGCTATAACGCAGCCCTCACCTCAAGCAGGAGGCTCCACTTTGCCAGGCCCTTTTTTTCAAAGCCAGATAAAGTTTTCTACCTCACAGCAGATGACAATGTCCGAGAGCAACGCTGGATAGCCTCAGGAAGGCAAGGCTTCAGTGGTGTATTCCACAGGCCTGGGCTTGCAGATAAGATGGATTATGAATACAAGAAGCTATTACCCAAAGATACTATTTACATTGACACTACCCATCTCACTGTTGATCAGGTTGCGCACCGACTTTTCGATGCGATAATGTGACTTTTTCACAGGTATTGGTAATAAAATCGAAAGCAATATATTTAAGTGCCTCATCTGAATGCCTTATGGTGCAAAATAAGGAAGAGAAGGTTGTTGCGGGCTCAATCGTAACCCATCCCTCAGAGATTACCCTCTGGCTTGATGAGTATGGTGATATCTTCTCTGATTTTGATCCCCGAACATATGCTCAGAGGTCGCTCTCAGAGGATCTCCTCAGGGAGCTCAAGAGCGCTAGCAGTGATATGAATGATGAGCATATCCACCTCACATTCCTTGTGCCTGAAAAGCTAAGAAAAGCCTCGGATGAAACTGTTATCAGGAGGCGGCTCACAGAGTTCTTTCTCAAGCAATCCAAGGATATTAAGGAAAAAGTGAAACTCCCCCTGCTCAAGAAAGGATGGTTTTTCGTAGTGATTGGAATACTCCTGATGTTCCTGGCAACATCCCTGTTTTTTGACTACAACAACACCAACCTAATCCGTAATTTCCTGATTCTATTGGTTGAGCCAGCAAGCTGGTTTTTCCTCTGGGAGGGACTGGGGCTTATCTTGTTTGAAGCCAACAAGAGCAACCCGGAGATGGAGTTCTACAAGAGGATGGCAAACTGTTCAATAGGCTTTAAGTCGTTGTAATTTTTCAAGTAGAAAAATCTCCGGTTTTCCAATTGCGAACTCTATAAAGGGTAAAACCAAATCCCTGGCATGCTGCTTGAAGTCATAATCTCGCTTGCACTTGGGGTTATCTTTGGAATCATCACAGGCCTCCTGCCTGGAATCCACATCAACCTTGTCTCAGTTTGGCTGGTTGCAGTTGCCCCTGTTCTCCTGAATTTTTTCCCGCCAATTGCAGTTGCATGCCTTGTTGTGGCAATGGGCATAACCCAGACCTTCTTTGACCCAATCCCATCTGTATTCCTTGGCGCCCCCTCCAGCGACACTGCCCTAATTGTCTTGCCAGGGCACCGCCTCCTGGCACAAGGCAAGGGTTATGATGCTGTCTGTTTGATTGGCACAGGGGCTTTTGCGAGCCTAATAGCAATGGTTGTTGTCAGCCCATTAATATACATAATAATAAAATATGGATACCCATTTGTTGAGTTTGCCATGGGGCCATTGCTCCTGGCCTTCATTGCATTTTTTCTGCTGCGCAGCTCAACATGGCAAGTAAGGTTATGGTCGCTGATTGTGTTTGCTCTCACCGGAGCACTGGGCTTGACTGTGCTCAACTCCCCTATCTTCCAGGAGCCGATGTTCCCCATGCTAACCGGGCTGTTCGGCATGAGCATGCTCATTAAATCCCTGGGCACAAACTCAGAGCTGCCTGAGCAGATACCAAACCCAGAAACAAAAATCCAACTATCCGCAAAACCAATCATTGGGGCATGCGTAGGCGGGCTGATAACAGGGGTATTCCCAGGAATAAGCGCTGCCCATGCAACTGTGATAGGGAGGACTTTTTTGGGTAAGTTAAAGACAGCTGAATATCTCATGCTAAATGGCGGAGTCAATCTTGTGAACTTCTTTGTCTCCCTGTTTGCACTGCACTTAATTGGCAAACCCAGGAACGGTGCAGTGCTGGCTCTACAGAATTTTATGCCCAAGCTTGGATTTTTGGAGCTGCTACTGCTAATTTCAGTAAGCCTCCTAATTGGGGGATTGGCATTTCTCCTTTCCTTGTTTATCGCAAGGCAATACTGCCGTGTTTTCAATAGAATTAACTACAGGTTATTGTCCCTCTCGGTCATTGTGCTCCTTCTGTTGTTCACATTAAAAATCTCAGGTTTCCTGGGGCTCGCAGTTTTAATTACAGCAACCGCGCTGGGCTTTATCCCTCTCACTGCAGGTGTGAGCATGAGCAATTGCATGGGGTGCATACTTGTTCCAGTAACATTGTATTTCATTTTTTAGAGAATTAAGGGGCCAAAGGCCCCTAAAGGAATAGAAAGTTAAGGTTAAAAGAGATTCCTGGTTACCTACCAGCCCTCGTCGTCGTCGTCGAAATCACCATCATCGTCGTATCTCATTTTCCAACCTCCACCTTTTTGTTAAGCCCTTGCGGGCACCCCTTGTCAAAGATTGAATGAGACACCCCACATTTGGCGTCTATTGTCATCCAAGTCATCGATTGGCGGCGTATTTGAACCCCTGCATTAATAAACTTTTCGTTACCGTCGATAAATACACCCTCTAGAGTTGAAACATTCTTTCAAGGGGGCAACAACTAAGGCGGCCGTCGTCGCTACGCTCCTCCCCGGCCACCCCGTAGGGGCCTTCCCCCGGCCGGGAGGCGCCACAGTTGCTGCATTGCCTTGATATTCCCGCCACCTCCGAAATCTTTTTAAACAAAAGCCAATCCACAAGGGGATATGGACGGTATTGTTCGAAACTTCAGGCGAGCCAAGTACAGGACCAGCAACACCCACATGCTGATTGAGGTCGAAGGAGTCACTTCTAAGGAAAAGGCAGCAAAGCTAGTGGGCAAGAAGGTCGTCTGGACAAGCCCGGCCAAGAGCGAGATTTCTGGGAAAGTGGCCTCACCTCACGGTGCAAAAGGCATTGTCAGAGTTATATTCGAGAAAGGTTTGCCCGGACAAGCTCTACAAACTAAAGTTAAAATAATTTAGTAAGTTCTTGAGAGTCCATTGAGCAGGAGCAGGATTCCGCCCAGTGTCATAAGGATATATTCCACAACAAGAGGCAGTGAAGGCAAAGGTATGCTCATGCCCCCAACAGTGTTTAGCAGCGGAATTATTCCAAAAATCAACAGAACCACTCCTAGAATTGTACTCATTGTTTTCTTGCCCTGGCCTGGCATTCCGGTTCCAGTGCCCATGCCAAAAATACCCATAATAATCACCTCTTTACCCTAAATTCATGTCTTAATATTTAAAATTTATGGCCAGTTCGACGATTACGGCCAATAAGACGTAGCGAACGCCTTATGCCCTTCTCTTTCTCAGAAATGCTAAAAGGGCAATCCCAAGGATAATTATGAATGCAAACAGGGAAATTATGCCTGCATAACTTTTTTTATCTCCTGCCTTATTCTCCGAGGGGATTTCGCAGTCCTGCGGGCAGTTGGTCTCATCAGGCTCACATATTGAGTCCCCGCAATACATGGAAAATTTTGACACATCCACGTCCAATAAAGCTGTGTCGCCCTTGAACATCCGAATTATGTTTCCGTTTTTGTAATATGGCAATGAGACACTGAAATTGAACCTGTCCAGCACAACAACACCAGATTTCTCCCCAGGGTTGAGTGGAGGCACTGCATAAAGCTTGTTTGGAATGTCAAAATATCCTTGATAGAGAACCTCATTGCCCGTTGACAAGAGTTCGAGCCTGTAAGGCAGGGAGCTGTCATTGGAGGCAATCGGATAACCCGTGATTACATACACATCCAATAATCCTAAAGCCCCGCGGTCATAATGCAAGTTAAGGAAATAAATATATTCTGAGGCGCAAACTGACGGAACTGTTAAAATCAAAATGAATATTAAACTCGCAAAATGTCTCATGAATACCTCTCCATTTCTTGAATTAATTTTCTAGTTCCAACTGGATTATAATCCCCGCCAAGGTCCAGCATGATTGAGTCCTCTAAAATGGGGCGATACCAATTCTCGTGAAGACACGTGGGGTAACAACCCACACCATCAGTCCCAATCAAATCGCTCCACAATGAGCACGTGCTGTCTCGGTCACAGTTGGGGCCATATGGATCCTCATCAGTACCATAATCCCCATAGCTGTATTCGTCGAGCAGTTTCCCAAAAGAGTGGCCAAGCTCATGCGCTGTGGCCCTGAAATCCCCTCTATAGGCAATAGCATAAGTCCCGGCGCTGCCACCATACGGGCCATTAACTACGACCACAACCTGGTCATGTGGAGTTGTTGCAACAACCTGTTCGATTTTTTCGAAATCACAACATATAAGGCGTTCCACATTATTGCAGTTGTATTGGCATCCAAGGTCATCGATATTGTCAAGCCTATAAATGTTTATTTTATTCCTCTCTGACTTAAATGGCTCGATGCCCAATAGCCCGTCCATGATATATCCGGCATCACCCTTAAATAATGACATATCTGAGCTCAAATAATTTGAGCTCACCAGCACAATATCCAGTTTTGTGTTTGGGTCTCCGGAGTATTGCAGCACAGTGGCTTGGTTTTGGCTGCAGGAGCCATCCTTATTGCATTCATACCCTGTTGGACATCCGCACTTTTGGCAGTCATCACGCAACTTCTTATTCAAGCATAAGGATGGCTTGCTTTGTGAGCAATGGCCTGAAGGTGTTCCATCGATGCATATATCCTGCGGAGTCACAGCTTCTACCTTGCAGCACGACCTCAGCCAACCGCAGTCCTTTGCTTCACTTATCCTTGTTTCACCTTTATCGCACCAGGAGATAAGTCCAACAAAGGCGAGGAGTCCGCCTCGAAACAGCCCCCTCTCACAATTTCCCCCCAGGTTATCGCACTTGCTTCCAGGGGCTTGAGATTCACCACCAGGCGGAATTGTGGTTCCTTGTAAAATGGTTGTGCTTATTGTGATTGAGGATTGCGTCTGAGAATTGGCTCCCCCTGACCCACCACCTCCCTTCGGTTCACTTGCTCCCACGCCACTCCCTTCCTTAGCGCCAAATAGGGATAGGCAAAATTCCTCATCGCACCCTGAAAAGTCAGATGTCCACAACAGGGCTTCTCCCGTGCAGTCCACTTTTTTTGCTTGGTATGCCTCAACAAAGGTTTCCTCGGTAGTGCTTAGGTATTTGCAGCAGCAGCCCTGCCTGCACAAGTCTGCCTTTTCAGTTGGCAGGATGGCGCATGCATACTCCTCATTGCTCATAAAAAACTGTGTGTCTATGCATTTAGAATCCTTGCAGCAGTCATCGGAATCCATTACCTTGCAAGCCCCTCGTTCAGGGTTGAGACAGCAGCCAGGGACGGCATTTGCCTGTGGAATCAGGACAAGAAGTAAAAAACAAATAAGCAGGAGCCTTTTCATTGGTAATTACTCTATCTATTTTATATAAAAACTTTTGCTCACCTAGGCCTTGTCCTCAGAAAGTTTTAAATAAGAGTATTAAAAAGATAGTCCTAGATGAAAAAAGCAGGGATAATAGCAATATGCCTATTTGCACTCCTCGCCAGCCCTGTCTTCGCAGATGAGTTCTTGTCAACCAGTATGTTCGACCAGTATTCAAGCATTTCCATTGCAGATATATACTTGAGATACGCTAGTGTTGTGGATTTCTTCATAGTATTTGTCATTTTCGGCCTTGTGAGCAAGTTTGCTCTCGGCCAAAAATACGGCGAGGGCAGCAAGGGGATTGCCCTTGTTGTGGGGCTTATGCTTGCGCTGGGGTTTGCCGTGTTTGAGCAGAGCGCCAACTGGAACTTCGGCAAGATGGGCCCACTCTCGCTCCTGGTATTTGGAGGCCTGCTTTTGGTTTACCTCACATCTACCATGAGGGGTTTCGGGGCAGGGCCAAGGATCAGCGCAGCAATCATGTATATTGTTGCATACATTGCTGTTGGGGCGTTCTATCCCCCTCTCTTTACCTGGCTAAATGAAAATGCCAAGACAAACGTCGCATTCAGTTTTGTTGTTTTGCTGCTGCACATTGGATTGATTGCAGCAGTAGTCTGGTTAGTCATCTCCTTAATCACATTCAAGAACAAGATGGACACATGAAAAAAACAATCCTTAAGGTAATCCCGTATTTGTTGATAGCATTCCTGATAATCTCGCCAGTTTTTGCAGCAGATGATGTAACTAACATGTTTGACCAGGCATTCGGCTCTGTTAACATAAATATCCTGGGCTTGTACGAGAAGTATTGGTCCATCATGGACTTCATCATGTATGTTGTGACTTTCATCCTGGTTGGAAAGTTTGCCATGTCCGGGATTTTCAAAGAGAAAAAGAGCGCACTCCCCACATGGCTTGGAGTGATTCTCGCATTGGGGGCAACAGTGTATGGGCAACAGAATAATTTCAAGCTGCTGTATTATATCCTCAACTTTGGCGTTGCTCTGCTGGTTTTCCTATTAGGTTTTTTTATTTATCTTATTGCCAAGTCAGTCAGCGGTCAGCGCCCGATTGGTGGCTATATTGGCTATATTCTGTGTTTTATGATAGTATCCTCCTTTGCCAACAGATGGCAGAGCGGTGGCACGATTGTGGATGAGATACTCAAATGGGCCCTTATCCTTGGCAGGTTTGGAGTGCTAATCTCTTTCTTTGCTATAGTGATTTTGCTTTTTGGCCGTTCATGGGGGGGACGTGATGATAATAATCCTTACACCGACACAGGTGGTGGGGGAGGCCGAGGCCCGTCACCCTGGCAGAGGTTCAAGACTTGGAGAGGCAACAGACCCACTCCTGAACCGCGAGGCCCTGGCCCCTGGAAGAGGTTCCGTGACAAGAGGAGAGATAGGCGTAATCCGGGTGGGAACACAGAAGCAGAAATAGAGGGAGTTGAAAGAGCTGCAGAAAGAGAGGCGCGCGGAAATGGCAGGGTTAGACAACTTTTAAATAGAATTAGAGGCCGAGACCAAGCCCACCACGCTGATGAGGCTGGCGAGGTTGCAGCAGAGCGCCAAGCTGAGGTTGTTGAAAATGACCTCACCCAGGCATTGGGTCAAGGTGAGAGGATTGCCGGGCAGCTGGCCATGCCCGAGCTTGACAGCCTTGAGCGCGAGCTTGCTGTGCTTATCCAGGAGGAAACCAAGGCCAGTCAAACGAAAAGGCTGATTGACCAGCACATTGCGCAACTTACAAGCATGATCAACAGTGGACAAATAAGGCCTAATGACCCGCAATTTATTCAATCTAAGCAAATTTTGGATAATGCTGAAAGGGGATACCAAGAGTTGCTTGTAGAGATTAGGGCAAGGCAGCAGCGGGTCCATACGCGGCTTTGGGAGCTGGCAAAGACAGAGAGGCAGGAGATTGTCAATGCCCGCAAGGCCGGAACTGACATCACGAATGAGGCCCAGCTGAGGAGGGTTGAGTTTGCTAAGGCAGATGCAGAACGCCAGCTGACCAGGGGCGATGTTGCCGATATTCAAAGCGCAATGGTGGCTGCAAGGCAGGCAAATAACGGCGCTGAGTTCAACCGATTGGGGCAACTTTTCAAGAGAAAGACTAGAGACATGGCCATCCAGAGCAGGGTTGAAACAGACCTGAGGCAGGAGGCTCGCCAGGAGGGCCGGGAGTACAATGAGGTAAGGCTGCTAGTGCAGATGAATGACAGGAAACAAGCACTCGTGGCTGAACTGGAGCGGGCAATGGGTGCAGGTGATGACCAGACTGCGCTCAGGGTAGTGAAGGAGCTGAGGCCCATAGAGCAGCAGGTGCTCAACCTTTACAGAGATGTGAGAAAGCGAGACAGAATGGACAGGAGGCGCTCGCGCGAAGTCCTTGCGCTTGAGGCAGGCGAGATTCATGACGAGAGACAGGAAGAGGGTGACGAGCGTAAAATCGAACCCTGGTGACTTCCAAATGTTTCCTCAAAACAAAACCTTTTTAAAAGGGTGTCAATTTCTGGGATAGAAGATGGCAAAGGTTGTAGGAGGCCCAAGAAGGAACTCAAGGAAGAAGATGAGTAAGTCCGTGAAGCAGAAGGGCAAGCCCAACATCACTGGCTTCATGCAGAGCTTTGAGCCAGGCACTCACGTTATCCTTAAGGCAGATTCTGCCTATCAAAAAGGTATTTACCATATGAGATTCCATGGGCGCTCGGGAGTTATTGTCGGAACACAGGGCGAGTGCTACAAGGTCATGATCACAATGGGCAAGGAGAAGAAGGTTTTAATCATACATCCGATACATCTCAAAAGGGAGTGAAAATGGAGATTCTAGAAGAGAAGCCAATAAACATCGCCGAGCTTAGTACAGAAGTTGCCAAGATAAAGAAAAGGGAAGAGGAAGTCAACTTCCGTGTTGGCAAGGTTGACGAATTCCTTGCGTTCTACCTTAAACTGAAACCTGCTGACGCAAAGGCAATGCAGGCTGAGCTGGAGAAGCTTAGCATTCCAAGGCTGAGGGATGTGCACATACACAAGCTCATTGACCTCATGCCAGCCACTGCCGACGACGTAAAGATGGTGCTTGAGGGCTACACAATAACCATAACCAAGGCGAACTGCGAACAGATTGCTGAGGTTCTAAAGAAGTTCAAAAAGGAGTAGGCCCCAACAAAATCTTTATATACCAGTAATATAATGATTCTATTATGACAATCAAGGAAGAGTATGCTATAGTCCTAGACTTCTTGCCGAACGGCTACCCTTTTGATACCAGGCCGAGCCACAAGAAGACTGCTATTGTCCAGGCTATTGGCGAGAACCATTTCATACTCCTTGAGCTGGTTCCCAAGAGGGAGCTCCCATTGCAAGCCCAGGACAGGGTTTACATTGGAGATGACAAGCGTGAGAAAATCCACCACATAAACGGGAAGCTGGCCATTGACAAGCTTACCGAGACTGCCAAGAAAGAGATGGAAGTGGCAATTGACGTGCTTGTCGGCAAGAACGAGCAGCGTTTTGTGGATTTCTTCAACAAGGCCCCGCCACTTTCAACCAGGATGCACTCACTTGAGCTGATACCCGGGTTGGGGAAGAAGCGAATGTGGGAGATAATTGAGGCCAGGGAAACTGAGCCATTCAAGAGCTTTGCTGACTTAAAGGCACGGATACCGTTAATGCCTGAGCCCAAGAAGGCGATAATAAAGAGAATTCTCGAGGAGCTTGTAGGTAAGGAGAAGCATTATCTATTCACCGGCCAATAAGCTTTAATATTTCTTCTGTTGAATTGCTTCAATGCTGTTCATTGTTTCAACACCAATTGGAAATTTATCAGATGTCACTCTTAGGGCAATTGAGGTCCTCCGCCAGTCAGAGCTTGTTTTGGCAGAGGACACAAGGACTGCACTGAAGCTATTTTCGCGGCACAGTATCCGGGCACCTTTAATGAGCTACAATGAGCACAACGAGCAGATGCGAATCAGCCAGGCCTTGCCAATGCTTCGTGAGGGCAAGAATGTTTCACTAATTTCTGAGAGTGGAACTCCCCTTATCTCAGACCCGGGATACAGGCTTGTGAGGGAGTGCGCCCAGAATCAGATTCAAATTGTGCCCGTGCCTGGCCCGAGCGCTATACTCGCAGCCCTGGTTGTCTCAGGCATGCCCACCGATAGCTTCATTTTCCAGGGTTTCTTGCCCAAAGGCGAGGGAAAACGAAAAACTTTGCTTAAGAACCTTGCAGAATGCAAAAAAACACTGGTTTTGTATGAATCCCCCCATAGAATTCACAAGACAATTAAGGCAATAGCCGAGCTCCTGCCTGCCTGGGGGATTGCTGTCTGCCGTGAGCTAACCAAAAAGTATGAGGAAGTAATACGTGGCACCGTCGATGACGTCGCAAAGCGAATTTTGTCGTCGGAGCCAAGGGGGGAATACGTGCTCGTCCTATCCCCGAAAGGCCCGTAAGCTTTATAAATACCTAATCTTTCTAAGGAGGTATGGTGGATGAGGCGAAGGTTAAAGCAACAGAATGCCCGGATTGTGGTAGCGAAGAGTTGGCTTCTAGGAACGGTGAGCGCTACTGCAAGAGATGCGGGCTTGTATTAGAAGAATAAATTAGAATTAAGTTTGTTCTAGGCTGGGCTATTGACCCCGTAAATCCTCTTGACCTTCTCCTGGTTTACCGGCGCCATGTATTTCATTGTCAATTCCCAATCATTGGTTTTTCCAGGGTTAACATCCTCGTCTTGATCGCCAGATAATATTGTGTCAATTATGGCTTTCTCAGCATCGCAGAATTCAATCCTTGCTTGCAAAATCTCATCCAGGAATGTGCTATACTGCTCTACTGTTGGGAACACCGCCCGAATAACCTGGCCAATTGAAGCCTCTGTCAAAGCTTCCTCAAGCCCCTTCTCGCGGGCAACCTTGGTTATGGCCTTAACCAGGTTGTTTGTCTCGTCAACTGAATGTACAAAACGTTCAACAGCAAGGTTATAGCTCTGTATTGTTGCCTCTGCAGCTGCCTTTGTTATTGGCTTGGCTTTTGGCTCACTCCCTGGCTCTTCTGTAAACAGCTTGCCGAGAAGGGAATATGCTTTTTGTATCCTAATAAATTCCAGATACTTGCCCACAATCTGCTCAGAATTGTCCCTCACAATCTTTGCTTGCTGAAAGTAGCACAATGAGAAATACTCCCGAAAGGTTTGCTTACCTTCTTCAACCATTCCATCCAGCTCTTTGAGTTTACCTCGGATGAACTTGATCTCACGCCTGGCCTCAGGGTCATCCCCTTTAATTGAGCCCTCAATCTTATCCAGAACTCCATTAAGGCCCTTTATTGTCTCAAACCTCGGGTTGAGATGGATTTCCGCAGCTATGCCTGTCTCCCATTCTATGAGCCCATGCCTCACCTGTTCATCCAAAGATGGCATTTTATTTTTGCGTTCCGTAGATTTGAGTTATTCTCTCTTCGACGACCTTATCCACCTGGTTGTAGGCCATTTCCTGTATCTTTGGCTCAAAGGCCTTGGCAGCAGCCATGGTCATCTTGACCTTGTCGCCCAGAATGACCCCAATCAGGTAAAGCTCACCCAAGCGGAATGTGGTTGCAGCCTCGACGCATCCCCTCTGGAATTCGCGGTATGAATCAGCTGTTGGGAACTGTGTCTTGACTGCACCGTTGATTGATTCATCTGTGAGTGCAGCCTCAAGCCCCTTCTCCTCGGCAACCTTTGTGAGTACCTTCACAATCTTGTCATTCTCCTGCGGCCCTTTCACATAGGCTTCGAATGCATCGCCCAGCTGCCTGATTCCTGTTTCCATATCCTTCTCTCTGGAGCCATAGGTTTTCTTGGTGTCCTCTCGGAGACCCTCAAATAATCTCGATGCGTGGTAAGCTCCCCTATAAATCTTAATGCCAGTGGCATAGTGCTTCCTCAGCACTTCAGGGGCTTTGTAGGCGTCTGTGATTGTCATCTTGACAGCTGCATTGACAAGTATCGGCTTTATTGGCTTAATCAATGTGTCATACAATTTTCTTAGCCGTGAGATATCCTTGAAGACATCCCCAAGCCCTTTCTTCTTCTCCTCATCCTCAGTTGTCTTGCCAGTGAGCCTCTTCATAAGCTCCGTGAAGAAATTGCCAATGTTCTCCGGGTGAAAATCAATCTTCTGGCGTGCCAGATTTACATCTATGCTTATCAGTTTGCTCCTAACCTTATCCTCAAGTGATGCCATGAAGGTTTGGGAAGAAAACCCGGTTTATAAACCTACCTTAAGTTATCTACTATTAAGTTGTTATAGAAATCCAAATGCTCGTTAAACGAGAATCTATTGAGGGCCGTAAATACTCGCTACGCGGGCCTGCAGCATCAAAGGGCTTTGGACAAAACTTATCAGCGCAGCCAACTCAGGATACGGCTCGGGAAGGTTTTTCCCAGGCTCATCCTCAGATTTGTGAAGCTGTGCAATATTCTCCAGATTCCCATGATAAGAATCGTAATCAGGGAATTCAGCAAGCATTGCCTCTGTAATTGTCATGTCATCTAGTGCATGAGCAATTCCATCACTCTTGGCAATCAGGGTGAGCTTTGAGACAAGCCTCTCACTTGGTTCCATTGCTTTGACATATAGCGCACCTTTATCCAATCCATATCCACTCAACTCATCCCAAATCTCGCTGTGCAACAATTCCAAAAGCCCATCTGTTTTCTGGAATTTTCCTATTATTTCAGGAGAGTTAAGAATATATTCGTAAGCCCTCTCAGAAAACCAGTGCGTCAAGCCCTGCCTCACATTAGATTCAAGATTATCCATCTTAATTCTTCCCATAAATTGCCTGTACGCGGGCCTCGAGCCTTTCTGCCTTTTTGTCTCTAAGCATGTCCCACATAGCACCGAATGCATCCAAGAAGGGATGTTCTTTATCATCGTCATCCCGAGAAATCCTTGGTCCGTCAACAACCTCTAGGAATTTCACAACAGTTTTTTCATACTGCTCATTTGCATTCTCAATATCCTGGGTAAATTTGCGGAAATCCTCTGCTGTTGGGAATTCCTCTCTCATGGCTCTCCTGATGGATTCGCCTGAAATAGCCCCCTCAAGTGAAGAATGCTCGCGCGCATATGCAGTGAGCTTGTCAAGGACGCGTTCATACCTCTGGAGGTATTGCAGGTAATTCTCAAACGCAGCCTCCATTGTGGCGTACAGGGGGGCAATTTTAGCTTCCATCTGCCCGACACGAGGGCTGTCATTGCCGTTTATCTGCCTAACTATTTGAACCCTATCCTCACCACTTTTCTTTGTGCGTGAAAAAGAATATCTCTCCATCTTAATCGTCCTGTAAACATCGTACATGGAAAGTGCGAGGATGTTTTCCTCACCGGTCATCATCTTAATTATACCTTTGCGAGTTTTAGGAATGGGCCGCTCAAGTTTCCAATCAGGATCCTTGACCTTAAATGTGCTAATGACCTGTTCAAAAACTTTGTCATCCTGAAGAAGGACTTCCATTTCCCTATCTGCTATCCAAGAGTTAACTCCAGGAAGGACATCATTCTTCAGCGGGAAAGGACAATCATCGGCTTCATCTACGCGGGTCAATCTTGTTTTATCTGCAGAATCATCCTTTGTCAAATCAACCATTTCGATCACGCTCCCTGCTGCGCATAAATGAAATGCGCGCTCTCTTCGCGTAAATCTCTTAGCAATTTGGACACGTTGGCTCCAATTTTAAACCAATAGAAATCATCAGGTCCAATTGGGAATTCACTCAGCATGGGTCCACCGTGCACTATGTACTGGACCTTGACCTCAGCCACTCTCATTGCCTGTTTTTTCTCAGAAATCTGACTTTGGGAAATTAGATAATCCTCAAATGAGGGGAAAATCTCTCTGATTGCTCCAAAAATCTCTTGCCGGGTTATTCCGGCATTAATCCCCTTCTCATTAGCAACTGTAATCAGCTTTTTTACAAGAAGGTCATTACCCTTCAGTGCCTCAGCGTATTCCTTACCGGCAGCCCTATAATTCTTAACTGCAGCAGGGGCATTCTGTTTATTTAGAACTCCTGGGTTAAGGGCGAGCTCAATTTCAATCTCGCAGCCAACATCCTCAGGTTCGGTATATTCTTCAAAGAATTCATATTCAAGGGCGCGTCTAAAGTGTTGATAAATATCATTTGTTCTACCTTCATAATCTTCATTATCTAATCCCGGTGGGATTTTGG
Organism: uncultured Candidatus Woesearchaeota archaeon; assembly: GCA_903915225.1. GTDB lineage: Archaea > Nanobdellota > Nanobdellia > Woesearchaeales > B29-G15 > B29-G15. Next base: position 23,703 of record CAIWSB010000068.1, read on the forward strand.
CAACAAGCCCGTCAATGTGGCTTTTCGCAACTTTAGTAAAGAATAGTTCTCTGTTAAATTTATTTAAACATCTCTCTAATCGTGAGACAACCACTTCCCTGATAATGTTTCTTGGCATACCTCCTTGGGAGCAAGCGAC
>CAIWSB010000069.1 GCA_903915225.1 uncultured Candidatus Woesearchaeota archaeon
CCCGGAACTACCTTAGAGCAAATGAAATTCAATGAGGATTTCCGCAAAGCAAACCTAATAGGGATAATAGGAATGGGTGCTGCCCCTGGAATAAGTAATTTAATGGCCAAATTTGCTTATGATAAATTGGATCGTGTCGAATCTGTAAGTTTCAGGTTCGCAAATAAAAGCTTGGTTAAATCCTCACTGCCAATACGATTTCCTTATAATGCGTATGCCCTCTTGGGGCAGATCGACAATAAAAGCTTTGTATTTAATGATGGAAAACTGGGAGAAGTCGAATCATTAACCGGGGAAGAATATGTCGATTTTCCGGAGCCAATTGGTAGAGTTGAAACTGTCTATCTTGGTCACCCGGAGCCGGCAAGTCTGTCTGTCACGTTTTTGGAAAAAGGGCTTCAGCGGGCCGATGTTAAGATACACGTCCCAGAAGAATTCAAACAAAAAGTAAAATTTCTTAAGGACTTAGGTTTTGTCAGCTCAAAGCCTATCAAGATCGGAGATCATGAGGCGATCCCGAGAGAGTTCTTAGTCTATTTAATGTCTCTCCTCCCCAAGGAAGAGAGTGAACCTAACGATATTGGTTGCTATATAGTAAGGGTAATTGGGGAGAAGAATGGGAAGAGAAAACAGTTTATAATGAAGTTTATATGCCGTTCTCGGGGTAGCTTATCCGCCACAACAGTTAGAACTGGAATCCCTGTCTCTATAGGTGCTCAAATGATACTTAATGGAGAATTAAAAATGAAAGGGGCTTTCCCACCAGATATCTGCATAAACCCAGAAGGTTTTTTTAAGGAATTAGCGAAGAGAGAGTTATACATTTCCTATCATGCTGAGGAATTTATTTAGGAGAAGTTCAACAAACGGCATGAATAGCATGTGAATGAGGATAAAGGCTGCTGTCGATAAAATTGTGTCTCTGATACCTGAAGGGATACTATATGTTTTTAGTTTCAAGGAGAACTTGGTGCAGATTATTAAATTTGTCTCGTCACATATTGCTCTTGAATTGGGGATAGTTTGCCTTAACGTGGTATTTCTGATAAATCAAAAAAACCGGAGGTATGTTATGGCGAGAACTGGCAATGACATGATGAAGATTACGGGTCTGTTCTATTTATTCTTTTCTCTTTTCCTATTTTTTGGGTTTACTTCGCTCCACGCAGCGGAACCCATCAAGATTGGGGCGGTTCTCTCGATTACCGGATTTTCCAGTCCTTTGGGCACCCAGGAGAGGGACGCCATGCAGATAGAGCTTGATAAGGTCAATAGTCAGGGTGGGGTATTGGGAAGGCCGGTTGTGATTTATTTTGAAGACGACCAGAGTGACCCCACCAATGCAGCCAATGCGACAACTAAACTCATCCGTGACAAGAAGGTGTGCGCTATAATTGGCTCAAGCTCTACATCGGCCTCCATGGCTGTGGTGCCTATTGTTGAGCGGGAGCAGGTACCCAATGTGAGCTTCGGCACCGGTCATGAGCTTACAAGCCCTTTCAAGAAATGGGTGTTTCGTGTTTCCCCTTCAGA
>CAIWSB010000070.1 GCA_903915225.1 uncultured Candidatus Woesearchaeota archaeon
ATAAGCCTTTTGGTAGATACAACTTCCGTGCATCCAAAGACTTATTCAAACCCCCCGGAAGTTGTTAAGCTGTTCAAGCTCAAAAATATGTACACTCCCCACTGGACATTCATGGATTACCAATTTAAGATGGATTACTATTATTCTATTTATGGGGGTATCTGTGGTTTTGCATGGCAACAGAAATTCGTTGAAGCAATCAATCTTAGGCTACTGCATGGAGCACTTCGCTGAAGAAGAGCTCTGGCTCGTTGACTCCCTCCAAATTTTTGACCCATACTGGCTCTCCAGGCAAGACACCAGCCGCGCAAGGGCCGTGCTGCGCAGCATCCGCGTGTCACGACCATTCACGATATACCAACTAAGAGACAAGCTCTTCAGCCTCACAAAACTCCATTTGAACGAAAAATCAACTGTCGTCATCTCTGCAATCAATTGCTTCAATGATGAGGTTCATATGCCCGAGCAAGGGGCAATAATCCGGGCAATGGAGGGCGTGCTCGGCAGGCTTCCCTGCAAACTTTTGATTGGAAAACTAGAGGGGGTGATGCAGCATGGGAAGGACAGTCATGCCAGTACGATACGAGGTTGAGGCCCAGCTGGATGAGCTAAGGCGTTACGTGCGTTGCCTCCGCAGCGAGGACAGAAAGCATTTCAGCAGATTGTATGCAGATGTGAAACGCTACATATCATCAATCTCATATGCAAACCCGCTCAACCCGAATGAGTTGATGCAGTGGTCTGCGCTGATTGAAATTGAGAAAAAAATAGAGAAGCTAAAGAATGATATTGATAGACATGTTCACAGCTGATGGCCTGCTCTACGTCTGGTTGTATGATGGAGCAAAGAATTACTTTCACGAGTGCAGCTTCTCGCCAAAAATCTATGTGCTCTCAAACCGAAGGCAGTTGGATTTCCTCAAACAGAGGCTTTCTGCAAATGGACTTAGTAGCCAGCTCGAAACAGGGAAAACCTTGAAGGGCGAAAAACTAGTGCTGGCTGTGCAGCCAAACACACTGAACGGTCCTGTCGGTCTTATCCTAAAATTGTGCAGATACTCCTGCGAGATATTCAACTCGTCTATTCCAATTGAAGAGCATTACATGTTTGAGCAAAAGGTTTTCCCGACGTGCAATCTGGAGCCTGTTTTTCAGGATGGCAAAATAATCTCCATGGCAACAAAAGATTCTCCAATGGAGGAATATGCAATCCCAAACCTAAAGGTGGCATTCCTGGGCTTAAGGACAGGCTACCCTCTGCGCAGGGATATCAACGCCCCGTTAATCTCAATTGAGTTTGACGGGAAATGCTATGGGGCAAATGATATTACAAGGTTTGCTGCTGATTTCTCAGCTGCTGACCCAGACATAGTCCTCACTGAAGACGGGGAACTGGAGCTGCCCTACCTCCTGAGCCAGGTGCGCAAAACAATTCCTGACTTCTCATTATCGCGCTTTGGCATTGACCAATTCAGGCAGGGGGGCAGCTCCTATTTCTCTTACGGGCGCGTGATTTTCAAGCGGAATGCGGTTTATCTCAAGGGCAGGCTCCATTTGCAGAAGCACGGCACGCTCTACGGCTCATGGACACCTGCGCACGCATTTGAGCTTGCACGTGTCTGCAGGGTTACACTGCAGCGCGCAGATCACCGCTCAGTTGGCTATTGCGTGAGCAATCTCCAGACTTATTACGCCATGAAGAAGGGCTTTCTCATTCCCCGCACCAGCCCATGCGTTGAGGTTTGGAAATCAGGCGAGGAGCTATTCAATGCTGACCGCGGCCCGCTGATATTTGAGCCGCAGATTGGATATCATGAGAATGTTGCAGAGCTGGACTTCACCAGCCTCTATCCTAGCCTTATGGTGAAGCATAATATCTCCACAGAAACACTGTTCTGTAGGTGCTGCCGCAGCAACCGCGTTCCTGGGTTGGCAATGAACATCTGCACCCGCGATAGGGGAATCATGGCAGAGATGCTGGAACCAATTATCAAACAGAGATGCTATTACAAATCTTCAGGATTGCCTGGCCACAAAGAGCGTGCTGATGCACTGAAAGGCCTGCTGGTAACCTCATTTGGATACATGGGTTTTCGGAAAAGCAAGCTCTCTCGGATTGAGGCACACCAGGCAATTCAGGCCTATGCGAGGGAATCTCTGCTGGGGGCATGCAAGATTGCCGAGCAGCAAGGGTTTGAAGTGCTCCATGGAATTGTTGACTCTCTTTGGGTTAAGGGCGCGGGCGACATAAATAAGTTGACTTCAGCTATCAAGGAAAAACTAGGGCTTGAGATACGGCTTGAGGGGATTTACAAATGGATTGTATTCCTGCCTTCAACATCAAACGAGGATGTACCGGTGCCAACGCGCTACTATGGCGTTTTCAAGAGCGGCGAGGTGAAATGCCGCGGAATTGAGGTGCGAAGGCATGACACCCCTGAGCTGATACGTGTGCTGCAAATGGGAATGGTAAAACTCCTGGCTGAATCTACAAGCAGAGAGGATTTTTTGAGCAATATGAAATTATGCAAAAATCTGATGCGCGATGTTATAACAAGACTGCAGCGCGGGCTTGTCTCAGAGGACGAGCTACTGATAACTCGTAGCCTATCGAAAAGCAGCTACGCGTCATTCACAGCCCAGGCTGTTGTCCAAGGGCAGCTAAAGGCCAAAGGCTACGAACCAAACCCTGGTGAGTATGTGAGCTATGTAATAACTGACAAGGGCAGCAGCATGCCCTGGAACAGATATAACCTTGCATCATCCAGTGATTTTTTTACCTATGACAAGAAGGCTTATTCAGAGCTTGCGAGGCGTGCTTATACCAACATTTTTACGCCATTTATCACCAGCGGCCAGCTCACAATTTTCCAGGCGATAAATAATGATAATAAAAGAGTTGAAGCTGAGAGAGTTCCCGTACCGCTCGCGGCGGGGGCTCTCTGAGAGGCTAGCGAACCATTATTTCGGAAAGCGCGGCTACGAGGTATTCCGCGGAACAATGATTCTTGGCAGGGAGTTCTCTGTGAATTATGAACTCTATGAGAATGTGAAGCGCAAATATGACCGCCTAGAGGTAATCTTAGCAGAGAAACTGGGGCTAAGGCTTTGGATGATGAGAGAGCAAATAACTGGTGGAATCCCTGATTTCTTTGTGCACAAGCCCGGCGACTCTTTCTTTGCTGAAATAAAGCTTGAACATGAACAAATAAAACCCCACCAGCTCCAGTGCGCAGCAAAGCTTGAGAGGTTTGGCTTCAAAGTGATGCTGCTAAGGATTAAGTCAAAACCCTACAAACTCCTGAGCCATGTGAAGCTTGACGGCGCTTGGGAAAGAGAAGTGCTGGTGCGGCAGAAAAGATTCGGTCGGGCAAGGATTTGTGCTAAAACAATAGCAGTTATTTCTCAAAGCAGCAACAATGGCGCCGATGAGCCGGGGGACGGCCCCTACGGGGTGGCGAATAGGGCGAAATTGCCAGAGCAATTTTGACCGTAGGCCGCCATTATTGTTGCTGCAAATTGTGTAATCACCCATTTACTGCGGAGCTTTTATAAACTAAAAAACCATATTGAGCACAGGTGATGCTTATGGCAAAACAGAAAAGGCTTTTCAGGTCAAAGAAGGACAGGATTGTTTCAGGTGTCTGCGGGGGAATTGCAGAATTCTTCAACATCGATGCAACCTGGGTGAGACTTGGGTTTGCCCTGCTCACCTTGCTGGATGGTATAGGTATAATACTTTACCTCATTGCATGGGCATTGGTACCTTTAAGCCCAGAAAAAGGTGAAAAAGAGGCAAAGAGTATTGACGGGGCAATGATTTTTGGGGCAATCCTAATCCTAATAGGGGCATCTGTCCTGCTTAAAAGGTTATTTGTATGGCTCAACATGGGGATTGTTTTTGCTGTTGTGGTGATAGTTGTTGGGATATTCATACTTGTGGTGAAGCCAAAATGAGCGGAAAAAAGTTTGTTGGGGCAATAATCATTGCAATTGGCCTGCTGCTGCTACTACGCTCACTGGGCGTTGTCAATGTCTCGCTCTGGTTCCTGCTCAGGGATTACTGGTTTATTGTCCTGATACTGCTCGGGCTGGGAATGGTCTTCCACATGAAATGGTTCACGCTGGTGCTTGCGCTTATTGGTTTGGTCATTGTTGGATTGTTCATTGCCGACCATTATGTTGTGGGCACGCCGAGGCACCTAACGCAGACAATCCCGGGCGCTGGAATAAGCGATGCTGAGCTTAAGGTTACATTCGGGGCAGGCAAGCTGTTTTTGGGTGAGGGGAATGAGAAATATCTTGTTGAAAACAAGGTTACAACCTCAGACAGCGCTGACCCGCAGATGGATCTCACTAAGAATGGAACCAAAGCAAGGGTAGTGGCAGAGCGCCGCGGCTATGTGCCTGGCGGTGAAGAGAAATGGGAAATGGGATTTTCACCTAAAGTGAACTATAAAATCAATATTGATTACGGGGCAGCTGATCTTGAGGCAGACCTGAGCAACCTTAAGGTTTCAAGCATTGACCTCCGCAGCGGTGCTGCTCGAACAAGCATTCTTTTTGGAGATTTCCCAACAAGGCTTACGATTGAGACAGGTGCCAGTGCAGTTGAGTTTAAATTCCCCAAGGATGCAGGGGTGATGATTGATATGTCTGGCGGGGCAATTTCCTCAGATATGAATGGGTTTAGAAAAGAAGGAAACAGGTATTTTAGCACAGGTTATCAGGATGGCGGAGATAACATTGAAGTGACTGTGAAGGCCGGCGCATCATCCATAAAAACGGTTTTTGTATAGAAAATGTTTTAAAGCCCTGGGCTCTCGCAGCAGGAATGTACATCAAGAAAGTTTACGGTCAGTCACGCCCGGATAATTGCCCATTCTGCGGCAAGCCTGCAACCTCAAAGAATAACCAGGGTGTGCCCGTATGCCAAGCGCACCGGGAAAAGCTGCTTTCTGATATGAAATGCATCTGCGGGGAATGGCTTGATGTACGCAACGGAAAGTTCGGGGCATATTTCCATTGCATGAGCTGCGGCAACATAAGCTACAGCAAGGGGCTCGAGATGAACCCTGGAATAAAACAAGCACCTGCAGCAACAAACCCAACACAAGCCAAGAAACACATCGTTATAACCTCAGATGAAGTGGATTTTCTTTAATCTCTCAATTTTTTTATGGATGTTTTGAACACAATTTCCATGGTAGCTGTCCTCGCTGCGCTCGTCGCCGGCCACCCCGTAGAGGGCATCCCCCGGCCGGCCAGCGCCATGTCAGAGTTCTCCGAAATCCTTTAATACAACTTATTCACTTCTAGTAGCCATGATCGATGCCCTGGTCCAGCTGATAGTGCTCTTTGCAGTTATTTTCGACCCTCTGGCAAGCCTGGTTGTGTTTGTCATTGCAACTGCATCCATGGAGCCAACTGAACGTAGAGTTACTGCATCACTAGCGCTACTTGTTGCAGCAGGGCTGTCATTTATCGTGCTCATATTGGGTCCATCAGTGCTGACTGTCCTCAACACCAGCATCGACGAGTTCCGCGTTGCAGGTGGAATCGTGCTCGGGATTCTTGGCCTGAAAATGGCACTGGGACTACCCATAGCAAACACAGAAGGCGTGCGCGGCAACTCTGCAAAGGCAATAGCTGCACTTATCGGGACGCCACTGCTAACAGGTCCAGCGACCATAACAACAATAATCGTAACTGTGACAGACTATGGGGCTGCTGTGACTGGGCTCGCAATTGCAATTGTTTTAGCAGGCACCGCAGTATTATTCTACAACGCGGAAAGAATCACCAGAAAACTAGGGCACACTGCAATCCAAGTGACTTCAACAATTCTTGGCCTTGTAACCTTGGCATGGGGCGTAAAGTTTGTGGCAGAAGGGTTGCTAGCAATAATCCGGTGAGCTATTTCCCTGCGAAAATTTCAATAACATCCCCCGGCTTGAGCACGTACTCCTTTCCAACCGTGAGCCTTTTTTTCACATCAGCCGCACGGATGAAGTTATCACCCAAATCAGTGTGAATCTTGTATGCAAAATCAAGCGCAGTTGAGCCCTCTGGGAGCAGGAAGCAATCTGGCAGAACATTCCCATCAGAATCCGCAAGCTGGCTCATGCCCCCTGGGAAGATTGGTATGAGTTTGAGCACATCAAGTACAGCGGTGTCAATTACCTCCTGAACACCAGTTGTGCCAAAGCGCTTGAGCACGTTTTCACGTATGAATTCAAGGGCTACTTTCTGTTTGTCGGTAAGTTTGGCATCCTGCGCTATTGTAAAGTCCTTGTCTCCGGGCATGTAATTTATCAACCCCTTCTTGTGGGCCTCCTTGAGCGCAAGCTCTGATTCAGAGCTGCATGCCACCAGCTTATGCTCCGGGAACTCTTTCTTTAGCCTCTCAAATGTCTCCATTGAACCAGTGATGTCCAGCTTGTTGCAGGCAATCACCATTGGCTTTGAGGCCTTCCTGAGCTCAGATGAGAGTTTGAAAAGGTCGGCCTCTGTCCATTTGGCCATTTGCAAAGGCTCCAGGTTCAGACGCTTCAGTGCTAGGTCAACCATTGCTTCCTTGACGCCAACACCTGCAAGGCGCTTTGAGAGTGCAATTGTTGGCTTTTCCTTGCCCTGCTGCATCTCCCTGGCAAACTTCTCCCAGCCTTTTTTTAGAATCCTAAGATACCAGTAGTCAAGCTCTTTCTCCAGGAAAATGATGTCGTTCGAAGGGTTGTAGCTTCCCGGCGCAACGGGCTTTCCCTCCTCATTTGTGCCTCCTGATAAGTCTATGCAGTGAATCAGGGCATCAGCCTGGTTGAGGTCGTCAAGGAATTGGTTTCCCATCCCTCTGCCCTCATGAGCTCCGGGCACAAGCCCTGCGACATCAATAATCTGAATTGGCACAAACCTCTTATGGTCTATGCAAAAGCCCACGCGAGGATTGCATTGCACTTTGAAGAACTTATCTGCGCAGTCTATTTTGATATATCCCACACCGGTATTGGGTTTGATTGTTGCAAATGGATAATTAGCAATGTACGCATCTGCCAGTGTCAATGCCTTGAACAAGGTTGACTTCCCTACATTGGGCTTGCCGACGACTCCTATTAACATAACTCCTGGGTTTATTTTGCCTTATTTATAACGCTTGTGATAACCGAGGCAGTTACAATAACGGGCAGCAACATTACTGTGCAGATAGTCTCTTTGTTGCAGCGTGCAAATCATGCTTCGTATATCCAAGATCCACGCAAATCACGTTATGGAACCTCTCCTCAACAAAGCGTTTGTATTCCTTTTTGCCCCCATATAATGGAGTGAATATCACCAATTTTACAGGCTGCCCATATATCTCTTCACCTATTCTTAAAGAGCTTTCAATCATTTTGTGCAGCGGACCTACCTTCATTGATTTAACTTCACCAATGTAAGGCTGGCCTTCATAAAAGAAAAGGCAATCAAACTCATGAATTGGTGTGGTACCATTCCAAACACTGATTCCATTGGCTGTCTTGGCAATTGAATAAGAACCAACTCTCCTTGGGAATCCCTCATCGGGTTGTACCGGAGCGCGCTCAAGCCATTTCCTTACCAATGCCTCTCCAATCCTGCCTTTGAGAACACTTTCATCGAAGGAATCGGTTAAGTGCAGATCATCGCGGCATATCTCATCTAGGCTTGGGCGGAACGGCATCAATGCCTCGGTGAGCTGGGCTTCGGCAACCATAAAGGGATATAAGATAAGTATACTTATAAAGTTATCCCTAATTAGTAGTAAAAATAGAAAGATTTATAAATTACCCCCCTTTTCAAGACATAATGAATCTCGAAGAGTTCCTTACAAACCAAACACGAGAATTTCAAGACACTCCGAAAGAGAGGAAGCAATATAGGAAAACCCTTTATATTGAGGGGGCAGCAGCAGCATTCCTAGGGATTATTGGATTTGGAATCCATAACCCCATCTTGCACGGGCTCAATGCAAGCCTGCTCACATTTCTTGGCACTGATTATCTGATGAGGGCTCGCGGTGGCTATGGAGACAAGCAAGTTTCTGGTTTAATTGGAATTCTAAAGGGATATGTCAATAAGATTCGAAAGGTTCCACAGCCAAATACCAATCCCGGAAATCATAATCAAACGCCTGTAAAATACCTCTGGAGCGGGTATTTGGGGAACGAAACAAAAGATTTTGAGACAACCCCTGAAGCTATAAAAGGTTATAGAAGGATTTTATACATGGAAGGGGCAGCATCAATTCTGCTAGGCGCTGCAGCTTATTTCTGTACAGGCCCAATGGGGCTCTTGGTTGCTGCAAGCTCAGCATACGCAGGATTGGATTATATTGTTAGAGGCAGGGGTGGGCTTTGTGCTAGTCCACAGTCTGGAATAGGAGGGCTTGTGAAAGGCTATCTTGCGCGGAGAAAAGCCAGGGCTAATCAATCTGGAGCAAATCCTTCTGCCAGTGGTGGATCCCCTTAGTGCCTGAGACAACCACCTGAATCATTTGGTCTTTGCTGATTATCAGATGCGCTGGAATCTTAAGCTCTGCAGCCAGGGTATCCCTTTTCTCAGAAATCTTTTTCAGGAGCACCCTCTGAGCTGGTGTGAGCCTTTTTCTGATAGGAACAGGCAGCGGCAGGAGCTCCCTTTTACCTTTGTTCACTTCTTCAAAGAAGACCTTTGCCCAGGCCCGTACAACAGGATGAACGCCGCGCATGCTAGACCATTCTGCTAGGGTTTTCGGAGGGCTCACCGCGAGTTCCTTCATCTTTTTGTTGCTTATTACAAAATGTACAGGTCTGTCAACTCTCTCAGCGAGCTTTTCCCTGAGGATGTAGAGCCTTTTTAGTATCGCCCTCTCCCTGTCAGAAAAATCCCTCAGCCCTTTCATATCATAGAATGTTGGCTCCTTGTACTCCCAATCCTTCTCAGAGAGTTGTGCGAAATGCTCCTCAAGCCACTTTACCCTGCCCAATTTCTCAAGCTCAGCTGTGAGGATGTCCCTTAGTTTTATTAGATAGGCAGAGTCCTTTGTAGCATACTCCAGCATTTCCTGCGTCAACGGCCTGCGAGTCCAGTCTGCCATCTGGAAGCGCTCCTCTTTCTCAACACCAAAATACTCCTTTGCGAGAGGCCCAAGCCCAATCTCAACCTTGCCAAGCAATAATGCTGCTGTTTGTGTGTCAAAGATGTTATGCACACGGCACTTGAGATCCCTGTTGAGAATCCTTAAATCAAATCCAACATCGTGGAATATCTTCTGGATTTTTGGATTTTCCATAAGCTCAAGAATTGGTTTTGGCTGCTTTATTTTGAGAATGTCAACAATCCAGTTCTTGTCGTGGGTTGAGAGCTGAATAAGGGAAAGGTGGGTGCCGTAGTGGTGGAGGTTGTTCTCGCACTCCACATCAACGCCAATAACAGTTGCCCGTTGCCATTCCTCCCCTGCCTTTTGAAGTTCGATGTCGCTGTCAATGTAAGTGAAGTTTATCATAAAGAATTCAATAGCTCTTGGCTATGTAGACCGTCTCCCCGGCAGGCTTGCCGCAAACACAGCATTTCTTGAACTTGTGCTTTTCCTCATCAACAAGCTTGCCGCGCACAGATGCCCCGAGAGATTTCTCAATCTCAGCAGCGCACTCTGCCCCGTCAAGGTCAATTGAGCAGAACCCCGCACGGGCCATCTTTTTGTTGTCCACAGCTTCCCTCACTTCTTCAATGTTATCACAGTCAACAGTGTAACCCTTAAAACCAGCCATCTTCTTTTGCTTAAGCGATTTGGTGTATTCCTTAGATACGGAATCCACATGCTTGGAAATTGCAGACAGCTTTACAGCTGACTTCTTGCCGGTCTGCCTGTTCACAACAATGGCTTGCTCCTTCTCCAAATCTTTCGGGCCAATCTCAATCCTCAGTGGCACGCCCTTGAGCTCCCACTCATGGAATTTCTCTCCAGCTGAGACCTCTCTCTTGTCAAAGAAGACCCGGTATTTCACAGAGAGTTCCTTCTCAATTGCACTGCACTGCTTAAGCACCTTATCTGTTGAGTCCTTGAACAGGATAGGCACTATGACAACCTGGTAAGGGGCAAGCTCAAACGGCAGCACTAAGCCCTTGTCATCACCTAGGATGGCTGCCATTGCACCGTAAATCCTGCTTATTGCAGGGCCATAGCATGTCAAGTAGCCAAACTTCTGCTTGCCATCCTTGTCTGTGAATGTGACATTGAAAGGCTTTGAAAAGTTCTGACCCAGAAGGTGCGTTGACGGGAGCTGGATTACCTTGCCGGAATCCATCAGAGCATCAGCTGCATATGTGTGAACAGCTCCGGGGAACTTATCCCATTCCGGGCGCTGGAAGAACATAATGGGGATTGCAAATTCTTCTTGGCACAGTTCGTATGATGTCTCCATATCCTCCTTAACCTGGGCCTCTGCATCTGCCAGTGTCGCAAACACATTGTGGGCCTCAATCCAGTGGAATTCTCTTGCACGCAAAAACGGGCGCGTTGCCTTTGTGTTCTCTGCCCTCCAGACCTGGCAGGAGAGGTATCTTTTGAACGGCAGGTCGTTGTAGCTCCTGACCCAATAGCTGTACATTTTGTAAAGTGCAGTCTCGCTCGTTGGACGCAGTGCAAGGCGCTCGGGAAGCTTTTGCCCGTCGCCTGTCTCTGTGACCCAGAAGACATCAGGGGCGAAGCCCTTAACATGCTCTGCTTCCAGCAGGAAATTGCTCTCTGGAATCAGCGAGGGCATTATTAAGGGTAGGTGCCCTTTTTTCTCAAGCACCTCCTCATACCTTTTGTACATCAGCTTTATTGAAATGACAGACCAGGGGAGATAGCAGATGAAGCCCTTGATGTTGTATCTCAAATCAGCCAGCTCTGCCTTCTGGATTAGCTCAGAATACCATTCGGAGAAGTCCTTCTCCTTGGAGATTGTGATTCCCTTAATGTCCTTGGATTTCTCTTGCATCCTCCTTCTAAATAGCTGTTTATTTAAAAAGATATTCCTGGATGTTGTCCTAGTAAATTAATCATCAAATAGTAGTTAAAATTCAGTTAAACTTTTAAATAAGCTTGTATTCCCCCTCTCACTTAATATTTGGAGGCAGTAAAATGACTGATGGAGACACACAAAGTGGTAATGAAGATTTGAGCAAATTACTCCTGGGATTGGCGGGTAGATTAACATCATCATCTAAACCAATTGACCTAGAGGCACATGGCATTATTATTGGATGGACCGCTGCAGATATTGAAAGAAGAAGGGAGGCCTATTATGGGACTTTTTCTGCGCAATCGCCTGAAATGAAAGGCTACATAGAAGACAGTATTGAATCAAACCGTGACCCTCTTACATCACTCAGAGAAACGAGAAAGGAGATCGCCGATGCCAAAATGGCGTTCAGGATTGTATCTAGCATGGGCGGCCTGGCAAAGATTATTGACGGGATTTTTGGAGATGAGGATGAGCCTGAGAATCCAGAAATGGAAAAATTTGAATCGAATATGGCTCAAATCAAAATAATTGTTGACATGCTGAATTCTTTTGAAGAGCTTATTGAAAGGCAATATCCGCGAATTGAGAAGTTCTATGGTGAAATGGTTAAGGCGGTAAAAAGGGTTGCCAGTGAAAGGGGTCTTAGTATTGAGGACACAGTTGGGAATCTTGATTGCAGGGATGCTGTTATGAAGATAATTTTCCCCACAAGGGCTGAAGCAGAAAACTTCTCAAGGGATGACTATAAAGCCAATTTGGAGATGTTCTCTGTCTATGGAGAAATACTCAAGAAGTCAGATGCAATGAAAGCATCTGGTGGGCCAATGGCTGACTTAGGAGCAAAGCTTAGCACACTTATAAAGTACCCCTCAGCTGAAACCCTTGGCGCTTTCCACAAGGCGGGTCTAGAGTACGAATTGGCTGAATGCGGCAGGATTTACGGGCCGATGCCAGGAACACCGCAGTAAAAACTTTTCGCGCCTGAAAAGGCGCACATTTTTTTTTACTTTACCACTCTCAAACATTGAGACTTACTCATCTTATTTTTTAATCATTTTATAGTAGTTAAAACCAGTTAGGTTTTTAAATGAATTGGTATTCCTGGCTTTGCCTTAAAAGTCCCCATTAAGTCCGACTTCTTGGGCAGGGAAAGGACTTTTTGGGTAGAAACTATAAGTAGAGTAAGTAAAATTAATTATTTTTAAATATAACCTTCCCTTCATAAAGTTAAAGGTGGTAATTATGGTAGAAGTAAAAGCTGAGGTAACATTACATTTCGGCATAATTCAGGACAGAAATATGTTTTTGAGATATTTTAAGGGAGTGTTATTAGAGAATAAATTTGGGGAGTATTTCTTTCTTGAGGATAATATCGCTTTTATCGTTGGAAAAGATTTAACCTTAATCAAAAAACTATGGAATAAAGAATTAAAAATAAGAAAAGGAGAGTATAATCTAAAGCCAAAGCCCTAAT
>CAIWSB010000071.1 GCA_903915225.1 uncultured Candidatus Woesearchaeota archaeon
CCAACACTAATGAACTTAGAGAACCCGAAATTCTCATCAACACTTAGGCTAAGAATACTGCTGCACAATGCCCCTGATTGAGAAATGAAACCAATTTCACCCTTCCTTGGGATTATTGATGAGAATGAAACGTTCATATTATCAGTGAGGTTAATTATCCCAAGGCAGTTTGGGCCAAGCAGCCTTACCTTATACTTTGTAGCCATCCATAAAACATCCCGCTGGAGCTCCTGACCCTGTTTCCCAACTTCTCCGAATCCAGCCGAGATAATTATCACAAAAGGAATCCCCTTTTTGCCGCAATCCTCTATTGCTTTTGGCACATAGGGAGAGGGTATTGCTATCACGGCGAGGTCTATCTTATCTGAGACATCCTTAACAGAAGGGTAAGCCTTCTGACCCAAGATGGATTCCTCCTTTAGGTTAATTGGAAAAAGTTTACCCCTATAGCCATTATCTATAAGGTTCCTAAGAATGTTATTCCCAACCTTTTGAGGTGAGTTTGAGGCTCCAATAACCGCAATAGAGCTAGGCCTGAAAAGTCTATCCAATGAACCCCTTTTTTCCATTTATATTAAAGAAATTCTTTCCCTTTTTAAATTATTTGGCTAGTCTGTTTTTCAACACAACAATTTATTTAAAGCCTTCAGCTTAATTCGAAAGTGGGGTGAGGTGCATGGAGATTAATAGTATTGCTAAAGGGTTAAAGCCAGAATCTGAGTTAAAATCTCAGGCTCGGCCTTATTTTAATCATTCAGTTGAGTTCAAGAGAAAATTCTCGGCCACTGAAAGGGCAGCCAAGCTGGAAGAGGTTGGGTTGAATGTCTTTTCATATCCTTCAGAGATGGTGACTGGATCCGATTTTCTCTCAGATTCTGGTACCACAACAATGACAAATGAGCAATGGGCAGCCCTCCATCAGGGTGATGAGGCCTACGGCTCAAACCGGGGTTATTTCCTGCTAATGGAGCAGATAAGGCAAACCTTTGGTGGGGATTTTGCCAGTAAAAACCCAAACATGCCAAATGCATTCTTGTTCCATCAAGGGAGGCCTGGTGAGGATGCGCTCTTTACTGCAATTGGCAGGCTTGGCGATGGCTTAATTATTCCCAGCAATGGCCATTTTGACACAACCCATGCGAATATACTTGCCAACCGTATGCATCCCAAAAACCTGTTTTCACATGAGCTAAACGATCCTAACTCGAAATCTTTCTTCAAGGGTAATATTGACCTAAATGGGCTTGAGAAGCTGTTGCATGAATCAGCTGACAAGATTCCTGTGGTTTACCTCACAATTACAAATAACACAGGTGGCGGGCAGCCTGTTTCAATGGTGAATATAAAAGAAACAGCTAAAATTTGTGGCAAGTTAAATGTTCCGTTATTCCTAGATGCCTGCAGGTTTGCTGAGAATGCATGGTTTATCAAGAAGTGCGAGCCCAACTATATCGGATCTACCATTCCAGATATAGTCCGCGAGATGTTTAGCTATGTTGATGGTTTCACAATTTCTTTCAAGAAAGATGGTCTGGCAAACATGGGGGGCGGGGTATTCCTAAAAGAGAATGGGCTTTTCATTAAGCAGCACCCAGGAATTGGAAATGCCTTGATGGATCACCAAATATTGAAAGAAGGGCATCCTAGCTATGGTGGAATGTCTGGCCATGACATTATGGCCTTGGTGGTTGGGCTAAGGCAAGTAACTGACGAGAGCTATCTCACACATCGAATTAACCAGGTTAAAGCCTTCGGGGATGCCATGTTGGCCTATGGTATCCCTATTATAACACCTGTTGGTGGGCATGCAGTATATGTTGACATGAACCGATTTGCCCCAGGGCTTAAGCCAGGCGACTTCTCTGGCATATCGTTTACTGCAATTCTATTGGCAGCCTACGGGCACCGTGCCTGCGAGCTGGGCAACTTCTCCTTTGGCAGCTATGACCCCAAAACCCAAAAAGAGAAGTTTCCCAGGATGAACCTGGTGAGGTTTGCTGTCCCCCGGCTTAGGTATGAGAAGCAGGATTTGGAGGCTGCTGCTGAGGCTGTTTCGGAAATCTTCAAGGCAAGAGATGATTTGCCTGCTGTGGATGTTGTATATGGAAAGGAATTACCTCTTAGGCATTTCAAGGCCAGATTTAAGTTTAGAGAGCTCGTGAAGCCATAAATTTAAGCATTGCCCATTGCTGATCTATGTCTCTCTGTAAATCGTCAATATATTGTTTATTGTTCCAGAGGTGGCTGTAGCGGCCCTGGCTCAATACCCATTCAGAAATCGGTTTCTTTGCTTCCCCGGGGTCATAGTTTATGGTGTATCTTCCGTTTTCAACCTCGAACAAAGGCCAGAAACAAGTATCCACTGCAAGCTGGGCAATCTTAATCGTTAGCTGCGGCTCAAACCGCCAACCCCTTGAGCAAGGTGAGAGTATGTTCATAAATGCAGGGCCTTCCATTGAAACTGCCTTTTCAACCTTCCTCATGAGGTCGATGTGGTTTGCAGGCGTGGCCTGGGCAACATAAGGTATGTGGTGGGCTATTACAACAGATGTGAGATCTTTTTTGAACTCCTTTTTGCCTTGGAGCACTGAACCCACCTGTGAGGTGTTGGTCCATGCCCCCTTAGGGGTTGCTGAAGAGCGCTGGATACCTGTATTCATGTAAGCCTCATTATCATAGCATATGTAAAGGAACCTGTGGCCACGCTCTAGGGCTCCTGAGAGGCTTTGCAGCCCAATATCATAGGTTCCCCCGTCGCCTCCAAATGCCACAAAGCGAATCTCTTTCTTAACCTTCCCACGCCTTTTTAGCGCCTTGTAGGCAGCCTCAACGCCGGTAATAGTAGCTGCTGCATTTTCAAATGCATTGTGAATCCATGGCACACGCCATGCAGTGTAAGGGTAAATTGTTGTAGACACTTCCAGACAGCCTGTTGCATTTGCAACCACAACAGGCTCTTTGATGGCCTTCAGGGCTTGCCTAACTATTATTGGGGCTGCGCAGCCAGGGCAGAGCCTATGTCCAGATGCCAGACGTTCTGGCCTCTCAGCAATTTCCCTAATATTCATCTTTGTCTCTCACACCTAAATAATTTTCATTCTTTAATTTGCCTGATTCAATCTGCGCGAAAGCTTTCTCAACGAGCTTTTGGGTTAAGTCACGGCCGCCTAGACCATAAATGTAGCTAACAACTTTGGGTTTATTTTTGAGGTCATAAAGTGCCGAACGAACCTCTTGATATAATGGGGCAACATGCCCAAATGAAGCTGCTCTGTCGAAAACAGCTAGAACTTTCTTTCCAACCAAAGCTTTGCTAAGCTCTTCTACAGGGAAAGGCCTGAAAAGCCTTAGCTTCAATGCACCGACCCGCTTGCCCTTGGCTCGCAGTACATCGACCGTGTGCTTTACAGTTCCAGCAGTTGAATTAAGGCTCAAAATCACATAATTTGCATCATTCATCTTGTAAGTCTCAATAGGTTCAATTTTCTTGCCAACAATTACGCCGATATCGATCCGGAGATCATCCGTGAGTTCAAGGGAGCGCATCCGCAAATTGTTCAGGACTGGCTGCCGCCGG
>CAIWSB010000072.1 GCA_903915225.1 uncultured Candidatus Woesearchaeota archaeon
AAATATTTTCCAAGGATTTTCCCTGAACAAGTTTTTCATCATATTTTTGATATGGCCTTATGAATGAATCAAATATCTCTAAAACTGCCTTGATGTATCCAAGCTTTAAGTAGAACCCTGAAGAATCACTGAACCTACCCAAAATATCATTAAGTAAATCTTCTGATTCAATTTTTTTCTGAATCCGAGCCTGAATTTCATCCGATTGGGCCTCAATGAATGAGCGTTCAATTTCAGCTAGAGGGTATGCTTTGGATAAGTATTGCTTCACCCCACGAGAATCAATCCAAGTTCGTGTTTCAATTGGGGTGGGCGTAAAAATAAAACCTGAAAAGCAGACCGTGGTTCCATTCAAAAACCGTGAATAAGCCGGGCAGTTCATAGCCTGCGCCATCAACCTTGGACAAGTTTATGCTCTATTACCATGTCAAGATGATCATAGGTTTTGCCATCAATTGATATTGTCGTAAGGAAATCCCTAATCTTGTCTTGCAATGTTGCGTAACTCAAGCCAGTTTTTTGGCTTTTTATTGATTCAGTACGTTCACCCACTTTCCTGTAGCATTCAATTGCCACAACAGGCTGGTTGCCAGGGACGCCGGGATTTGCCAGATATTCTTCGCTTTTGTCTCCCTGCATAAGCCTTGCAATCTCATCATGGACACTCTGCTGCTCCTGTGCCCCATCATTGCTAACCTTGATGAACCTGTTAATATAGTCCAAAAATCTCCCCTTTTTGATTGTCTCTGCCTCATCTTTTGAGAACTGGTTGACTATACAATACTTGGACAGCTCCTCAAGGTTTGTGCCAAATGCCTGCTGCATGTCTGCTGTCGTGATCATTGTTACCAATCCTTCAGCCATATTAATGCACCTCCAATTGTTTTAACCGATTTGGCATGGCATTTTGATAAAAATTGCTACTTAAATCCCGGAAAAATTGCATAAAAATTGACGGAAACACCTATCGAGGGCATAACGAAAGTTTTATATAGTAAATTCTATTTTTGGCAACTAACAAATTAAAGGAGGAGAATTGGAAGATGGTCAAGTTTTTCTCAAAAATAAAGGAGAAAATTAATGATATTATTAGCAACGAAGAGGAGTCCAAGATGCTCTCTGATGTCGACGAGGATTATGTGGAACTGGACACAGAGAGGGTTGTTGAGGGTAAAAAGGTTCTTGTCAGGACATACAATATTGCTGACTTCACTGACCTGAAGCCAATCCTTGACCATCTCCGAGAGGGCACCACAATTGCCATCATTAATATTAGGGCACTTAAGGATAAGGATCTTGTGGAGCTAAAGAGGGCAATAAACAAACTCAAGAAAACCACAGATGCCCTGAGCGGCGATATTGCTGGCTTCGGCGAGGATTACATAATTGTAACGCCTGGCTTTGCAAAGGTTTACCGCGGTGAAGAGCCCGCTCCGAAACCATCGGCAGTTGAAGAAGTGGAATAGACTAAAACCCTAGCTGCTCGTCGAGTTTCTTGGCAATTTCTTTTAGGTTATTCATAAGTACGCTGAGCTCCTTGTCAACAGAATCAATAACATGCTCAAGTGATGGCTCCTTTAGCTGGTAGCGATTATCCTCACATTTTACAATCCCTGCATCAATTAGTCTGTTGAGATGGTGAACCACGGTACCGCGAGACAGGTTAAGGCGGAAGGCCAGCTCCTGGCTTGAGATTGGGCGCTCCTCCTTGGCGACCTTAACCAGTTCTACAAAAAGCCGAAAGCAGGACTTGTCCTTGTCCCTAAGCCCAAAAAGCCCTAGGCATCTCCCGAAATACTGAATCTGGATATTGATGTTATCCTCCTCAGGTTTCTCCAAAGGCAGTAGAAGAATCCTCTTTTTCCTTTTCATTATCTCGCTAAATGGGGATGGAATTTAAATATTTAACCCCATGGCAAAGTTTTTAAATACTGGCTCGTTAACAATCCGTTGATTTAACATCAACATGGTGTCTGGGATGGAAAAAAAGGGAAAATCGGAACATGATTCAAAAAGCACCGATACATTCAAAGAAACTGAATCTAGACCCCAGCTAAAGCAAAAGGAGTCAGATTTGACGCTTAAAGTGCCGGAATCAAAGGAACTCCAATCCAAACTTAAAGAGGTTGAGTTAAAACTAATAGATTCTGAAGCGAAAGTTAAGGAGCTTACTCATCTTATTAAGCATGTTCAGGCTGATTTCGAAAACTTTAAGAAACGCAAAGACGCAGAATTTGTTGAGTACAGGGATTTCGCCCAGGCGGAGCTGATTGCCAAACTTCTGCCTGTGCTTGACAGCTTTGAATTGGCCCTCAAATCCAAGGCCAATAAACAAGGAATGGAAATGATATTTGCCCAACTGGTTTCAATCTTTGAGGGAGCAGGGTTGGAGGAGATAAATAATTCCAGCTTTGACCCCAGGCTCCATGAGGCTCTTTTGAGCGAGCCCTCAGATAAGCCAAATGGTACGGTAATCGAGGTTTTCCAAAAAGGATATAAGCTAAAAGGGAGGGTGATAAGGCCAGCCAGGGTCAAGGTGGCCAAGCAAAAATGCTAATTTCAAAGAATACTCCAAAAGAGGCTTTATTGAAAGAGGTTGGAACCCGCTGCCAGTCTTGCGGCCATTGCTGCTCATTTGGCTCCGGCGTCGTTCTTGAGTCTGAGATACCTGAAATGGCCAAGCAGCTCGCGATTTCTGAAAAGGAGTTAAAGGAAATGTATCTTGAGCCTTTCACCAAGTTCCATACAATCCAGTTCAGGTTTAAGCAGCTTAGAGTTGGTAATGCACCCCATGGGAGGTGCGTATTCCTTAATGTGGACTCAAAGCGCTGTCACATTCATGAGAACAAGTCACTGCACTGCAAAATAAGTACCTGCTCTGTATATGGTGAGGACGCCCAGAAATGGTTTGATGTTAATTATTTCCTTAACTTGAAAGACCCTCAATCTGTTCGTGAGTATAACACTTATCTGAAGTTCAATACCCCGCTTTTTGGGGCAGAATTGGAGTCATTGTTACCAAGCGAAGAGCTAAAAAAAATCTTAAGCTATGAGAAGGTGGTTTAAATGGGAGAAAAATCCTCTTTTAACAAGGCGATAGGCATTGATTTAGGAACAACGTTTTCAGCAGTGGCTGTGATGGAAGCAGGCAAGCCTGCAATTATCCCTAACCAGGAGGGTGAAAGGACAACACCTAGTGTTGTGCTCATCAAGGACCCCGAAATTATTGTTGGTTCTGTCGCCAGAAACCAGGCAATAATCAGCCCCGAATGCACTGTGCGGAGCATAAAGCGCCACATGGGAGATAAGGACTTTAAGGTTACCATAGCTGGCAAGGATTACACCCCCCAGCAGGTCTCTGCCATGATACTTGCGAAGCTGCGCAGGGATGCCAGCGCGTACTTGGGTTTTGAAGTGGTTGATGCTGTCGTTACAACTCCTGCATATTTCACAGATGCCCAAAGGCAGGCAACAAAGGATGCGGGGAAGATCGCTGGGCTTAATGTGCTCAGAATCATCAATGAGCCAACTGCAGCTGCCCTTGCCTATGGCCTTGACAAAAAGAAAGGCGAGAAGCTTCTTGTGTTTGACTTTGGTGGAGGCACATTTGATGTCTCGCTGTTGGAGGTTGGGGATGGTGTGTTTGAGGTGATAGCAACCTCGGGTGACAATCACCTTGGCGGTGATGATATTGATGAGCTCATAGTGGATTGGCTTTCTGAGGATTTCAAAAAGGCCCATGGCATTGACTTAAGGGGAGATAAACAGGCTTACCAGAGGCTCAAGGAGGCGGCTGAAAACGCAAAGAAGGAGCTCTCATCTGCCGTGAAGGCAACAATCAACCTTCCATTCATCACAGCCACTAGCAAGGGTCCATTGCATCTCCAGAAAGACTTAACAAGAGCCCATTTTGAAAAGCTTATTGAGGATATAATCAAGAGGCTTGAGGGCCCAACAAAAAGGGCAATAGAAGATGCAAAGCTGGAAGTCAAAGACATTGACAAGGTCCTTTTAGTGGGGGGCTCCACAAGAATCCCTGCTGTGCAGAAGCTGGTAAGAGAATTGATTGGCAAGGAGGGTGAAAAGAGCGTCAATCCTGACGAGGCTGTTGCCCTTGGGGCGGCAGTCCAGGCTGCAGTGCTTAAGGGTGAAATAAAGGATGTGCTCTTACTTGATGTGACACCATTGAGCCTTGGTATTGAGACACTTGGTGGTGTGTTAACAAAGATTATTGATAGGAACACCACAATCCCAGTGAAGAAATCACAGGTTTTCTCCACAGCCTCTGATAACCAGCCTGCTGTCTCTATCCAAGTTTTTCAGGGTGAACGGGCAATGGCTGCTGATAACAAGCTCTTGGGGAAGTTTGACCTTGTGGGCATCCCACCTGCACCAAGAGGGATTCCGCAGATTGAGGTTACATTTGACATTGATGTAAACGGCATAGTTAATGTCTCAGCAAAGGACCTTGGCACAGGCAAGGAGCAGTCCATTAAGATAACAGGCACAGAGCGCCTCAGCGAACAGGAAGTCAAAAAGATGACTGAGGAGGGGAAGCGTTTTGAGGAAGCTGACCATGAGAAGCGCGAAGAGGCTGAGACTGTAAACCAAGCAAGCACAATGGTCTATACCACTGAAAAGCTGATAAGTGAACTCAAGGGAAAGGTTCCAGATAATGACTTGGAATCTTTGGGCAAGTTAAAAGACGAATTGCAGGTTTTACTGGATGCAAAGGATAAGAATAAGGGCGCAATAAGGACAAAACTGGATGAGCTTTTAAAACAAAGCCAGGATATTTCTGTCAAGCTTTACCAGAGTGCGCGGCAGCCTAATACTGAAGGTCCGAAGCAGAATGGAGGGGAAGACAATACCTTTGACGCAGATTATACTGTGAATGACAAAAAGAAGGGGAAATAATGGCTAAGGATTACTACAAGGTATTAGGGGTTGAGCGCGGTGCTTCCCCTGAAGAGATTAAGAAGGCGTATCGCCAGTTAGCCAAGCAATACCATCCTGACTTGCACAAGGGCAGCAAAGAGCATGAGGAGAAATTCAAGGAGCTAAATGAAGCTTATCGAGTGCTCTCTGATGAGAAGGCAAGGGCCAACTTTGACCGGTTTGGCACTGCAGAAGAGAACCGTGGCGCGTCAGGCTTTGAGGGCTTTGATTTTGGCATGGGCGACTTTGACATTAATGACATATTTGAAAGCTTCTTTGGGGGTACAGGGAGACGTTTCAGCTCGAGGCGTGCTAGGAATGGCGCAGACATTGAGGTTGAGCTCCCTTTATCACTTGAAGAGGTTGCGGCAGGTGCAACTAAAACAATTAACCTTAAGCTTGAGGTTGAATGCGGGAATTGCAAGGGAACTGGTGGGGAACCACCCTCCGGGGTTCAAACTTGCTCCATTTGCCAGGGGGCGGGGTACATTAAAACAACCAGGACAACCCCTTTTGGGCTTTTTGCCACAACGAGCCCTTGCAAGCGGTGCGGGGGTGCTGGCCGAGTGATTGTCAAGCCCTGCCACCAATGTTCTGGCTCTGGCCATGTGAGGCACACAGAAGAGATAAATGTTGATATCCCTGCTGGCATAAATGATGGGGACAGGTTCAGGATACAAGGTAAAGGTGAGATGGGCCGGGCTGGCGGGTCTACGGGAAACCTGTACATCGTAGTAAGGGTTCAACCTCACAAGATTTTTAAAAGGCAGGGCGGCAATCTCTTGTTGGAATTGCCAATCCCATTCGCAACCGCTGTTCTTGGAGGCTCTGTAAAAGTACCAACTATAAATGGTGAGGCAGAGCTGAAGGTTGTTGCAGGAACAGAAGATGGCTCCAACTTTAGGATGCGGGGCCTTGGATTGAAGCAATCCCACGGCTATGGGCGCGGAGACCAGATTGTTAGGGTTTCAATTATTATCCCAAAGAAGCTTAGCAAGAAGCAAAGAGAGCTTTTTGAACAGCTGAAAAAAGAAGAGCTCTAGGTTGATATTGCCGTGCCCCTGCGGCCAGCGCCGGTTATCTTGAGATTAACCAGTCCGGACTCTGAAAGTACGCAGAGGTATGCTGAGTTGAGCGAAATGGTGCTGACATTGAATGCCTCTACATTGCTCCTGCTCACGGGTTGAATGCTTTTTATAAGAAACACGTTATTTGAATCTGAAAGCTCCTTAATGAAAGTGGCTTGATACT
Source organism: uncultured Candidatus Woesearchaeota archaeon (assembly GCA_903915225.1). Classification (GTDB taxonomy): domain Archaea; phylum Nanobdellota; class Nanobdellia; order Woesearchaeales; family B29-G15; genus B29-G15. The sequence goes on from CAIWSB010000072.1 coordinate 6,190, forward strand.
TTGGGTCACCGCCAATGCCTGCTTTTGTGGGGTCATAAAAACAAATTGCAGTTACGCCGCAAGGGAGCTTGTCATCATAGGCTTTTGCTTCACCAACGTCTCGGGTTTCGTAAATAATCCTAGCAAAATCAGTTCTGAAGTTCTGCTTGTCCATAAGACACTGCTTTTGCAGCAGGTCTTGGACTGATTTGACTCCGAAAATACCTATCAGCCCAACTACGACAAGCACCAGTGTCCAGACGAAGATTTGGGAAGCGATTTCAGCCTTTTTCATACCATGTCAATTCCAGGATTATTATTTAAAACCTTGTATCATCATAAAGATAATAATGCTTCAAAAATGATTCATTTGAGGGATTTAATAATATCTGCTATTGTTTTCAGCTCTTCCTTGCCGCTGGCCATGTCCCTCAGCTTGAGCTTGCCTGATTCGAGCTCTTGTTTGCCTGCAAAAATCACAAAGGGTATGCCCAGTGAATTAGCATAATTTAAATTCTTGCTGAGACCTTTGCCGCTAATGTCCGTTTCTGTTGGTATTCCAGCTGCCCTGAGTTTCTGTGAGATACCTATTGATTCAGTATCAGTGCCAATTGGAATCACAAAAACCTTTGTATTTGTCTCCTTTGGAATCAGTTTTTTTAGGTCAACAAGGGCATCGTAAATCCTATCAAGCCCAAATGAGATGCCAACAGCAGGCACTTCGATTTTGGATCCCATAAAATTGCCAATCATGCTATCATAGCGCCCACCACCGGCAACAGATGAGGTGATTTTTCCTTTGGTGGAGAACACCTCGAAAATAGTGGACGTGTAATAGCTCAGCCCCCGAGCCAGCTCTGGCTTAATTGCCACTTTGACATTGTAAGCATCAATTATTTTGAGCAGTTCTTTGAGCTCCTCAAAGCCCTCTTGAGACTTCAGGATTTTTGCCAAGTAATCCAGTTTTTCCTGGTTACCTTGAGGGAGATTCCTAAAGAATTCCAAAATCCCTTCTGCAGTTGTGCGTGAAAACCCTTTTTCTTGGAATTCCTTAATGAATCTAGATTCATCTATCTTCTCAAGCTTGTCGATTATCAGTATTGCTGCGTTCTTGTCTGTAATGTTAAGGAAATCAAGAATTGCATTTAGGAGTTTGCGGTTGCTTACCCTTATTTCCACGTCGAGGCCAAGCTGTTGAAAGACGTTGCTTGCAATAGCCAGGATTTCTGCGTCTGCTTTCATTGAACTGCTGCCAACTGCATCAATATCGCATTGCCAGAATTCTCGGCAGCGGCCCAAACCCATTGGCCCGTCCCTCCAAACCTTGCTTATCTGATACCTCTTGAAAGGAAACTTGAGCTGAGGGTTCTGGGCAATAAACCTTGCTAGGGGTACAGTTAAATCGTAACGAAGCCCTAGGACCCTTTCACCGCGGTCTTTCAATGAAAAAGTCTCATTGAGAATGTCATCCCCACCAGCATATTTTGCAGAAAGAACTTCAAACCGTTCCAGTGCAGGTGTGTCAAGAGGCCTGAAACCAAAGCTCTCAAAAACCTGCTTTAGGCTACCAATTAGCTGCTCCCTGCCTATCTGCTCTGCAGGGGGAAAATCTCTCATACCTTTTGCTTCGCCTATCATAGGGCGCATGGCGGGAGTCGAACCCGCTTCTGAAGCTCCACAGGCTTCCATGCTAGCCGTTACACCACATCCGCCATTAACTTCCTTACCTTTAGGCTTAGAATATATATTTTTTGGTTTATAGCTTGGACTAGAAAGATTGCTGTTGATGAAGATAACCACTTGTTTTGTCCATGTGAGCTTGGAGATGGGAAGGCTTTAAAAAGCTTGTGGTGCGAAAAAATTTTAAAGCCAACACCAATTCAGCTCCAAATGAGGTTCTCAGCATTTGAGTTAAGGGAGCTAGGAAAGGCTTGGTTTGCCATTTCATTGGCATTTGCCATAGCTTTAACCGGAATTAGCTTTTCTTCCTTGGGTAAGATATTCACCATTGGCTTTACAATCCCATTCATCTTTGCAGGGCTAACTGTAGGCATAGCTTTCCTTGGACATGAATTATCTCACAAATTCCTTGCGCAGAAATATGGGTGCTTTGCTGAGTTCATGGCTAACACCCAGATGCTGATTTTGGCCCTAATCTGCTCTCTCTTTGGGTTTATCTTTGCTGCACCGGGCGCGGTTGTTATCCACGGTCAAATCCGCAGAGACCAATACGGGAAGGTTTCCGCAGCAGGGATAATTGCCAACTTGGTTATGGGGATTGTTTTCCTATTGCTCATGTTATTTGTAAATACCCCCGAGCTAAAGCAATTCCTGCTATATGGCTGCAATGTCAACTCGTGGCTTGCAATATTCAACATGCTTCCCTTGATGCCTTTTGACGGAGTCAAGGTTCTTATGTGGAACAGAAAAGCATACTTTGCGCTTGCAGCAGCCTGCGTCGGGTTTGCTGTTATTGTTCAGCTGGTGGCAGCCTAAAAGTGGGGCTGTACTTCTCACCAAAGGCAAACAAGGGGATAACTTCCTTCTTAATTATCTCCAATGCCTGCCGCTGGACTTCCTTGGCAGCATCATTCCCATTCTTTCCAATGGGTGATTTTAGGCTGAAGATTTTTGGGGTTTTTGAATATTCTAAAAAAGCCTCAACCCCTCCTCTTATCCTGGTGTCACATTCTTCTCTCCATATAGGGTCAGCCTCACGGTAACCATCTATCATTTGTTTGTTAGTGGCGGGGAACATCTGGAGATTAAGTATTAGATTAACATAATGTGCTGTTTTGGTCAAACCCCATGTGTTTAGGTGGCTTTCAATCACCGGCTGAGGAATATTCTCCTTGAGTGCAGCATACTGCCAATAACCGAAGCAGTTGTCGAGAAAAATCCTGTCACAGATTAGAACATCAAACAGGGGTTTATTTGCTTCTATCATCTCCTGCTGTTTTTCCAAAATCCATTGTTGTGCGCGCGTTGTTGACTGTTTCTGGGCCTTGTGGGGGCTGGCCTTGACAATCTCATCCACAATATAGGCACTAAGCCCATATTTTGTTGTTAACTGCTCCTGAACAATATGGCAAAGCTCAGTCTTGCCGACATATTCAGTACCCATTACACCAAGAATAAAAGCCCCAGATTCACCCATTTTTCAACCCTCCTAATGATGCATTTCAGCAACACTGGTTCTTTATATAGATTTATTTTATCTGAAATATAGTAAAGAGCCCAATCTTTGTTAATTCCACTATGAAACTCAAATGCAACGATGGGGCGGCCGTCGTCGCAACTGGTTCCGCCCACTTGTAGCGGGTCAGGGCATAAAGCCCTGAAGCGCAACTCAATCCAACATCCAATAGTTGCGAAACTTAGCTTCCCCAGGTCCAGCGGCGCCACTTTCCATTCCATTAGAAAACTTTTTAAATGAATGGTGTTTGCAGTTGGTAAAATGGTTATTACCCAAACACGATCAAGACGCCGCCCGTCAGGTGGAAGGTACAAGAGGGGCAGCAAGAAGAAGCTATCTGAGATGGGCCGAGACCCAACTTTCACCATTATTGGTGAGACTCGAGTAGCCAAAATTAGAAGTAAAGCCGGAATTATGAAGAATCGACTTCTCAGAGTAAACAAAGCCAATGTCCTTGACCAGAAAACCAAAAAATTCGAGGTTGTTGCTATTGAGGATGTCATTGACAACACCTGCAACAGGAACTACATAAGACGAGACATCATAACCAAGGGCACAATTATCAAGACCAAACTGGGGAATGCCAAGGTTACTTCTAGGCCAGCCCAGGACGGAACTGTTAATGCAGTTCTGGTCTAAATAACTTGCTTTTTTCTTATTGACCGTTTTCAGGGTATTGGTTGATTAAGGTTTCGAGCACCTTATCCGCTTGGTCGAACCTAGCTTTTTCAGTTGTGTAGTCTGTTTCCCTGAGAAGGAGGCTTTTCAACCTGTGCATGGTCCATTCTGAGCCTTGCTCTCGAATTACATCAACTTGAGCATCCCCGTTAAGGTCTTGGTACAATTTTGAAGAGAAAAGTCGGTGGCCGAAGTCCGCATATATTTTTACATCCATTGCCCCAGAGTCATATCGGGTGAATTCCCTGTGACCACTAATGCCTGTTGCTCGAGAAATTGTGGTTGCACCATTCGATTGGATGGTTCGGTTATTCCACATCATGTCACACCCGCGGGCAACTCCAAGCCCAATGCCGATTGTTAAAATTATTGCTCCAACATAACCAACTACTGAATTCATTTTTTGTCCCCTCCAAATTGGTTTTTAAATAGAGATAGCTAAATTCCCCTTAAAGCTTGTTTAGTGTTTTTTCGGCTTTACCGAGTTAGTCTGTTAAATTCTTTTCAGGGGATTATTTATTATTAGATAGTAGTAAATATCCGAAAGGTTTATAAAGGGATAAAACAAACATGATAGTTATGACAGTAACTCTTCAAGAATTGATGCGAAAAAACCTAAGACCTCTTGAGGTTTCTCCAGATTTAATTTTCTATCAAAGTGGCAAGAAATACCAAATGCATCTCCTTGAGAAGCCAGCTAGCATGGCTAAGCTGTGCGAGATGCTTCAAGGCTCAGGTACGCACATTTTCCTTTATGGATACGGGCTGCCTGCTTACGTGGGCGCTAGAAGGTCTGCAGCAGCCGATTTCAAGAGAGGAAAGCATTTTGTATCTTATATAGACGGAAGAACTCAAGATATTGTTCCAAAGAACAGGGTTATGACAATTGAAGATACTGCTAATGTAGTTCTCCAATTGAACCAAACAGATAGGAGGATTGAGGTTGAGCCAAATGGCGACCTAGTTGAAAAGGAAGTCACGCCTGTTGTTGCTTGGTATGACGACCTTCCCATCATTATGAGAGGGCTTGAGAGGGCGTGCATCGAGGATCTGAGAGCATTTGGTGGTGTCCCTCAAGTGCATGATGTTGAAAAGGCTGCTATCTCCCAGTTGATGGAGAAGCTAACTCAATATGAGAGAAGGTCTCCTGTTCCGAATAAATATACAGAATTGAAGCATTATTTTAAAGATAATCCGCCACAGGTTGCCTGGCTGCAGCTGGTTTCTGCATCTAGCCTGCAGAGAGACGAGCAATTACCGCTTTTAACTGTCCCGAATCGACCAAATTAGCCAGATCTGGCAGCTTGAGTGAGTTTCTAATCCAGGCAGCAAAATCCTTTTTCTTAAGCGTAAAAGAGCCTTCATCAATGGTTTTGAGGTAATCCAATAACTCACTAAGCGAGGTTGCCTTTTCCCCATCTCCTAACCAAAATGGCTGTGATTCAGGGGCCAGAATAAGGAGCTTGGCAGAGATATGGAGGTCCAAAACCTCAATTTGCAATGCCTTTCCATTTACTAGAAAGATTTTATCGCTCCCAGAAATTAGGCATTTTTCAATCAAATTCTTAGAAGGTCCATCCGATTTGCATTCCTTTTTTCCTGCTAATGAATTGAGCCCCACTACTCTCTCAACAGCTAAGGCAAAATCACCATTTTTTGAATCACGGATTTGGATGAATTGGGAACACTCAGCAGCACGCTTAATCCCGATTAGATTGGCAAAATCCAGGACAACCATTGATTCACCACGGATATTTGCAAGTCCTTTTACATAACTCTTAACAGCAGGGATGGGGGTGAGAGGCGAGTTGTCAGATACTTCCTTAGCTAGGCCAACTTCTATAGCAAAGGTGTAACCCCCGCAGCAGAATTCAAGGAATTGTTCCTGATTAGAAATAGAATCGTCCTTTTTTATGGATGCCATGGGTTTCGATCTCACCCCTCAAGTCACTGATTTTCGCTTCCAGTTCCTGTGCATTGTTACCCAGGGCTTGTATTATGTGGGCATTCTTCTCCAGCTGTTCAAATATCTGATCCATTGCTTGCTCATTCTTCTTAGTGATGCCCTGAATGTTATCCATTGCCCCATTAACTGCCTTGGTTCCAGCAAGCTGCTGCTCAAACATAGAATAAACCTCATCCACAAATTTTGAGGTTCGCGAAGTAACACTACTGATACCCTTGAGTGACTCCAAAGCTCCACCGATAACCTTGCTCCCCTGGTTTACCTCATTACTGGTGTTAACCATATCATTAACCACATCTTTGGTGCTGTCTTCAATCTCGTGTATGAGTTCAGAGATTTTCTTAACTGATTTTGCAGATTCCTCGGAAAGCTTCCTTATCTCATCAGCAACAACTCCAAACCCTTTGCCTGCCTCTCCAGCTCTGGAGGCCTCAATTGCAGCATTAAGCGCCAGCAGCTTGGTCTGCTCAGAAATATCATTCACAAAACCCACAATGTTCCCAATCTGTTTGCTTTTTGCAGCAAGGTTTTCAGCCAGCTGCCTCGATTTGTCAACATCCTTGTTTATCTTCCCAAGCATGGAGATAGCATTTTCAGCATATTCCCCTGCCTTTTCTGCCTCAGTTTTGGTCGCAATAACAGCCTTCGCAGCATCTCCAACCACATCAAAATTGGCCTTAATTGATTTGGCAAGATTACCAACGACCTCGTTTGCCTGGGAAATTGAGTTGCGCTGGCCCAGGGTGGCGGTTGAGAGCCCAACACTGGACTCCATTATCTTTGCGGAGGATTCCTTCAGCCTCATTGAGTTTTCATAGAGGCTAACTGAAGCCTCGGTGAACTTTTTTAGGTCCTTTTCAGCCCTTGTTATCGAGCCGAGAATTTTCCACATTATGTAACCAACAATAATGTCAACGATGAGAAGGAGCCAGATGACCAGCCTAAATGAAAATGAATCTATGGGGGTTCCGATAAAAAGGAATATCAACAGGAATATTCCGAGGCCTATCGGGAAGGCCATTAGAATCCTATTTTGTCCCATATTCAACCTCTTTTTTCCAAAAAATTTAAATTCACAAAAACGTATACTGAAGAGAATGAAACATTTAGTATTAATACTTTTTGCTTTGGGGATACTGGCTGGGTGTACAACCCAGACTTCCACTGCTAAAGATCCGGCCGAGGCTTGCATAACCCTTTGCAAAGCCTCTTCCCAAGACTTGGCTGCAGGCCCATGCCTGAACAATGAGATTGTTCCTGACTGGGTGTGCGATGTTGCCCACAACCCAAGACAGGCTGTTGACAATGAAGAGAAAAACCAATGCCCTGCGTTCCGTGACGGTCGTGCCCACCATTTTGTTGAAGTTGATGAAACCTGCAAGCTCATTAGAAAATATTGAATGAAACAGTTATTGGATTATTGGATGAGGGAGGGAATTATCCAAAGCTCTGCAGTTCTTGAGGCTTTTAAGTCCATAGACCGAGCCTGGTTTGTACCAGAAGGGCTTAGGGAAGAGGCGTATTTTGATGTGCCCCTCCTCATACCTGGCGGCCAGACCATCTCCCAACCCACAACTGTTGCAATAATGACTGAGGCTCTAAAGTTAGAATACGGAATGAAAATCCTTGAGGTTGGAGCAGGCACAGGCTATCAGGCTGCAATTATAGGTAAAATAATTGGGCCAAAAGGCAGGGTTTTCACAATTGAGTATGACTCGGAACTAGCCAAGCTAGCCAGGGAGAATCTTAGTAAAACCCCCGTTTCTAATGTTGAGGTTATGGTTGGAGATGGGGGGCTTGGGTACCCTCAAGAGGCGCTATATGATAGGATTATTCTCACCTGTGCAGCTGCGGATTTTCCTCCTCCTTTGCTTGGTCAGCTTAAACCTAAAGGCGTTATCCTTGCACCTCTTGGCTCCAGGTTTCAGCAGTGGCTGATAAGAGGAACCAAAACTAAATCTGGTATTGCTAGAGAAAATCTTGGTGGCTTCTTGTTTGTCCCGTTAAGGGGCAGATATGGCTGAGAGCTTCTTTAGAGCTTCTTCTGGGCTTTTATCATTGTAAACAACTTCCTTAACCGCCGCCAGCATCTTCAACGGAGTTTCATGCTGCCACACATTTCTGCCCACAGCAATCCCTGTTGCCCCGGCATCTATTGCCCGTCTTAGCCTTGTCAAGAACGTTAAATCATCAGTTTTGCCTCCTCCAACCATCAAGACGCGGGTTTTGCCAGCTGCCTTGCAGGCCCATTTAAACCCCTCGAAGTCACCATTGAAATTGATTTTGGCAAAGTCGGCCCCCAATTCCAGAGCGATACGGGCGGCATAGGCAATTGTGTCAGTAGAAGTTTCCTCAACCCCTTGCCCGCGAGGATAGACCCAGGCAATCACAGGAACGCCCAGGCGGTGGCATTTCTCAACAATCGCACAAAACTCCTGGAACATAACCTGCTCGTACATGGAGCCGGGGTAAAGGGTGTAACCTACTGCGTCTGCGCCAAGTCTTAGAGCCCTGTCAACAGAGCATACCTGCTGGCTTAGCGGATCGCCTTTCCTTAGCTTGGTCTTGCCGTTAAGCTTGATGATAAGTGGGACTTTTTTCTCTTTTGTTGGGAAATATTTCTCAGCAACACCATGGTGCAGAACCAGCCCGTTGATGCCTCCCTTTTCAGCCAGCTGAACAATGCTAGCCGGATCAATGTTGTTCATGTTAAAGTCTATGGGCCCGTGCTCAAGCCCAGCATCGTAAGCTAGAAGTATTGTTTTGCCTTTCTTAACAAGCTTGTCCATACCTGCAAGTTTCATTAAAATCACCCTTTTTTAAAGCCAAACCAATGCAAATATAACTGACAAAACCAAACACCATAGCATC
>CAIWSB010000073.1 GCA_903915225.1 uncultured Candidatus Woesearchaeota archaeon
CTTTGCCATACCCTTCTTCTATCTCTTTAATCCTTTTGTAGTACAGCCTGTTCATTGGTGTCGGAACCCCCATTGATTTCCCGAGCTCGACTATCTTACCATTTATGTAATCAATCTCTGTCCTGCTGCCTCTTAGGATATCCTGAAGCATGGAGTTGACATTGTCAGCACTCCCGCGAGCCCCCTCAACTACCTTTCTGGGCATATCTTTGGGCACTTGGATCCCAAAGGCTTCAGCCACAGCACACCCCTCTTCAACCAGGCGAATAAGTTCTTCCCGATACTGAGGGTTCTCTGCCAGCTCCCCATTTTTGGCATTGTGGTATGCCCCCAGAGCATTTATCCCTGTGTTTAGGATAAGTTTAATCCAGATGTTCCTGTTGATGTCCTTGGAAAGCTCAGCTGCAAATCCGGCAGAGTTAAACATATCCACAATGTCCTTCCCGGCTGGACTGAAATAATTACCTATGAATGTCTTGCCCGCTGCGTTGTACCTGATCCTACCAGGCTCCATATACTGCATTCCAATGCTAGTTACGCCGCCATAGCCGTTTTTCCTCGCCAATTCCTCCCCAAACCTTTGCTTAAGGAAATCAAGAACAACCTCCCTCAGCCCAAGCCCGTTTTGAAGGCTTAGAACCCTGGTCGCTTTTCCGATTGCCCCAGAGCAATCCCTCAGGGCCTGCGCTGTGTCATAGGCCTTTGTGGTTATTATCACCAATTCGGCAGTGCCGAAAGCTGCTGGCGAAGTAGATGCAGGAACATTGACAGGGCCAGAAAATGGCAGGCTTGCCCCTTTGAAGCCCCCTTCAATAGTCAGGCCATGCTGGTTTATTGCATCAACATGCTGCTGCCTAGCCACCAGCAGAACCTCGTTACCGGCGCTGTGCAGCAATGCCCCAACGAATGAACCAATTGCGCCCGCGCCCATTATAATTGATTTCATGTTATAATAGTTAAATCTTGGTTATTTTTCTGCTTTTCCCCTAAAACAAAAATTTTTATACTATAATGCATAAATTATGAAATAAGGGCAGCGGGAGGGAAAAATGAGGAAAAGAAAAACGAAATCGAGTAAGAAATATTATGTGCTGGCGATAGGAATAATCCTCCTTGTGGCTGCTCTTATTATCTCCATTTTATGCTATTCCAGATACGCGCTACCCTCATATGCGACAAAGGACCCTAAAGTCAAGGAAGCATACCTGTTCGCAAGGCAAAACCCAGAGGCATTGACAGGTGTGAACTGCTATTGCGGTTGCATGCAGAATATCCTCGCAAACGATGAAAGGTTGCATTCACGGGGTATAATCGACTGCTTTTTGGAGCCGAACGGAAATTGGGAAGTACATGGATCAACCTGCGCCAGATGTGTGGAAGAGGCATTGACTGTAAAAACCCTAATTAGCCAAGGGAAGACAAAAGAAGAGATAAAAGCAGCAATTGATGCAAAATACAAGGATGCCGGCCTTTCCTGTGGCACCTCAGAGAGCATTGTGCCAGCAGGACAGACTTGCGGGGCTTCAAGTTAAAGCTGTTTATAGACTAAGCAAGAAATCTACAAAGTCGCATTTCGATTTTCTTCGTGCAGCTTCTTGTAATACTCTTCTGCCTGTTTAATGGTCATAGCCTCAAAATCCTCAGTTGTATATGTTTTCATTTTTACCTCTCACTATTGAGGAAGAATGTAACTAAGGTTATTAACCTTTGGAACTCAATCGTAGTGAAAACCAGCAGAATAGGTTTTTTGAGCCTTAAGCCTCTACAGAAGAAAGGCCAACTGATAAAACTGCAAATCGCTGAAATTAAGCAGGAGACTATAGCTTAAACAAAACAAGGTTAAGCATAAGAATATTTATAAATAGGCATTGAATAAACGCTTTTAAAGCAGTTATTATCTTGAATAAAAAAAAGGGTGTGGAGAATGAATTATGCTAGATTGTTTCTGTTTTGCCTGATATTTTCAATAAGCGCTTCAGTTTCTTATGCAAATGGCGTGGTTTGTGGCGCAACAATAACCACGGATACAACGCTTACACACAATCTTACCTGCCTAAACTCAAACGGGTTGGTTATCGGAGCAGATAATATAGTCCTTAACTGCAACGGGTACACTATTGAAGGGCACTATGATTTTATGTCTATGTATGCTGGCGTGTACAACTTTGGGCATAATAATGTAACAGTCAAAAACTGCAAGATCACAGACTTCGAAGATGGCATAGAGTATTTTAGTGGTGACAATGGCCTGATTGAAAACAATACCTTGACCTCTAATGAGATGAGCTGCATTTCCTTCATAGATGCCTCAGGCAACACTGCCAGAAACAATACTGCCTCATCTTGTATGATAGGGGTTTATCTGGACGGTACTTCCAGTGGCGCTTCTGTCTACTCAAATACGCTTGTTGGTAATACTTACGGTGTGTGGATATCGGGATTGACTAACAATATAACCTACAACACTATCACCCATAACAGCCAGTATGGCATTTATACCGATCACTGGTCTCATAATAATATTGTTAATTCCAACGCACTCTGTACAAACGACCACACTTATGATATCTACAATGAGAATGCGACAAACGCCGTTTCTGACAACAACTGCGGTGCTGGACGGAAATATTCAATGGGCTCAGCCGGAAGCTGCGACAATGCCTGCACTGAGTCCAACTGTGATGATGCTTTCGACAATGATGCAGATGGGAACACTGATTGCGACGATGCTGATTGCGCAGCAGATCCAGCATGCAATGCCTTGGAATGCGGCGATACCCTCACTGAGGACACAACTCTCACTGAAGATCTAACATGTTCTGATGCAGGCTATGGCCTTCTTATAGGCGCAAATGACATCACGCTTAACTGCAATGGGTTTTCAATCACTCGCACAGCTCCTGATGAAGGTGATTATGGAATCTATAATACTGGTCACAGTGGCGTTACCACCAAGAACTGCGTAGTGTCCAATTTCCAGTGGGGAATATACTACCGAGACGGCGCAGACAACGGAACTATTGACAACAACACAGTCACTTCCAGCCTTGGTTACGGAATAAGGGTGCGCCTAAGCGATGGTGTTAATATCACGAACAACAATGCCTCTCGCAACGGCGACTATGGGATATACCTTGATTCTTCCTCTTATGATAATATTGTAAATAACACTGTTGACTCAAACACAAACTATGGAATCTACTTGGGCTCATCCTCATATGATAATATTGTAAATAACACCGTTAACTCAAACACAAACGATGGAATCTACTCCACATCAAGCACCCATAATCTAATTTCAGGGAACACTGCCCAGCACAACAGCAGGTTCGGCTTGTACTTTGTTTTGGCATCCAATGATAACACTATAGATGATAACAACTTCTGCAGCAACAACAACACGAATTATGATATTGATGACATGGGAGCAAACACATTCTCTAATAATTTCTGCGGAGCTGAGAGGCTGTTCTATGGGGGTTCCAATCACAACTGCACTTATTTCTGCTCGGAGACAGGTTTATGTGATGACGCAACAGACAACGATGCTGACGGGACCACAGATTGTGACGATTCTGACTGCGCAGCTGACCCTGCATGCCTTGTCGAGGTTTGCGATAATCACATTGACGATGATTTGGACGGATATACTGACTGTGCAGATTCTGACTGCTTAGGTACAGCTGAGTGCCAGCCGTCATGTGCGGATACGGTCTCAAACAGCATCACTTTGGTAGACGATATTTCATGCCCAACTGGTAACGGCCTCAATATAGGGTCAAGCAATATTGTCATTGACTGCGAGGGCTATGCTATAGACGGCAACGATGCAGGAGGATCGGGCATTTACAACTTTGGATATGATAATGTTACTGTTAAGAACTGCCGAATCACGGATTTTGACAATGGAATTTGGTATTACGATGGTGCAGACCATGGGCTCATCCAGAACAACACAATAGTTTCCAACACAAACGGCGTGTTCGTATTTTTTTCCTCGACTTCCAATCTCATAACCCTCAACAACATCAGCAACAATGATTTTGGTGTTTATCTGGCCACAATGGCTTATAACAACACAGTTACCTCCAACACCATAAGCCACAATACCCAGCAGGGTATCCGCATTGTAAGTTTTGCTGGTGATTATGGCAATGTCAGTGATAACACTGCTTGCCATAATGGCTTGGACTTATACTTAGATGGAGACGCAATTAATAACTTTGGGGACAACACCTGCGACAGTCTCTCTGATTCTGGTGTGGGGGATACTGTGACATGCAATACAACCTGTACCGAAACTAATCATTGCGATGATGGGATTGACAATGATTTGGATGGCCTCGCGGATTGCGATGATTCTGATTGTTCAGAAGACGGAGCTTGCGTTGAGCTTGTCTGTGATGATGCTGTGGATAATGACAATGACACTGTTATGGACTGCGCAGATGCTGATTGTGACGGTCAATCTGGTTCGAATAATGAAACCTGTGAGTTTGGAACGGAATTAACCTGCAATGATGGCAAAGACAACGATGGTGACGGGCACATAGATTGCTTGGATTCAGATTGTAATGGTGTCGGCTCTTGTGAGTATGGCGCAGAACTGACCTGCAATGATACTATTGACAATGATGCTGACGGAACCATAGACTGCCTTGATGCCAACTGTAATGGAATAAGCAATTGTGAATTCGGTGCGGAATTAACCTGTAACGATACTAGCGACAACGATGGAGACGGGCACATAGATTGCCTGGATTCCGATTGCAATGGTGTCGGCTCTTGTGAATATGGCGCAGAACTAACATGCAATGATTCGGTAGATAATGATGGAGATGGGAATGCAGACTGCCAGGATGCTAATTGTGACGGAATCAGCAATTGTGAATATGGTACGGAATTAACTTGTAATGATACAATTGATAATGATGGAAATGGCTTTGCAGACTGCCTGGATGAGAATTGTGATGGCATCGGCTCTTGTGAATATAGTGCAGAATTGACTTGCAACGATTCATTAGATAATGATGCTGATGGAACTATAGATTGCCTTGATTCTGATTGTAATGGAATAAGCAATTGTGAGTATGGCGCAGAACTGACGTGCAATGATTCAATAGACAACGATGGTGACGGGCACATAGATTGCCTTGATTCCGATTGCAATGGAATAGGCACTTGCGAATACGGTTCAGAATTAACATGCAATGACACAGTGGATAATGATGGCGATACTCACATAGACTGCCTTGACTCAAATTGCGATGGAATTGGCACTTGTGAGTATGCCACGGAATTGACCTGTAATGATTCTTTGGATAATGATGGTGACACATTCATTGATTGCACGGACAGCGATTGTGATGGGGTTAGCAACTGTGAATATTTAACAGAATTGACATGTGATGACGGCATTGACAATGATATGGATGGTTTTACCGATTGTGATGACGCCTCATGTTTTAATGATAATTATTGTAAATGCAACCGTGCCATAACTCAAGACTGGACATTTACTGAAGACTTAGAGTGTTCCGGCTATAATGGGCTAAGGGTCAGAGCAAACGATATCACAATTGATTGTGCTGGATACACCATAACCGGTAATGATACTAATGAAACCTATGGAATTATGAGCAATGGTGCAACAAATGTGACTATAAAGAATTGTGATATATCCCATTTTGATAAGGGTATATTCTTTTCCAATGGCTCAGACAATGCCACACTCGACAATAACTCTTTGGGCAGCAATAATTACGGAATTTACCTGCAGTCCTCAAATGGAGCAATTATTACGAACAATTCTGCGTTTGAGAACACCCACAGCGGCATTGTTGTGATTGAAAGCTCCGGAACACTGTTAAAAGACAACACTGCCAACGCAAATGCCATCAATGGTATTATTTTGACTGGGGTAACGGATTCAACTGTTCGCAGCAACGGTATAGCCAGCAACCAGGCTCAAGCTGGCCTATTGCTTCAGCTGAACGCTGATGGAAACACGATTGATTATAACAATCTTGAAGGAAACCATTATGGGATTATGGTCCAAAACAGCTCGAACAATATTTTTAATGACAACACAATCCATAGGAGCTTTGCTCATGGAATCTATATCTATGAGGATTCGACCAATAACTCTTTTGGAAACACGCACTCCTGCTCAAACAGCCAGGATGGCGCTGGATATTATGATATGAAAGATGAGGTGGGCACAAACACATTTGTGTCATCAACATACGACCATTCAGGCCCAAACAATGGTACCTACTTTAACCTGACCTCAACATGCGGGCATGAATGTCAAGATTTGATAGTCTACAACACGACATTAATCAACAGCCTGGAATGCGATGGGACCGACGGGCTTGTTATCGGCGCAGACAATGTTGTCCTTGATTGTGGAGGATTCAATCTTACAGGCACTGGCGAACATAATGGCATTGACATCTCCGGGCATGAAAATGTTACAATAATCAACTGCGATATATCAAATTTCTATGATGGCATATACGCAAGTCATTGGAGCACTGGGACAGTTGAGGACAGCTATATTCATGAAAATTCTTGTGACGGCCTGGCTATTTCATACTCCGAGGAATTTAATGTCTCAAACAGCAGATTTGTCAACAACTCGGGGCAATGCGCAAGGAGCGGGCTCCATACCTCCAATGCCCACGTCAATCTGCTGAACAGCGAGTTTACAGGCAATGGGGAGTATGGGTTATATGACGCTACGCCTGTGTCTGTGGATTGGACTATTGACGGCCATGCTATCTGCAGGAATAATGATATTGACATAAGCTCAGCCAATGGCTCAATCAATTTTGCTGGAGGCTCGCTGGAGTTGGATAACTGCGCGTTGAGTATATATGATGAAGAAAATGGTGTCACCAAGACATGGAATGTTGATGGCAACATGACCGACCTTGTTCCAGAGACCCTGGCGAGAGGAGGCAATCAAACAACCTTTAACTTTTCAAATTCAAACACAAATATAGACTTGATGTTGAATCAGACGGCAAACGTGAGTATTTTTGTTGGTTTATTGAGTGCCACCCAAGTCAACCAAACCAACCCAGTCCCACCTTCGGCGGAAACCCTGCCATTCAAGGGAATCCACATCGAGGTCAGCAATGACACTCGCGACTCCTTAACCTGGGCAATAATAAAAGTATTTTATGACCAAGCTGAATTGGATGCTGCTGGAATTGATGAAACCACATTAAGGATGTATTATTATAATGCGACTGCAGATGAATGGCAGGATTCTATTGATCAGCAAGGGGTTAATTTCACAAACAACTTTGTATGGGGCAATGTGACACACTTCAGTGTATACGGGCTTTTTGGTGAGGCTGAGGTTTCTGGAGGCAGCCATGGCTCAAGCCACGGTTCCGGGTTTATCTGCACTCCAATATGGTCCTGCACAGATTGGGGCAAATGCAGTGGCGGGATGCAGACAAGGATATGCACCGCTTCCAGTTGCCTTGGCTCAAATTCAGGTAAACCCAATGAAACTCAGGCTTGCCCCTGCATAGAGAATTGGTCATGCGGCTCTTGGAGTAGCTGCTCACCTGAAGGAAAACAGACCAGGGAATGCAATGATATGAACAATTGCGGCTCAAAATCCATAAGGCCGGAACTGGAGAAATCATGCGATTATTCCTCCGAAAGCAGTTCTGCTTCGGATGTAAAAAGCAATACTCAGACCACGACAGGCTCATCCCCCTTGGAAAATGGGAGTTCCGGATTGCCTCCATATACCCCCTTTTTGATTATTGGCATTGCTGCGCTTTTAGTCCTTATCGTGATTTATCCCAAAAAGGTTTGGCTTAAGAAGAAAGGCAAATAGCTGCTAAAAAAAAGGCCAACCTATAAAGTACAGCAGCACTGCAAACCCAAATATGATGAATTGCGGGAGCAGTAATTTCTTGAAGACCTCTTTGTACTCTACCTTAAAATACTGGGCTGTTGCAGACAGGCAAAGGTGCATGGGAGACATCATAACTCCAAGGTAGCCAGCCTCATAGGCTAGCATGAGCAGCCCCAAGTTCAAGTGCCCATTCACCTTTATGAATGGCAGCAAGAGGGGGAAGCTCACTCCGACAAACGCAATTGTGATTCCTGTTATGAATGCAATTACCATGGGGACAAGTATAATCAAGATTATTGAAGGGAAATGCAGTCTTATAAGGGATTCCGCAACAAGTTCCATTGCCTTGCTGTTCTCAAGGACTGTCTTAAATGTGAGGATTAGGGCAATAAGCACAATTAAGTCCAGCTTGAAACTTTTTACGAACAATCCCCACAGCTTCTTTAGATAGACCTTGTTGATAACAATTGTAAATGCAACAGCAACCAGCATAGCAATTGCCAAATTAACCGCAAACAAGGTTGGGAGGAGCAGTGCAATAAGGAGCGGAAAAACAACCTTGCCTATATTCAGCAAATCATCTTTCTTGTGGGTTTGTCGGACATCCCTTTGGGGAATCCCCTTCACAAAGAAGAGAAGGCCAATTGCAGTGGCAAACATCATAAGGGGGAGGTTCAGGAGTGCAAATGAGCCAAAGGAAATCCCGGCTACAGAGGCGGCCAGCAGCACCCCTGGGAAAATTGGATTAATATACTCGCTTATTGAATGCCTGAACCAGTAGTTTATCGTGAGTTGCCTGAGATTTGATAGTCTAGCCTTTTTCCCAACCTCGGCAACAAAAGGTGCAGACAGAATCGCGCCAGAAGGTGTTGGAACAATGCCAATAACCATAGGGATGGCAATAATCACAAGCCATGTCTTTCTCAAAAACCTCTCACTGGACGTGAGCATCCTCTTAAGCGTCCCACCTTCGTCCAGAATCCTGGCAAGGAAAAAGATCAATATGACAGAAAGTATGAGGGTGATGTTGGATAGTGAACTTATTGTTTGAAAAACATCAGAAAACAGGCCTAACCCTCGGTTGAAGAGGATGGTACAGAGCAATATGCCGGATAAAATGGAATAGCCCAGGTTTATTTTTAATGCGATTATCACAATCATAACTACAAGAATAATTGAGATGCTAAGGAGCGCCTCCATTTTGAAAACCCATCTCAAAGAGCTTAATAAAGTTTGCTGCTAGAATGTCTTTAACTCTTTTTAGATGCCTCAAATGCCTTAAACGCCTTAGAGACATCTTCCTTGGAGCCTTTCATGGTGTAAACATAATATTCAGAAGAGGCCTCAAATGCAGTGCCATCTTCTGAGGTTATGACCTTCCCATCCCTTGTTGTGAGCGCCGCATAAATTCTCTGCAGGCAAAACACATTTGTGCAACCATATGAATCTGCCTTGATTCCCGGAGTCACTTTTGTTATGTCAAATTGGCCCTTTGCTGGGATTGTCCGTCTTGTTCCGGTTGCAGCGTCATCTAATATTGTCTGTTTATCAACCCAAGTTGGCCATTCACTGTTTTGGTCAGGCACCTGCACCTTTACCAGCAGGTATCCCTTTATGTCAGAACTCCCTGTGTTTACAATCTTTGATGGCGCAGCTGAGAAATAATCCTTGTAAGCCTTATTGTTATAGGGGTTCATATCCCCGCTTATGTTTGCAACAGCAAAGAGGAATCTTTGCCCAGGGACAGTTGGAGTCCATTCCAAATCAACATATTTTGAATTATAGCCTTCAGGGGGCATGACCTGTTTTCTGCTCACAAGCTGGAGATCCCTAACTTCCCCAGAATCGTTCCAATGTATTAGACCTTCATAGAATGAAAGCTGTATTGGCTCAGCTAAGCTGCTACTTTGAAGGTTTGTTATGGTCAAGCCTATTTGTGTCTTCTGGTCAACAACACGCTTTTTTGAATCTAGGTAATTGAAATCCACCGAAATATCTTTCGCAGGTTCAAAATCCTGGAAAGAATATGGCTGAGTTGTATATGCGTCCACCCTGGAGTCCTGAAGCACATTTTGGTCATTAAATAGCTTAAGGTTTTTCAAATAATAAGGACCATCTGTCCATGAGGAAGATATCCTCATTCCATTTATATCCACATCAATGCTTTGCTCCCCGCCAATTGTTATCTCATTCCAAAAAGCATCTATTCTGCTCCATGGTCCTTCACCAGTGAGTTCGCCTTGAATGAAAGCTTTTTTTGACTCAGTTGAGATTACACCAATCTTTATTCTTAATATGTCATAAAGCCCATTGCCATTGGTGTCTATTGCCTCTTCTGAGTATTGGTCTGTAAAGGCAACCTCGGCAACCATAATCGCCTTGCTGGCCTTGTTGTTGCCGGGTATTTCATCCAGGGGGTTTTCAATAGCAGCTTGAATAACTGCCTCGCCCCCGTGAGTGAAAGTGTAATTAATTGGGATGTTGACTACTTCATTTGGGGCGATTGTTTCTACTGCGAAAGGTTCAATAGGGTTACCATCCATAATAAGCGAAAGTGAGCTTCCAGACTCATTATTCTTACCAATGTTTTTAATGGATACAGAGATGGTGGCTGGTCTGTTGACAATTGCGCCTTTGACATCAATCCCGCTCAGCTTCAAGTCATGCTCTGGCTTTGGAGGCAAATACATTGCAGTCTCGGGGTCTCCGATGAGGTTAGTCTCCCAGTATATGCCTCGCATTGAAATGGCATCTTGGCTTAGGTATCCAATTAGCCCCTCTTTGGCCATTGCATTGGCCTTTCCAAGGTTGGCCACCCCTTTGCCGTAAATTGCGTCTATGAATCTCCTGTGGTGCCTCTGTGATGGTCCATCTGTGCTAGGGAAATATTCTCCCCAGCCATACCTGGAGTTCATGATTGCGGCAAATGCCCCGTTGCCTCCCAAAACAAAGTGCTCGGATGCTGAATCGCAGGTGGTGTACATACCCTCATAGTTCCAGTTATCAAAAGCCCCTGGGAAACAGCCCTGTGAATAAGCAAAAAAAGGTTCAGGATTGGCTAGGTTGTCAATATCCGAAACACCCTCGCCGCTGCAATAACCCCCGCCCGCCTGGGGTGCATTGCACAGTTTCATTACATAGCAGGTGGAAGCATGGCCCAGGTGGTTGTATTCACTATTCCCACCGGTATTTATCTTAGTTATCAATTCCTGCTTATCCCAAGAATAGTCTGTGCCATCACCATAACCAGAGACAAGGTCATAGAGCGTATTGGTATTCATCGATTCAGGCAAACCCTCTGTCTCGTAATTATAGTTGGTTGAACCATCCCTTATCTCGTTCATGTAAATGGATGCGGTGCTCCAGCCAAGGTTCTCGCCGACCAATAGGTCATTCATTAGCCATGGGGCATTTGAAGCCACAGCAGATTCATATTGGATGGTCTTCCTGACAAAATTGGACACCTCGCCAGCCGAGTCCACAGGGGCTCTCCCCACAAAGACATCGGCATACAAATCAACTTCCTGGCCATTCTCACCATCATTTGGCTCACCGTAGATATGGTTGTTATTATAATCAAAAGTGCCGTCAAGGTTGCTGTAATAAACATCAGAGGCTATTGATTGCCAACCCGGGTCCTGGGGCTGGACCCAGAGGAGTCTTACAGGAATAATGTTATTGCCTGATTCCCCGCCCACATTTGCCCCATCTGCATCCCCGCCCAGAAGGACATATTGAATGTTCCAATTCAGGTAGGCATCCTTAAGGAAATTCCTTATCTTTTCAGCGTTATCAAAGCCAGTGTACTGGTCATATATGTCCTCAACAGTCACAATCTTGGTTTTAAGCCCCTTGGCGGCCTTCCAGGCAGCCAAGGCCTGGAATGTGAACTCTCCCTTAGCATCAGCAAACTCCCTTGAGGTTATTATTATATAGTCATATTGTTCGCTTGTGCCTGGGGTTATCAAACGAGGGCGGTTGACGCTTAGGGCCATTCCTACCATTGCAAATGCTCTTCCTGCAATTGTAGGCTTGTTCAATTCCTTGAATGTGTAGCGGGGTGTGTAGGCTTGGGCTGCATCGGGGTTGTCGACAACCATCCTTAGCTTGTCCCTATCATGAAGTAAGCCCCTGAAGGTGGTGGCCTTTAAGGTAGATGAAGGGGTTGAAGGGAGAATATACGAGACTGTGACAAAGATCTTGGCGTAATAGGAAAGCAGGCCCTGGTTCGGGTTATATTTTACAGGATAAAGATTCAGCGTGACAATATTATATCCAGTGAGCTTTTGCATAGAGTAGGAAGAAAACAATTTCCCAAATTTTTGAGCTTGCTTGATCTCCGGTTTAATATCCAATAGCTCTTTTTTATAGCCTCTTTTCGCCAGTTCATAATCAGGTAAAAGGGGAATTGGTTTTTGGCCTATTTCGACTCTATATACGCCCTGCATCTTTATTTCGTTATATGGATTAACAGCGACTCCCGTTACAGTTGCTCCTGGAGGCACCAGGATATTGATTTGCTTGAAGGGCAGCTTGGGTTCCCCCGGATTGGCATATGAATCTAGCCCTTCAATTGTGATTGAGTCATAGCTTGTGTTCCCGATAACCACTGAAGATATCTTTGGCTCAGTGAAGGTATAGGTTTGGGAAATATAAGCAGCAAAAGCCCCTGGCAAGAGTAGGGCTGCCAGTACCAATATTATCAAGATCCGATATTTTTTGCTTATCATATTAATTTTATAGACCTATTTAGACTATATAGCTCGTCATCAGTCAAAATCCCAAAATAACCCGAAATAATGGGGAATTGGACCTTGAAATTTGTGGTTTTTTCTAAAGTCTGACCATCTTCACCCACACATCTAACTACCAGAATATAATTAACATCTGGCTCCAAATTATTAAGGGTATATTGATGATGAGTTCCGCCAGATTGAGACATTGGAACAAAACCCCCGCTAAGGACCTGTTTAAAGAGTCCCAGTTCGCATTTTGCATTTATTGTTGTGTTTACATCCACATCCAATTCGCCGTCATATGCCTCTTCAATTGAGTTCATTGTTGGAGTAATCATTTTTATGTCCAGTTTTGGCATCAGGCAAGCACCATTAACGCAGTTGCATTTTATGCTTGTTGAAACAACCTTGTTATCCTTGCAATAATATTCCAAAACATACGCTCCTCTGGTAGCAGTCTTGCCGATTACATTAGTGCAAGTATCCTTGTATTTTTTTGCGGCGGCGCTGTTGAGATAAGCAACCCCTATCTTATAGGCAGAAATTCCAGAATCAGAATCAACACAATTCACGCATCTGCCGTCAGCGCATCCCAGCTTGCAGGTGTAGGTTTTCTGCTTCATCCTGTTGCTGTAGCAATAATATTCAACCAGTTTAGTGTTTTTTTCCGTGCAGGTATCCGTGTAGGTTTTTCCGTCAGAGATCAATGTACCGGCATCGTATTGGTTATCCCCTTTGTCGGAATCTGTGCATGTGATCCTTGCGGCCATACCCGTTGGAGAAAGAATATCCCAAATTGACGCATAGGATAAAGAGGCGAGAATGATGCAAAAGAAGACTAGGCAAACAATTGTTTTTAACCTCATTGAGGACAATTTCCAATTACGGGTATTTAAATTTTTCTAAAATTATAACAAACGCTCTCTATCGAGGCCCATTTTCAGAATTATCATCTCCTTTTTCTAATAAAATGATTAATAATAAACTTTTTAAATATAGAAACAGAAGTAAATTTATCCATATGATTAGAAAATGGTTTTAGATGGGAAAAGACCTTGGATTGAATATTTGGGCATCCGGGGTAGTATAGATGGATATCAGCTTGGTAGGGAATGAATGCTAATGGAAACTGGAAAAAAGCTCAAGGTTTGCATCCTGTGCACCGCCTACCCCCGGTTTAGCAATGACTACATAAACCCATTTATGCATGATTTTGCAAAGGAGTTTGCTAAGTATTATGATGTCTCTGTTGTGACCTCATGCGACAAGACCGGGGAAAAGACCCAGTTGATTGACAATGTAAAGATATACCGGTTCCAGTACTTTTTTCCAAGGAGCCTGCAGACTTTGACTTATACAGGGGGCATGAATGAGTCATTTAAAAAAAGCCTTTTAGCCAAACTCCAAACGCCGTTTTTTATGCTTGCATTTATGCTTAAGTCGCTTGGAAAATGTAAAAACGCAGACATTATCCATGCTCACTGGACCCTCTCTGGGTTTGTTGCGATTCTTTTGAAAAAACTGTACCGGAAGCCTGTAGTGCTGACCTTGCATGGCGGTGACGTGCGCTTTCTTCCAAAATGGTTTAACCGGCTTGTCTTGAGAAATGTGGATATCACCATAAGCGCCCATGACGACCTGATAGAAGAAGCCAAGAAAATGGGCTGTAAAAGAATATTAAACATAAAAAACATGATGGATTTTGGGAGGTTTAAGAATATATCCGGCGATTATTTCAGGAAGGAGTTTGGAATAAAGAGCGAACCGATTGTGGCCTTTGTTGGCAGGATGGAGCTCATTAAAGACCCATTCACGTTTATCAAATCCGCAAGGTTTGTCGCGAATAAAATCCCTGGCGTGCGTTTCTTTCTTGCAGGAGACGGCCATTATAAGGCTGAAGTTATTGCATTGATCAAGAAGCTAAAACTTGAACATAATGTGTTTTATATTGGGCCAAGGACAGATGTCAACAGAATACTTGCGGCGTCAACTGTATTTGTATCAATCACCACTGTTGAGAACTGCTTTCTCACATCGGTAATTGAGGCTATGTCTTCCGGGGTTCCATGCATCCTATCCAAGGCAGGCATGACCGAGAGGTTTTTCACACACAAAAAGGATTCTTACCTAATCCCCACAGGCGATGAGGCTGCCTTGGGGAGGGCGGTTGTTTCACTTATAAATAATCGGAAATTGAGGGAAGAAATTGTCCGTGGCTCGAAAGAATTCCTGAAGCGGAATGGATTTTCTGAGGAAATAATTACTAAAAAAATTCAAAAAGTCTACGCGGATTTAGCCCCTCTTGATTAGGAAGGCCAGATATGCGGCATACATCAGCAGGAAAGTTATACCTTCCCAACGGTCAATCTTTCTTTTTGTCCCAATAAACATAACGGCAAACAGCCCCACAGTGGCAGCCCCCAAGAAAATAAAATCATAATTTATGCCTGAAGGAACTGTCAATGGAGAGATAACTGCACTAACCCCCATGATTAAGAATATATTAAAAATATTTGAGCCCACAATGTTACCCACAGAGATATCCATCTCTTTCCTTATTGCAGCAACCACCGACGTAACAAGCTCAGGCAAAGAGGTGCCTGCAGCAACTATTGTAGATGAAATCAACAGCTCGCTAATTCCCAGCTGCCGCGCAATGGAGACTGCCCCTCTTACTGTGAACTCCCCTCCCAAGAAAAGAGCCACTAAACCCCCCATTATCATTAAAATTAGCTTAAACAAAGGATGGTGTTTTGTTTCTGGCTCTTCGTGGTGGTTCTTCTTTCCAGCCCGAATTAAACCAAGGATATATATCAAAAAGATTATGAAAAATATCAGCATGATTATGCCATCAGCCAACGTTAGAACATTCCCCGGGTATCCAAAGAAGAAGCTCTTGTTCGACATTACAAACAGGACGGCAACTGCGAGGAGAGCAAATGGAATCTCCTTATAGGCAGTCGATTTTTTTACAGTTAATGGAACTATCACTGCTGCCATCCCTAGGATAAGCAGTATGTTGAAGATGTTGCTCCCAATTATGTTGCCAAATGAAACTGCAGCTTCGCCCTTTATTGATGCAAAAACATTAACGATTAGTTCGGGCATTGAGGTGCCGAATGCAACAATAGTTAGCCCTATTACTAATGAAGATATCCTTAGCCGTTTTGCCAGAGAAGAGGAACCCTCAACCAGGTAATCCGCACCCTTGTATAGCAATGCGAGCCCTAAAATAAGTAGTAGATAATCAAGCATTCCGCCTAATTATCCTTGCCAATTTATTAAGGTTTTGAAATTCCGGATTAATCTAACAATTTCGTGCTCGTATACCTCTCGCCTCTGTCTGGGAGGATTACAACAATAGTCCCCTCCTCAAGCCCCTTAGCCTCCTCAACAGCTGCCCACATTGCAGCACCAGAGCTAATCCCCGCAAAAAGCCCCTCTTCTCTGACAAGCCGCCTTGCCATTTCATATGCCGGTTCGTCTGCAATAGTTACCTTTCTATCGAGTCTTGCTGCATCAAATATTGGCGGAACAATTGCCTCACTCATGTTCTTCAGGCCTTGCACCCTATGGTTAAGCCCAGGCTCAACTCCAATTATCTTGATTTTAGGATTGTATTCCTTAAGCCTCTTTGACACCCCCATAAGGGTCCCAGTTGAACCCAATCCTGCCACAAAATGCGAAATTTCAGGTACTTGTCTGATTATCTCAACAGCAGTGCCAGAGTAATGCGCGTAAGGGTTTCTCGGGTTAGCGTACTGGTTGGGCATCCAATAAAGCTTGGGGTTCTCCAGGAGCATCTCATGCGCCTTCTCTATAGCTCCATCTGTCCCACGGCGGGAATCTGTCTCGACAAGCTCTGCACCAAAAGCAGAAAGAATTTTTTTCCTTTCTATGCTCATCCCGGCAGACATGGTTAAGACTACCCTATAACCTTTCACTGCAGCGACCATTGCGAGCCCGATTCCTGTGTTTCCAGAAGTCGCCTCAAGAATAATCTTATCTTGAGTAAGTTCCCCTTTCATCTCTGCGTCTTCAATCATGGATAATGCAATCCTATCTTTGATTGAGCCTCCAGGGTTTTGGCTCTCTAATTTGGCATAAATTGTCACATTTGGGTTTGGATTTAGCTTGTTTATCCTAACAATAGGAGTATTTCCAATAAGCCCTAAGACACTATCTACAACCTCACTTTTATCCTCTAGAATTAGTTCGTTTGCCCCAATTTCATGGGTAAATACGGTACTCCCATCACTTGCCTTCCAGGCACCGATAACCACCTTGAACAATTTTTTCCATTTTTATTACCTCCTTGAGTTTTATTTGATTATTGAAAAAAAAGATTTGGCCAATGAGATTAATTTCAACAACACAGGTACAAGAAGCAGCTTACTATTCCAAATGTTGCTTTAAATCTCATAATAATAAGTAATATACTTGAATTTTAATACTTTTGGGATTACTGGGGTATGCTCAAAAATAGAATGCTTTAGCACTTCGGTTTTCCATAAATCTATTTAAATAAAGGTCGTGTGATATTGACGACAAGAATCCCTTCCCAAAGATTTTTAATTGGGCACATGTTTAATAGGACCCAAGGTGGGGGTTTTAAAGAATATAATTACTAGATAGATTTTGGTGCTTAAAATGGTTGATTTTGATTTGGATGATCTTGTACTTCCTGATGAAGACGAAGCTACTGGGACTGCAGTAGTTAAAATAGTGGATAAATTTGATGCAAAGGAGGCAAAAAACCTGATTGCTGGAAATGCCGGACGCCCCCGAAAGGCTTATTATTACGACAGGTGCCAAGTTGGTGACGAGAAGCGGATGGGTTTTTATGGGGAATGGGCTCCAACTGTTGTTGCTGGCTTAAACAGGTACCATGGCTTAAAACTCCATTATCTAGAAGAAAGGGTTGAGGAATATACATACTCGAGACTTGCACATCTCCTGTGCACACTTGACAGATCGATTATGTTCTCATATGAGAACAGGCACATCGCCGCTAGCAAGATTAGGAATCTAAATGCCTGCGCAAACTGGCTTCTGCAGCCAGAAATGGGTGTAGACTACCAGGAGCTGAAGGAGGTTATTGAGGAAAAGACAACCTCTAAGGATTTGATATTCCAAGTCAAGAGAAATGCCCTTTCATTGGCTCGGAGGGTAAATTTGGGAACCCACACCCACATTCTCAAGAAACAAGAGCCCCATAACTTGGCTTATGTGGGAAGGCTAAGAGAAATGTTTGGGCTAAACCTTTCGGCAGTCTTGCTCTATGGCTCATCTGCCACGGGTGAGGGAAATGATTTTGATAATATTGTTGTATTGAAAAAGGTCCCGGATAATCTCTACCAGATGATTGCTGGCCAGGGCCCCAACTTCCGTGAGGGTGAAAAGGATGTGGGGTTTATCTTCATAAGCGAGGACATTGCAGAGCAGTTCTTTTACATGAATGTGAGTAACCATCTCTTCCTCAATAGCAGCAAAGTCTTGTTTGGAGAGATAGAATTCCCTATTGAAGATAAGACTTATATGATCAGGAAGGAAAGATATCACGCTGGTTTTGGCTCCACTAAAAACATAAGCGGGGCCAACCTTGGATTTAAGGATGAGGCTCTGATGAATTATATTTTCTATAATGAGCTTGGGATAGCTACCCCTATGCCACCAAAATCAAGAGCCAGGAAATACATCCTTGCGCAGTCGGATAAGCAGGGGCTTTTCGACTATTTCATGAAGCTCCCAAGGTTTACCCTTCAGGGTTTGCTTTTTGATGGGCAGAAGGAAGCGCTTGACAAAACCCGTCTCTTAGAGGTACTTAAAGAGAGATTTGGCTACGAGATATTTCCCCATGTGCCTGATAAGGATTATGTGGCTGATTGCATGATTAAGGCAATGGAAGTTAGCGCTAAAATAATCCGTGAGATATATGTGCCAGGTGAAATTGTGAGGCCTGGCTTTGATTAATCTCTAGAGCTGTTTCACAACATAAACTGCAAGGGCTCCATCCCCAAACTTACCCTGCACTGTTGTTAGTTCTTTGAAGCCCTGTTTCATAAAGATAGGATAAGAATCACCCTGAGCGCCTTTCCAGCAGAGGGCATAGATTTGCCGTGTCCCCTGCGGCTTGGAATCACTGATTGCCCTTTTTACCATAGAGGTTCCAATACCATTTCCTCTGTATCTTTTCTGCACTGCAATTGAGTCAATCACCCTGCCTCTCTTGTCGATTTTTAAGCCCTTAGCAGAAGCTGCCTGTTCATAGTCTTTAATCTCACTGAAAGGAATAATGCAGTGGAGGCAGTAGCCAACAACATGGTCATCTACATATGCAGTTACCAACCCTGTCCCAGGATTATCAAGCCAGGGGCTTAGTGCCTTTCTGGCGATTTCTATTGTTGGTAGGCCAGAGGGTACGCTAAATGTCTTGAAATCAAGCTCAACAATCTGCTCCAGATCCCCTGGTGTTTTTACGCGGTTAGAGACAATCTCAATTTTCCCTGAGTTTACTGGTGCTTTCAACGTTGCGCCATGCTTCTGTTTAGGCATTTTTATCCACTGTAACAGTATCAGTAATACCCATTTTAAAACCTTTCGATTTGGGACCACCCATAAGTAAGTAAAAAACAAGAAACCTACGTTTAATTATTCCCGAAAGCTATTTATACTTGCATAAATGGTTATTATATGGAGGGTATTAGAATGGAAAATCAAAAAAGGGGTTGCATGGTTGTTGTATCTAGGGATGGGCCGTACCTTGTCTCGGGTGGGTTACCTTTGGCTAAGGAAATAATTCTAGGTGATGATGAGGGCAATTCTGTGAAATGGGGCAAAGGCGAGAAATTCCAGGCACAAGAGACCTACGCGCTCTGCCGCTGCGGGCACTCCAACAGTATGCCTTTTTGTGATGGAAGCCATGCAAAGGTTGGTTTTGATGGAACAGAGACGGCCAGCAGAGATAAGTTCGAAAAACAAGCTGAGGTAATCAAGGGCCCATCAATTGATTTAATGGATGCTCCGCAGCTATGTGCAAGTGCAAGGTTTTGCCACAACAAATCTGGGAGTGTTTGGGAGCATACAAGGAACTCTGGCGACCCTGAATCTAAGAAGATTGCCATCCAGCAGGCCTGCAATTGCCCAGGGGGAAGACTCGTAATTTTGGACAAAAATAAACCTATTGAGCCCAAGTTTGAGCCATCGATTAGTATAGTAGAGGATACTCCCGCCAATGTGAGCGGCCCAATTTGGGTTAAGGGAGGCGTTCCGATTGAATCACATGATGGGACAAGGTACGAGCCCAGAAATAGAGTGACGCTCTGCCGTTGCGGCAGGTCTGATAACAAACCCTTCTGCGATTCAACCCATGTTTCCATTCGGTTCTCTGATGGGGATAAAAGAGTGATGAAACGCTGATGGTTGGGCTAACTGTTGGTAAGACTAATGTGACTGTATTGTTGAAACAGAAGCTTCGGCAGCTTGGAAAAGGCTCAATTGCCTTGTTCGAAGTGCCCGCTCAGAATCATGAGGAGTTCAGCGCTGAATCCTTGAGAATACTCATCACCGAGCTTGGTTTTGAATGTGTTTACCTCTCATTCAGCAGGCCCTGCAGTGATCTTGCGAAAATGCTTAAGACCCGGGGGCTAGATATTGATAAAATCCATTTCATTGATACTATAAGCCAAATGTTTGGCGTGAAACAGGCAAGCACTTACAAGTGCGCTCACACCAAAGGCCCAATGGACATTGATCCCATCCATGGCTTAATGGAGGACATTTTTAGGAAGTATTCCGGGGAGAGGAAATGCCTATTCCTTGATTCAGTGACATCGCTTCTTCACTACAATTCTTTCCCAAAAACAATTATCTTCATGAAACAAACTGCACAGACGTTAAAGAGAATGGGCATTCAAGGGATACTTGTGAGCACTGCAAAGGGCGGGGACACAACTGACCGGCTCGTCAAGGAGTTGGGTGTATTGTGCGATGAGATTGTTACAATCGCATAGCCCAAAACAGCAAAATATATAAACGTGTAGAGAGACAACTGGTGCAAAAAAGACATGCAGTTAAGGTGACTCAAGGAGGACTGAGAATGGTAATAAAAATAATGACTGTTGATGATGAAGAAAACATATGCTTCCTCATTAAAGAGCTCCTTGAGAATGAGGGATTCAAGGTTGTTACTGCC
>CAIWSB010000074.1 GCA_903915225.1 uncultured Candidatus Woesearchaeota archaeon
ATCCAGCCGTAGGTTCCCCTACGGCTACCTTGTGACGACTTAACCCGCCTCACTGAGCCTAGATTCGTCCCAGCCAATAAGCTGAAACTCATCAAGACCCTGCTCGGATGGTTTGACGGGCGGTGTGTGCAAGGAGCAGGGACATATTCACCGGACTCTTTTGAAATCCGATTACTAGGGATTCCGGCGTCACGAGGGCGGGTTACAGCCCTCGATCTGGACTAAGGTAGGCTTTACGGGATTAGCTTCTCCTTACGGAGTTGCATCCTATTGTGCCAACCATTGTTGCGCGCGTGTAGCCTAGAAGATTCGGGGCATACAGACCTATCGTTGCCTGCACCTTCCTCCTTGTTTCCAAGGCAGTCTCTACAATGTGCTCGATCCGAGAATTCGTCGTTAGCAATTGTAAATGCAGGTCTCGCTCGTTGCCTGACTTAACAGGACACCTCACGGCACGAGCTGACGGCGGCCATGCACCACCTCTCAGCTTGTCAGGTAAGACCTTCAATTTGACCGTCATTCTGCTGTCGCTTCTAGTGAGATTCACTGTGTTGAATTAAATTAAACCGCACGCCGCACCCCTTGTAGTGCTCCCCCGCCAATTCCTTTAAGTTTCAACCTTGCGGCCGTACTTCCCAGGTGGCAAGTTTAACGGCTTCCCTACGATACTGCACAACCCTGAAGGTTATGCAACACCTAACTTGCAGCGTTTACTGCTAGGACTACTCGGGTATCTAATCCGGATCGCTCCCCTAGCCTTCGTCCCTCACTGTCAGACCCGTTCTAGCTAGACGCCTTCGCCACAGGTAGTCTTCCTAGGATTATCGCATTTTACCGCTACCCTAGGAATACCTCTAGCCCCTCCCGGTCCCAAGACTTGAAGTTTTCCCTGCGCTTCGTAAGGTTGAGCCTTACGCTTTCACAGGGGACTTTCAAGTCCAGCTACGGACACTTTAGACCCAATAAAAAGGGGTGCCACTCGTGACGCTGGGGTTACCGCGGCGGCTGGCACCAGTCTTACCCATCACTTATTCGCCGAGGGTTTTAACCTTGGCAAAAGCTAATACAAAGTATTAGCACTTGGGATTCCCTTATCGCACTTTCGTGCATTGTAAAGTTTTCGCGCCTGCTGCACCCCGTAGGGCTAGGACCCGTGTCTCAGTGTCCTTCTCGGGGCGACCTCTCTCAAGGCCCCTACCGATCCCAGGCTTGGTGGGCCATTACCCCGCCAACTACCTAATCGGCCGCCGGCCCATCCTAAGACGACACCTTTAGGGGATAACTCCGTTCCAGAGGTTATCCCTTATCCAGAATTACCCTCAGTTTCCCGAAGTTATGCTGGATCTTAGGGTAGGTTACCGACGTGTTACTGAGCATTGCGCCGGTGCTCTTAAAGAGCCCCTGAACTTGCATGGCTTAGCCGAATCCCAATAGCAGCACCCTCCCGCAGGATCAACGGGTATTATTGGCCTAAGTTGAATCTTGATTGGATTGCACTAATTGGGTACAAATTCCTACCTCATGCTTAATAAGAGTATCAAGCACTCATCTCAATAATCAGAAGGTGATCAAAGCAAGGTGGTTAATCGCTATCTCCTTTTAAACTTTGCGGCTCGTTACTTCTGTCGCTTTCGTAAGCGTTTCTTTTCCCGGATGCGCTTCTTCTTCCATTTCCAGCGCATTCGACTTTTCTTCTTCCAGCGACGTGATCCGCGCTTCACTGTTTCACCAATGCTTTCAAGAGAATACCGGAGAATCTGGAAGTATTTAAAAAGCTTGTGTTGAAGCGGGTTTTTGGGGATTTTAGCGGGATTTTGATACTATTGCAAAATTGTGAACTGGCTAAGGTTTTTAAGCCAACTATAATTATCAAATATTAGTATAATATATGCGGGGAGAAAAATATGCTAAAATATAATGAACGAAGTGGATTGGTTCAAAAATACTGGGATGCTCATAATGCCGATTTTGGGATTGAGGGCGTGATGCTGGCCGGATGCGGGCTTGATATGAACCCGCGGACCGGCATTTCCTTTCTTGTCGTTGATGTCTTTTCCCCAAGGGAATTGTCCCATGATGAGAAAGTGGCTGTTACGAAACGCGCGCTTGAGGGGACGCCCATTGAATACAAAGGGGAATTCTATAACGTTGCTGTCAGGAGATTCAGGACAGATTTGCCGAAGTGGGCGTTGGGATAATGAAAAATTGGACTGAGCTGGATAATCAAATATACAGAAGGGTTAGTAAATCGAAAAATTGGACTGAACTTTCTGTGCTTGTCGACCAGTATGTGGCTGCCCATAACTGCAAGAACCTTGGCGGCATTGAGGGCGCGATGCTTTCCGGGTGCGGGCTTTACATGGACAGGCAGGAGGAGAAGTTTTATGTTTTCGTGGATGTTTATGCACCAAAAAGATTGTCACGGAATGAAAAGAGAATAATTTCTGGCATACTATTGAAGGACACCCCACTCCAATATGAGGGCGAATCCTACCAGGTCAAAATAAGGAGATTCGAAACAGAGCTTCCAAGGCTGCTGTAATATTCTGGCCCCAAATAACAGGGCTAAGAATAAAATGTTTGGAGTCGAAAGCTTTATCTATCTGAACCTCACATGTAAGGCCCATGTGGATTTCCTCCCTTCGGGTGAAGCATGACTGCGTGATCGGCAACCGCTGCAGGGAGTTCTTCGTCACAACAGTTGGGATGCCCTTCAATGTGTTCGTGGAGAAGGGAACAACCTTCTCCCCGCAGATACAGACCCTCCAGGGGAAGGAAGAAAATATCAAAAGGTTCCTGGAGGATTTGAAGAGGGACAAGAGAGTCACGTCCCTGGAGAGAGAGGGGAACAGCGTGTTCTTCATTGAGAGGAGGAAGGAAAAGATTCCGGCCACTTTCTACCACAGGAAAATCCTGTTTGTAAAGCCAGTGTTTGTGGACACAGATGGGGTGGAGCACTGGGAGATTGCCTCCTGGGAAAAGCCCATCCTCGCAGACTTCATCCTGGACCTGCAGAAGGAGTTCGAGAGCGTGAAGGTGGCAAAGATACAGCAGACAAAGCTTACCGACATCACCTTCGGGCATCTTGCCCCCAAGCTCTCAGAGCACCAGAAGCGGGCCGTCAACCTCGCTTTTGAGAACGGGTTCTACGAGTGGCCCAAGCGAACCAACCTCCACAAGCTTGCAAAGAAAATGGGGCTCTCGGTGCCAACCTATAGGGAGCACCTCAAGCGGGCTGAGGAGAAGCTCATGCCTGACCTGATGCGCTCGATTGAGTAGCCTCACATATGTGGTTTGTTCTTTAAATACCCAAACATAACCTCACATGTGAGGGTAAAACCCTTTATTTAAGGAATGATTACTACTTCTAGGTTATAACAAATGAGGTGATTAAAATGAATGAGAAAACAAGTATCGATGCTGCACCAGCTGACCTTGGTGCAAGACTGGAGCAGATAGTGGCGGAAAAGGATACAGCAGATGCAAGACACAAAGAGGAATGGAATCAAAGCCTTGCCAATGACGCAAGGCAGCTTAGTGAATATATGGCTACCCTCGAGAGGGCGAGCTATGCGCTAAAGCAGTTCGGCTTAAGGCCCGAGGTGTCAGACTTCCTGGACAGGGCAGACATCATCCTGGTGAAGGAGAACAAACTGGGATGGGGGTTCCCTATGCTCAGAAAGGTGGACGGAATGGTGGAGGTGCAATTGAAGTCCACAAGCACATGCAACCCTGGGCAGTATTTCACACTCGACTTGGAAACAGAAAAGGGGCTACCGGCAAATGTGGCTTCCGGAATATATCGAGGCCTAAAGGCAAGGTGGGACGGGCTTGAGGATGTCACGCCTAAACTGGTGATGCAGAGGCTCCAAGCCCAGGACTACAGGGACTGGGTTAGATTCAAGGATTAACCATTTGAGCTGTATTTCTGCGAGAAAAAAAGGCAGTGGAAGTAAGCCACAGGTTTAGGGGCGAATCCCTGGGCATTACCATCATGTAAGCCGGGATTCGCTAAATTTTCCAGCCATCGCTTTATAAGGCAATTCTTACTCTATTAACAGATTATAACAGGAGGGGTTTAAGATGAGACAATTGGCTGAATTAGAGGGGCTTATCGAGAAGTATTCCGCCACGCATAGTGCCCAAAACCTGGGAGGCGTAAGGGGCGCTGAGATTGGGAGCTGCGAGCTTGAGAGAAAAAGCCCGGATGAGCAATACCATATTGCAGTGGGGGTTTTCTCCATAAAGAGGCTGTCTCCGAGGCAGAGAGAGAAAGTGGAGGGGCATCTCCTGAAAAACACCCCCGTAGAATACCAGGGCGAGCATTACGACGTCAAGGTCAACCACTACACGTTCCTGTTCCCAAGATGGTGGGAGTACCTAAGCCCGAAACATCTCGGCCGCTGGACGCCATAACTGCTGCTACCTTAAACCCTCTCTTCCCCCGCCTCCTACTTCTCCCAAAAGAAACCTTTTTAACCTCCCCCTCAAACAACCCATCCATGAATTACAAACACAAGTACTCCGTAGTCAAAGACCTCTACGACACCTACGTAAACGCAGACTACGACCTCAAGTTCTGGCTAAAGGAATGCAAGAAAGAAGTCCTGGAGCTCACCGCAGGCACCGGCCGGGTAACAATCCCCCTGGCAAAGGCAGGAGTCAAAGTGACAGCACTAGACATATCCAAAGAGCTCCTCAGCAACCTGAAAGCCAAAGCAAAGAAGGCAAAAGTCAAAATTAACACAATCGAAGCAGACATGAGGACCTTCTCCCTAAAGAGGAAATTCCCACTGATAATAATCCCCTTCCAGTCAATCCAGGAGCTGACAAACCCAGAAGACCAGGAGGCCTGCCTCAGGCAGGTAAAGAAACATCTAGAGGATAACGGCAGGTTCATTGTCACAATGCATAATAGAGAAAAAAGGATAATGGGGAAATATGTCCACCCAAAATCAAGTAAAAAGATATTTTTCTCTGCAAAAAGGACCTTTAACCAAAAAACCCAGGTAGGCACGGCATTCCAAACCTATGAAGAGTATGGCAAGAAAGGCAATCTCATATCAAAAAAGATATTCAAAAACAATTATTACGTCTTCAGGAAAGGGGAATTCGAATCACTAGCGGAAAAATGCGGGCTTAAAATAAAGAACATCTACGGGGACTATTCTAAACATAGGCTTAATGAAAACAGCCCCTTCAGGATTTTTGAGCTGACGAAATGAGCTGCCCCTCGCCGTACTCAATCCCCACGTGCCCCCCTCACATATTTTATTGCTGCCCCAGGAACGCCGATACCGTAATCTATTTATATAAGTTTATATAAATATCTATATAATTTAATACAAACTGGTGATCAATATGCAGAAAGTGATCCATTACCCAAACCTGAAAACAGTGCTGATGGTTGAAAAGATTCTGAAAAACTCAACCCAACTAATAAAAAGGGAGGAACTCAAGGC
>CAIWSB010000075.1 GCA_903915225.1 uncultured Candidatus Woesearchaeota archaeon
TATGTGCCCAATGTGCAGGTGAAACAAGGTACGAAGTCTCAAGCAGGTTTATACCTGCAGGTAATTTATCTCATTTCTCTAACGTTATCGATGCCCCAATAAATAGGGTTTATGTCATTGAACCCTCTAACACCTGCAGCTGTATGTGTCCCCATTGCAGAAGGTATTATGAAAGGGAGACTTACCCACACATTTTGACTGGAAAATTGAATTTTATGGGATTTGATTTATGGAAAAAAATAATTGATGAAATTGATGAGATTGGCGAACCTGCAGATATAATGCTTCATTGGCGGGCAGAGAGTTTCACAAACCCAAAAATGGTTGAAATGAGTGAATATCTTCTAAAAAAGAAATTTTTAAAAGCTTTGATTCTTGATTCTAACCTTAATAATTTGGATTTTCAAGGGATTAAAAAGATGTTTTCCTCTATAAAAGCAGGCTATGACTCTCTCTTAAGCTTCAATTTCTCTTTTTCTATTGATGCAGCAAATGAGAAATCATACAACCAGATTAGGACCAATGGCAATTTTCAAAAGGCGGTGGCCAATGCAAGAGAAATAATTACACTTCGAAGTAAGCTAGCCAAAGTTAGGTTAAATGTCCAGTTTATTGTTCAGCCGTACAATTGGGATGACACTGCTGAATTTATCTCATTTTGGGAAAAATTCATTGACAAGGGACTGGATAAGATATACATAAAGCGCTGCCATGGAATATGGGAATTCTCAAAACTTGTCCCAAACATTTATTCCAAAACAGTAGAACGATTCAACCTAATTCAGCAGTCAAAAGAGAAAACTTACCTTCAACTGGATTTAGATCCAAATAAGTATTATAACATAGAAGACAATATTTTATTTAATTATGGTCTCCCAAAAAATATCTGTAGTTTACCCTGGAAGAACCCAACTATCTCTAAAGATGGAGAGGTCACGGTTTGCTGTGCTGATTGCGAGCTCGCCCTAACAGTTGGTAGCCTTAAAGAGAATTCTTTTCGAGAGATTTGGGATGGCGAAAAAATAACTAACCTAAGAATTGCTCAGATTACAGGAAATCTTGACAACTTTCCCAAGTGCAAATCATGCGCAGGCGCCCTCTATGGCGGCATGAGTGGGCAAGAAATGTGTGATTATCTCATTTCCATTAAAAGAAAAGACCTGATTCCAAAAATTAGCGGCAGGCTCCCATTAAGCAAAAATCCGGGAGCAATACTTCTTCAGATTGAGACAAATGATTCATGCAACTTGAAATGCGGATTTTGCGATTTTCACAATCAAAATCCGCACCATGATCTATTGGCTCTGAGGAGCAAAGTTGTTCCAAATTTTAAAATTGGCGAGATGCCATTCCCATTATATAAAAGAATCCTAGATGAGGTGGAAGACTATATCCTCTCCAACCCTTTCTTTTCTAAAAACTCCAAAAAACTCAACATGATGTGGGTTTGGGCAGGAGAGCCTTTCCTGCATAAAGACTTCATTAAAATGTTGAACTATGCCATGAAAAAACCAATATATGCGGGAGGAGAAATAGACACAAATGCGCTCCCATTGACCAAGCCCACAATAGATGAATTTCTAAAACTGAATCTCAACAATTTTACAATCACCTTAAGCATAGATGCAGCGAATGAAGAAACCTACAAAAAGATAAGAAAAGGCGGAAGCCTTAGTACGGTAATTGGGCATATTATTTACCTCCTGCGAAAATTAGACCAGCATTCATTTACTGGGCTTAGAACCATGCTCCAATTTATTATCA
>CAIWSB010000076.1 GCA_903915225.1 uncultured Candidatus Woesearchaeota archaeon
TAGTCGTTTTCCAGGACAAGAAGATAAGGCGGGTTTGGCTCGAGAATGAATGGTTTTATTCCATATCAGACATTATTGCAGTCCTGACGGACAGTAAGGATGAATTGGCTTATTGGAGAAAACTCAAGCAGAGAGAGCCCCAACTCGTGACAATTTGTCACGGTTTGAAATTGCCAGCAAAGGATGGAAAGTTGAGGTATGCTGACTGTGTTAACACGAAAAATGCCTTTCGGCTTGTTCAATCCATACCCTCCCCAAAGGCAGAGCCTTTCAAACAGTGGCTGGCCCAACTGGGAAAGGAGAGAGTTGATGAGATAGAGAACCCTGAGCTGGCACAAAATCGGGTAAAAGAGTATTATGAGCTTAAGGGCTATCCCCCAGATTGGATTGAAAAGAGGCTGAGAGGCATTGCTGTAAGGCAGGAGCTCACAGATGAATGGAAATACCGGGGAGTGAATCAGCAGAGGGAATTTGCCATACTCACAAACGAAATAAGCAAGGCGACATTTGACAAGACTGTCCAGGAATACAAAAGGTACAAGGGTATTGAGAGGGAGAATCAGAATCTTCGGGACCATATGACAGACTGGGAGCTAATCCTCACCATGGTCGGCGAAAAAGCCACAACAGATATTACTGTTACCAAAGACTCGAAGGGGTTTGATGAATGTAAAGAATCTGCACAGGAAGGAGGACAAATTGCGAGTCACACCAGGAAGGAGCTTGAGCAAAAGATAGGCAAATCTGTAATTTCTAGTGATAATTTCCTTAAGAAAAGGCTGGAAAACAAAAAAGATAAGCCTTAGATATTCTCCCCGAATTCAAGGACCAGCTTCCCCACGGCCCAGCGCGGACTCCCGTGCATCTTAGCGTCATTCCCGCTTGAATCATGGGTAACATTCCCCATCCCCTCTTCAAAGCTGAGATGCAAAACCAGCCCCTCACTCAAGTCCTTCACAGTAAACCCAAGACTATAAACCCCCGAACTGCAAATAATCGCAATTAGCAGCAAAACCAGGGCTTTCATCAAAAAAATAAATCACGAGGGGTTATTTAAATGTTATTGCTGCTGAATATTCCACTGGACAATCCAACGTGAAATTTATAAACTAATAACATAGAGAAGGTAAACATGGACAAAGACAAGGCTCTGGTCGTTTTCCAGGACAAGAAGATAAGAAGGATATGGCATAAAGAGGAATGGTTCTTCTCGGTTATAGATATAATTGAGGCACTTACAGACAGCCAAACCCCAAGACAATACTGGGGGAAAATTAAGGACAGGGAGTTTGAAGCAATTCAGTTGTCCCCAATTTGGGTACAACTGAAATTAGAGTCGTCAGATGGCAAATATTATGCTACAGATTGTGCCAATACTGAGAATATGTTCAGGATTATCCAATCCATCCCTTCCCCCAAGGCAGAGCCATTCAAGCTCTGGCTTGCTAAGGTTGGTTATGAGAGGATCCAAGAGATAGAAAACCCCGAGCTTGCCCAGGAGCGCATGAAGGAACTTTATGAGCAAAAAGGCTATTCCAAGGAGTGGATTGACAAGCGACTTAGAGGAATTGCAGTAAGGCAAGAACTAACTGATGAATGGAAAGATAGGGGTGTGCAACAAGACAAAGAGTATGCCATATTGACCAATGAAATAAGCATGGCAACATTTGGAAAGACTGTTGAAGACTATAAAACAATGAAGGGATTAAACAGAGAAAACCTTCGGGACCATATGAATGATCTGGAGCTAATTTTCACAATGCTTGGCGAGAGCGTAACCACTGCAATAACAAAAACCAAAGACGCAGTAGGATTCAAACCCTGCAAGCAAGCGGCAAAACAAGGAGGAGAAGTTGCAGGAAACGCACGCACTGACGCAGAAAAAAGGATCGGTAAATCGATTATTTCTGGAGAGAATTATCTGGATGCACCAGAAAAACAGAAGAGAAAACAGCTCCCTAAGCTGGACTAAGTGAAACCATTTGTTTCATTTTTTCCTTAACCTGTGGACTAAGCCCTCCACTTCGTT
Organism: uncultured Candidatus Woesearchaeota archaeon; assembly: GCA_903915225.1. Lineage (GTDB taxonomy): Archaea > Nanobdellota > Nanobdellia > Woesearchaeales > B29-G15 > B29-G15. The sequence goes on from CAIWSB010000076.1 coordinate 2,030, forward strand.
CTCATGGAATCCCGCCTTCTTGGCTGCCTCTTTCAACGGTTTTGTTATCTGCTCGAATGTCTCTAAATTCATTTTTTTCACAAGCAAAGAGTCATCCTGCAAGACAAAAAGGATTTTGCTCCCCTCAACTATTCCCATGTTCTCTCGGATATTGCTTGGAATACAAATTTGTCCCTTTGAACTTACAGTTCCCATCTCGATAATTTCAGACATAATATCACCTTTTAAGTTGTATCTTACTTTTAAGGTGCGTCTTACTTATTAACCTTTCGGTTTAAATCATGCTGTTTGGCTTGGTTTTTATTATCTCTTAGAGAAAA
>CAIWSB010000077.1 GCA_903915225.1 uncultured Candidatus Woesearchaeota archaeon
AAGTAAGTAGTATATTTGCACCGCTTTTTTCAAAAACGGCATATGAAATATTATGCATGCTGTTTGTCCCGATTCTGTCGGGAAGAACTGAGTACCATAATTAATAATTAAAATGTATTATGAAATCATTAGAAATCAATGGAAAAGTCCGGGAAGTAACCGGAAAAAAAGATTCAAAGAAGCTCAGAAGCCAGGAGTTGGTACCGTGCGTTTTGTACGGAGGTGAAGAAAATGTTCATTTTTTTGCTCCCTTCAGTGAATTCAGGTCGCTGGTTTATACGCCTGATGTTTTTATTGTGAACCTGAATATCGATGGGAAAATCCATCAGTCTATCCTTCAGGATATGCAATGGCATCCGGTGGAAGAACAGCTTGTTCATGCCGATTTCCTGCTGATAAACGATAAAAAACCGGTGAAGGTGGAATTACCTGTAACGATTGTGGGAACTGCCAAAGGGATCAAGGTCGGGGGTAAACTGAAAGTGAATCTTCGCAAAATCAAGGTGAAAGGATTGGTGAAAGATTTACCGGATGCTATCCGCGTGGATGTTACAGAATGGGGATGTTGTCAAGAATGTGATAATAGTGCACAGAAAGAATCCTTGTGATAATATTTAAATACTCTCAGCGCCCAACAAATGCAATGGATTACACTTGGTTAATTTTCGCATTGCTCTCTGCCCTCACAGCCGCTCTGGTGGCAATATTTGGCAAGATGGGACTGCAGGGCATAGACTCAAACACTGCAACAGCCATCCGCGCAGGCGTCATGTTCCTTTTCTTGATGGGTCTGATACTAATACAGGGTAAGCTCCATGACATCAAGCCCATACTACTCAACAGCCGCGCACTGTTTTACATTATCCTCAGTGGCATTGCCGGAGCTTTATCCTGGTTATTTTATTTCTTTGCGCTGAAAATGGCGAAAGTCTCCCAAATCGTGCCAATAGACCGCCTGAGCATTGTCTTTGCAATCTTGCTGGCCTTCTTCATCCTAGGAGAGAAAATCTCAATAAAGGCCGGCATCGGCACAGCACTGGTTGTAGCCGGGGCAGTGCTTATTGCGCTGGGATAGGACAATTGGAGCACCTGTACAATTATACAAGAATATATGCGGGGAGTAGGAATCGAACCCACGCAGGCACTAAGCCAACAGGTGTCTTCGGCAATCCGAAGGCCTCAAAAACCTCCGGTTTTTCGCCGCCTAAGCCTGTCCCGTTTGACCGCTCCGGCATCCCCGCGAACTCGGTGAGCGGGGATCAGTGAATTTGCCACAGCAAATTTTAACGCATCCCCGCGGATTACAGTTCCTCAAAGAAATCAGACCGCTTAAAAACTTATTGCTTCTTTTTCCAGTGATAGTTTCTCATCTTGGTGGAATCCCCATATCCACATGACGCGCATCGCCCCTTGCCCATGTGGAATGTGCGCTTGCCGCACCTCCTGCAAATACAATGGGTCCTCATACCGGACTTTTTACCCATTGAAGGGGTTCCTTTAGTCATTTTTATTCAACCGCAATAGAAACAATGGTGTCGCCCCTCAGGAACACAGTCCCGAGCCTCTTCTTGACTTCCCCATCTTCCCTAAACTCGGCGTCGTCAAGCACGACATTTATGTGAATATCAAATGCGTTAAGCTTCCCTACATATTGCGCCTTATTCTTCAGCTCGACAATGACTCTCTTGCCTCTGGCGTTGTTCAATGCATCCAATGGACGCGGCATTTCGGCCATAAAAAACACCCCACTAAACTGATTTTACTTATGATTGAGGGGGTGTATTTAAATCTTTTGGCCCGAAGAGGCGGTCCCCGGCGTCACCAAGGCCCGGGCGTATGTAGCCGGTCTTGTCCAAAATAGGGTCCAGGGCAGCTGCATAGATTGGCACAGCCGGATACTTCTTCTCAAGAGTTTCCTTGCCTTTGATTGATGCAACCAGGCAAACCACCCTTATGTCCTGGCAACCCTGCGCCTTAAGCCGTGATATTGTATAATCTATAGTGCCCCCTGTGGCCAGCATTGGATCCATAATGAAGATTGTCCTTTGGCTTAGGTCAGAACACCATTTCTCGTAGTAAGGCTTCGGCTCCTGGGTTTTCTCGTCCCTGTAAACCCCAATTGGATTGACCTTTGCTGAGGGGATGAGCTTCTCGACGCCAGCAGAAAGGTACGTCCCTGCACGCCAAATCGGTACGAGAACCAGCTTCTTCCCGGCGAGCTGCTTTACCTTTATCTCCTCCCCGGTCCAGATTTTGACTGTTTTATCCTCCAAAGAGAGGTCCTTTGTGGCTTCAAAGCAGAGAAGCGAGGCAATCTCCCCGCAGAGCTCCCTGAATTCCTTTGTCGGAGTATTGATGTCCCTCATTAACCCCAGCTTGTGCTGTATCAGCGGATGATCCACAACTTTTAACATTTCCGTTACACCCCCTTAGCGCAGCTCATGATAATATTGTTCATGTTGACAAATTGGTGGGGGGCCTATATAAATTTTCCCCAGGAAAAATTTAAATAGATAAGAAATGAATCTGGGAATTACCCATGTTTGAGCAGATATACGCAGTCTCCTGGATTCAGAAGAGCTTTCATGCGATTTTCGTGGGCTTTATCTTTGCCATAATTGGCATATTCACCTCAATCTTCCAGTTCAAGTCCTCCGGCGGGCTTGTCTCGCTGGGGTTTGTCTCTGTGCTCCTTATCCCCACAATAAGCGCCTTCCTGAAGAGGACAGAGCAAAAGCAGATGAAGGCGAGGTTATTCTCAATCAAGCGATTCTACCACGACAACGGCGCTGTCATCAAATCCACCCTGTTCCTGTTCCTGGGTATATTCCTTGCTTACACAGTGGTTGGGCTGCTCATGCCCCATGCAGCTATTGCAGAGATCTTCCAGCCTCAGCTTAAGGCGGTGGGTATTGAGGGGTTTGCCACAAATTACAATAATCTCTTCATCAGCATTCTCACAAACAATCTTATTGTGTTTTTGGTCTGCTTTTTTGTATCGATCGCATTTGGCGCAGGCTCTATCCTGTTCCTCACATGGAACGCCTCTGTTTGGGGGATAGCAATGGCCTATTTTGTTAAGGAGGCAGCTGCTGTTGGCGGTGCCAGCCCGGTCCTGGTGTTTTTCACGACAGCCCTGCCCTTCATGCCTCACCTAATCACAGAGGCATTTGCCTATGTGAGTGCAGCAATTGTTGGCGGGATTGTCTCAAAAGCAGTAATTAATGAGGATTTCAAAACAAAAAGGTTCAATAGGATAATCCGTGATGCCGTCCTCTTTATGGGGTTTGGGTTTTTGCTAGTATTGCTTGGTGCGGCCATAGAGGTTTACATCTTTCCGTTACTGTAACCAACCGCAAAAAAGGAAGTTGAATTCTTGCGCAGAATTGATTTCTTCTCTTTGAGCAATGTCCCTTAATAAAAATGTTTAAATACTCATGGATAACAGTATACTAAAAATACCCCTGCCTGGGAAAAAAAGGTGAAAAAATGAAAAACAATAACCGGGATTTTATTTTGATTGCCTGTGTGGCTTTGGTTGCTGTTGTGGCTATTGCTACAATTTTCAAGCAGCCTGAGAGCCGTCAATATGCCCCTTTGACTACTGAAGAGAACCTGAATGAGGACACGTTGCTCGCTGAAGATGCAAGCATTAACGCAGGTGGAGCTTCTGCTTTATGTAAAAGTTATTCTAGTATTGCAATAGATTGGTACAACAAAGCGATGGCAGAGACCAACAACGCAAAAAAAGCCCAATACATGACATCTGCTAGAACTTATGAGAAGAAGGCTTCCGTTGCATGTGGAGGGTTTTCATTGCCAGATACCAACCCGCCATCTTGTGCTAAATGGACTTGTTCCGTTGCTTCCACAAATGCCGGAACCTTGGCAAAAAAATATGATGCTGATGGCAACAATCTCATAGACACCTCAGAATCTTTGGCAGCGATTAAAGCTTGGGGGAGTGGTACAATAAACCTAAACCAAGTCTGTGGTATTGTCAACTTGTGGTCAGGCAATTGCAAAATTACTACTCAACCAACTTGCGCAACTTGGGATTGTTCCACTGCAGCGAAAAATGCCGGAACCTTGGGAGTGAAATATGATGCTAACAGGAATAACATCATTGATCTCACTGAATCATTGACTGCAATCAAAGACTGGGGCGCTGGTGCTATGACAAACACTCAAGTATGTGGTATTGTCAACCTGTGGTCAGGGAATTGCCAAATTGCTTTCCCCCAGCCAACATGTGCTGATTTGGGCTGTTTTACTGCTGGCGCAATTGTCGGAAATTTAACGTTAATGTATGATACCAACCAGAATAACCTCGTCGATACCTCAGAATCTTTAATAGCGATTAGAGATTGGGGCACTGGTGCAATAAACCAAAACCGGGTCTGTGGTATTGTAAATCTCTGGTCAAAGAGTTGCAACCTAAAGGATGTTAATGATTGCAATTACTATTCCAATCTTGCGTTGAAATGGTATAACATTTATATTAAAGCGAGGGACCCACAGTACTGGACTAATGCCCAGACTAATGAGGCTGTGGCAAACAAATTGTGCAAGTTTTTGCTGCCCCCGCTGCCTCCACAGTAAAGTTTTATAAACTTTTTTTTTATCTTCACTTCTATTCTCTTTTGTGTCTGTAAACAAAGGAATATTTTAAATATACCATACATTTATATTAATTCATTATAATGGAAATGCCTTCATTGCTTTAGGAGGTAAAAAAATGAAAGACAAAAACTGGGAGTCTGTTTTGATGTTCTCATTTGCAATTGTTGTCATTATTATCTTTGGTTCAATAATTTTTATAAGCTCCAGAAACTCAAAACCGCAAGGACAAGCCGATGGAGAAATTAGGGCCGGGGGGGCTATCACGTTTGAAACGCCTTGTACCCAAGGTCCAGTGGGCACTCCGTACTGTGCAGAAAACAATGTTGTTGAGGTTTATCAGGACGCCAGTTGTGTTAAGGGGGAAAAGCTGGTGAAAACCTGCTCCAGCAAATGTGAAAACGGCGAATGCACCTGCAGGCCCACCGAGATTAATAGCTTTAACTGCCTTAATGATGACCTTCTGCGGGCATCTGTTGGCAGGGACTGCTTCACAACCTGGAAAAAGGTTGCTACCTGCCCCTTCGGCTGTTCAGAGGGTGCGTGCCGAAGCCCAGAGTGCACTTCAACATACCTCAATGTCTACAGCTGCTTCGGGGACCTGCTGAAGAGGAAGTTTCAGAATGATGACTGCTCGTATAGATGGGACACAATAGTGAGCTGCCCCAACGGATGCTCCAGCGGTGCGTGCAATTGAGGAGAAATATTTAAATAGTAGTTTATAAAAGGTAACAGATTAAGTTTAAATTTTCAGTGAAAAGGGTGAAATCATGAAAGAGGAGAATCGGGATGTTCTATTAATCGCTGTTGTTGCTTTTGTGGCTGTTGTTGGCATTGTTGCTATTATGAGGCTGACCAGTATTCCCAGCATACCTTATTATGATTCCACAATTGGTGATAATGGTATCTATGCAGGCCAGGCTGTGGCAATCAAACCAAACCTGATTGATGGAGATTATGTCACTGTAAAACCCACAACCGTAAGGACCACCACATTGCCCGTTGCACCGAGAACCATCGATTTCGTAACCTCCAGGACAACTTCAGTACCACCAACAGTAAAGACCACCACAAGACCTACAACAATCTCAACAACCACTCGCAAAACAACCACCACTGTCTGCACCCCAGTAGTGTTGAGTACAGAGTGCTTATTAGGAGTTAGCGCGTATATTACCAGCTCTAGAAACTCAGACTGCAGCATTAAGTATGTCACAACCTACTGCCCTGCAACTCAGAAGTGTTCGCAAGGAAGGTGTGTTGCCACCACATCCACATCCTCGACCCGCACCACGAGCACAACACGCAGAACAACCACAACTATCAGACTCTTACCAACCACCACAACCCGCAGGACAACCACCTCCGTTTGCGGGTGGTACGTACTGGGTGGAAAGTGCTCTGGCAATACTCTTATTGAGACAGTTCAGGACTTTAATTGTAGCGTTTACACACGACCAATAGATTGTGGAAACCGAATATGCCAGGTAGATAGCTGCATTAGCCCCGGTAACGGAACCGGCTAACTTTTTCTTTTCTTAGAAATATTTAAATAGTAGTTTTGGGAGAATAACCCTCACATGCTTTGCATTGAGGTGAAATCATGAGACGGGGTCATAAGGATGTTCTATTAATCTCATTTGTTGCTCTAGTTGCAGTTGTGGGCATTGTTGCCATTATGGGGGTTGCAGAGAGAAGAATGCTTTCTCAGACCTATGGCGAAATAACTCCATCTGATGACTCGGCTGTTTTATCTGGCGAAGCGATAAACAAATGCAATATCTACTCAGAATTGGCACAAGAGTGGTTCAATAAGGCGACAAAAGAATCGAGCCAGCAGGCTTTGAGCGAGGCCAAAAGGTATGAGGTGCTGGCAAGAAGTGCCTGCGGGGACTTTGAGCTGCCACAGGCACCTGATTTTGCTCCAGCCCCTGTCACCATAACCCCTGCCATAATCCCTTTCGACAGAGAGAAATGTGATTTTGCAGTCAAAGCAGCAATGGAATTCTATAACAAGGCAAAGATTGAAAGCAACCCGGACCTAATAGCAGAATACACCGCATCTGCAAAGCAGTTCGAGGCTCAAGCAAACAAATTCTGCAACGGGTTCGAGCTGCCGTAAATTTTTATTATTTTACTTCAATTTTTGCAGAGCTTGAGCAGTTGGAAGAAATATCCCTTGCTGTGACTTTGCCATTACCAACTGCATTTCCTCGCACAAATGTGGACTTGCCGCGCCCCTGCTCCACAGACACAATTGCAGGCGCATCACTTGACCAAAACACAGTATCTTCCTTAGAATATCCTGAAGCAAGAATCTCACTCCTATCCCCTAACTTTAGCTGCAGCGAAGCTGTCGAAACATGAAGCGAGCAATTGGAGCTTGGCTTAAACAAAGTCCCTGAGCATTCAGATTCCCCCCAGTCATTATAAACGCCGTCTTTCCACCGCGTCAGCAGCGCAACCATCTCTGCAGCCTTCATTTCACAGGTACCCTCTTTTCCAGCATTGTTTGTCAAAACAATTGTGCACAATTCTTTTTTTTGTGAGATATCAATTACCAGTGACTCACGCGTAAAAATAGTGAGGTTGGCCTTCCCACTTGCAGGGGAGCACTTCTCGGCAGATGCAATCATGCATTGGAGGCTTGCCCCACAGTCTGCAACACTTATTGGTTTTGGATGCTCCTGAAATGCAGGCTTTCCTTGATTCCTTGATAAAATCAGCCCCACACTCACAACAACCAGCACCAGCACAATGCCGGCAGCAATATATTTTCCAGGTAGCTGGGGTTTCTTTACAGGCAATTTAGGTGTTGGCCTCACCCCAGTCACAGGGAATTCATCAAATGCCTCTTCAATCTCAGAATCAGACCAGCCTGCCTCGTAAAGGTTCTTCATCACCCGGGCGCGTGGAAGCCCCTTTTCAAGGCATGTACGGATGTACTCGTTGAGCCTATCGTCAGCCATTAATCCCCCTAGGGGGATATGGCTATAAAAATTTTTTGGCCTACATCATCTGCGGAGGCATCCCGCCAGGCGGCATCTCTGGCTTTTTATCCTCCTTTATCTCAGCAATCATGGCCTCAGTTGTGAGCAGCATTGAGGCTGCAGAGGCTGCATTCTGCACAGCGCTCCTAGTGACCTTTGCAGGGTCAACAATACCAGCCTCAATCATGTTTTCGTACTTGTCCTTGGCTGCATTGTATGCAACTTCCTTATCGTGGAGGGCCAGCACGTGATTTGCCACAACTGCCCCGTCCTTGCCTGCGTTCTCTGCAATCTGCTTTATAGGCTCCACTAGGGCATTGAGCATTATCTGAACGCCAATTGCCTCTTCGCCATCTAGCTTCAGTGCCCTGACAGCATCAAGGGTGTTGAGCAGTGCCTTTCCTCCGCCTGCAACAATGCCCTCCTCAACAGCAGCACGCGTTGACGCAAGCGCATCTTCAACTCGGGCTTTCTTCTCCTTCATCTCAGTCTCAGTTGCAGCCCCAACATTTATGACTGCGACGCCGCCAGCTAGCTTTGCCAGCCTCTTCTGCAAGTCCTCCTTGTCAAACTTGCTTTCTGACTTGCTGAGCTGCTTCTTTATAGCGTCAATCCTCTCCTTGATTAGTTTCTTGTCGCCAAGCCCCTCAACAACAGTGGTTTTCTCCTTGTCAACTTTTACGCGCTTTGCCTGGCCAAGGTCTGCAAGTGTGACAGCCTCAAGCTTCATTCCCTTTTCTGCACTTATCACCTTGCCTCCAGTGACTACTGCCAGGTCCTGCAGTTGTGCCTTCTGGTCATCCCCAAACCCAGGGGCCTTGACAGCAACTGTCTTTAGCACGCCACGCAGGTTGTTGAGCACTAATGTTGCCAGTGCCTCATCCTCAACCCCATCAGAAATAATCAGCAGTGGCCTCCCAATCTGAGAGAGGTGCTCCAGGAGCTGTACCATTGGTTTTATTGTAGTTATTTTCTTATCATAGATTAATATATATGGCTCATCGAGGAGTGACTCCATTGTGTCTTCCTTGGTAACCATGTATGGGCTCACATACCCCTCGTTGAACTGCATCCCTTCAACAATAGTGAGATGCGTGTCAAGAGATTTGGCCTCCTCAACTGTGATTACCCCGTCAGAGCCTACCTTGTCCATTGCATCTGCAATCAACGAGCCAATGGCCTCATCGTTGTTTGCCGAGATAGTGGCAACCTGCTTTATCTTCTCCTTGCTGTCAACCTTCCTTGCCTGCTTCTTGATCTCCTCAACCACAACCTTCACAGTCTTGTCAATGCCGCGCTTGATTGCCATAGGGTTTGCGCCTGCAGCAATGTTCTTGAAGCCCTCCTTGACAATTGCCTGGGCCAGCAGGGTTGCTGTTGTTGTTCCGTCGCCAGCAATATCTTTTGTCTTGGTGGCAACCTCCTTCACAACCTGCGCTCCCATGTTCTCAAACGGGTGCTTGAGCTCAATTGCCTCAGCGATTGTTACACCATCATTCGTAATCGTTGGCGTGCCAAATCCCTCGTCAAGGATAACATTTCGACCTTTTGGGCCAAGTGTGACCTTGACTGTATTAGCTAGCTTATTGACACCGTCAAGTATGAATTTTCTAGCCTGCTCGTTAAACACAATTTGTTTCGCAACCATTTAAAACACCTCACTTAATCAGGGCCAGGATTTTGGATTCGTCAACCAGAATCTGGTCTCCAAGCTTGTCTGCACCCATGTCTTCATATATAACAGTGTCCCCTTTCTTGAGCTTCAGCTCAACCTTGTCGCCCAGCGCTATAACCTCGCCCCTGTTCACGTCAAACTCTTCGTTCTCTGCGAGAAAGAGCCCGCCGGTAGTCTTTACTTCTTTGGTCTTCTCTTTTATTGGTTTCAAGAGAATCTTCTTGTTTACTGGTACGATTTGCATTTATACCACCTCTCCCCCTGTTGATTTAAATTCAACACCGTGAATATGCACTCATTTTTAAAATTTTTGGTGCTAAAGAACAATGGAATATTTTAAATATCCAGTTCCTAATGGTTTTTCCATGGAGCACTATTACGCCCTTAAGAAAGAGGACGTTGTGGGCGCACTGGGCAGCTCTGAGTCTGGGCTCACAAGCCAAGATGCTGCCCTTCGCCTTGAGCGCTACGGCCCCAACAGGTTTGAACTTGGCAAGCCAATCTCCCCATTCAAGATTTTCCTGAGCCAGTTTACTGATTTCCTTGTTATTATACTAATAATTGCAGCCATTGCCTCATATGTTATTGGCTTCTTTCCTGGGCAGGAGGCTGACCTGGAGAACGCTGTACTCATAATTATTATTGTATTGTTCAACGGCTTCTTCGGTTTTTTCCAGGACTTCAAGGCAGAGAAGAGCATTGAGGCACTGAGAAACATCAGCGTCAGCAAAGCCAAGGTTCTTCGAAATTCACGAGTCTGCCTGCTCGACCCTGCCCAGCTGGTTCCAGGGGATATTGTGCTGCTGGAGACCGGAGAAAAAGTCCCGGCAGACATAAGGCTGCTAGAGGCAAATGATTTGGGGATTGATGAGTCAATCTTAACGGGTGAGTCAGTGCCTGTTGACAAGCTAACAAGGCCTGTGAGCGAAGGGGTTGCCTTGGCAGAGCGCAAGAACCTTGCCTTCATGAGCACAATAATTACCCGCGGCACTGGAAGAGGAATTGTCATTGCCACTGGCAAAGACACCGAGGTTGGAAAAATAGCTGAGCAGCTTTTCGAAACACCTGACAAGAAAACGCCATTCACAGTAGAGCTCGATACTCTGGGCAAGAAGGTTGGCTATATAGTCGTGGGACTCATTGCCGTGATTGCCATATTCCAATTATTTGTGAGCCACATAACCCTGTTTACAGTCATCCTTGTGGCAATCAGCCTGGGCGTGGCTGCAATCCCCGAGGGGTTGCCCGCCGTGGTTACACTGGCAATGGCCATTGGCACAAGGAGAATGCTGAGGGAGAAAGCCTTAGTAAGGAAACTCTCTGTTGTTGAGAGCCTGGGCGCAGTGGATGTGATATGCACAGATAAGACAGGAACACTTACAGAGAACCGCATGACTGTCCGAAAGATATTCTCAAACAAATCATTTTATGATGTCACCGGGGTAGGCTATGGGACAGAGGGGCAGTTTTTATTAAATGGCAAGCCAATAAAACCTAATGAGCTCAATATTATTCTGGAAGTCGGGCTCAACTGCAATGATGCCACGCTGGGGGCAGATGCAGAAGGTAATGAGACATACATCGGTGACCCCACTGAAATTGCACTCATAGTGGCTGCCAAAAAGGCGGGTTTTGTTGAACGACTCAAGCGCATTGACCAAATCCCATTCTCTTCGGAAACCAAGATAATGGTTACAGTCCACGAGTCAAATGGGAAAAAGGTGGCCTACATTAAGGGTGCGCCAGAAATGGTGCTTGAGAAGTGCTCTGAGGTGCTTGTCAATAAGAAGCACATCCGTTTAACATCGAGTCTTGAGCAGGAATACCTGAAGGCTAACAATATGATGGCCTCATCGGCATTGCGTGTGCTTGCTTTCGGATTCAAAGAGCTGCGCCCGGACTATTCCAAGCAAGATCTTGCTTCAGGCTTTTTAATGCTGGGGCTTCAGGGAATGATTGACCCGCCGCGCGAGGGAGTAAAGGAGAGTTTGATAGTTTGTAAAAATGCAGGTATTGCAGTCAAGATGCTCACCGGGGACAATCTTATTACAGCAAGGGCAATTGCACGTGAGGTTGGCCTAGGCATGCGCTCAATTAACGGCCCGGAGCTTGATGCACTTAATGACCGCGAGCTCACAAAGGTTGTTGAAGAATATTCAATTTTCGCTCGTGTATCACCTGCACACAAGGTTAGGATTTTGAAAGCTCTAAAGGCCAATGGGCACACAGTGGCAATGACTGGAGATGGTGTGAATGATGCACCAGCGCTCAAGAATTCAGACGTGGGTGTGGGCATGGGTGTGCGCGGCTCAGACCTCGCAAAAGAGGTTTCAGACATGATTTTGCTGGATGACAATTTTGTGACAATCCAAAAGGCAGTAGAGGAGGGCCGCACAATTTTTGGAAACATCAGGAAATTTGTGGTTTACCTCCTCTCATCCAACATTGCTGAGGTTCTAGTTGTGTTTATACTCTCACTATTTGGATGGCTTGCATTGGTGCCCACTCAGTTGCTGTGGATTAACCTGCTCACAGACGGTTTGCCTGCAATTGCACTAGGAGTTGACCCAACGCTGCCGGACACAATGAGGAAACCCCCTGTGAAAAAGAGTGAGGGGATTATCAGCCGCCAGGTTTTGAAAATGATACTAATACTAGGAATAGTCCTAACGCTTATTATTGTCCCATTGTTCTTTATCGGGCTCACACGCGGGCTCGTTGTTGCGCAAACTATGCTCTTCACTGCCTTTGTGGTTTATGAAATGATTAGGATAATAGCAATCAGGAGCCACGAGCATCTCAGCATGTTCTCGAACAAGTGGCTGCTGCTCGCAATTGCATCCTCTATTGGGCTGCAGATTGTTGTGCTCTACACAGGGCTTGGGAAATTCTTTAATGTTATCCCCTTGGATCTGTTTGAGTGGGGTGTAATCATTGTACTGGGTGTAGTCGGATTCATAATCTCTAAAGTGATAATGAAACTGATGACCCAAGAGCAATAATGGATTGGGCGCAACTTAATTATAGTATCAAAGCCCCCCATAAAAACATTTATATAGCCAGAAACCAATAGTAAACCTGGATGGGAATATTTGATTTCATTAGGGATAACAGACCTCTACTGGGCTCTAGGAGATATTATATCCACAAGCTTGAGCGTTTTCTTAGCAGGGAAGACCAGAGGAAGCTGAAGCTGGCCATAAACAAGGGGCTTGTTGGCTTCACCATGTCCAGCCTTGGGCTGTCAAAGGCAATTGGTGAAGATATTAGGTTTCCAGGTTTGGTGCCTCAGGGAACCTCAAATTCAGCCAGGCTTCTGTCAGATGAGCTCAACAAGAAGATAGAGGAAAGTGTGACAAAATCATTGTTCGCAGACTTCTCAATTAGGGCGGAAACAGTAATCCCGGCAATTGTTGCTGAAAAACTCCAGGGTATGGAGACAATTAAGACTGCCATTGCCTTACAGATGTTCGCCAAAACAGGCATACATATACTGCTCCTCGGCGACCCTGGAACAGGAAAAACAGAGTTCCTTTTGGGAGTGGAGCACATCTATCCAAGGACTGCATTTGGGCTTGGCTCTGGTTTGTCTGGAGTTGGCCTCTCGGTTACTGTCAGCGGCAAGGAGGTTCGCCCCGGACTGCTGCCTAAAGCAGACAAGGGGATTTGCTGCATAGACGAGTTAAATCTTATGAAGAAAGAGGATTATGGGGCTTTGTATTCTGCCATGGAAAAGGGTTTTATTACCTATGACAAAGGTGGTGCTCATCTCCAGTTTGATGCAGACGTAAGAATTCTGGCAACTGCAAACCCTATTGGTGAAAAGTTTAGGGGCATGACACGCGACGCAGTTGTTCGGCAGCTCCCTTTTGAGCCCGCTCTGCTCTCACGATTTACCCTGGTTTTCCTGCTCAGGAGGCCTGACCTTGGGGCATTTGTCAAGATTGCCAAATCTATTGTTGAAAAGGACAAGGCTGAGCTTACAGATGGGGATATAACATTCCTACAGCGTTACATAACCCATGCAGAAAGCCTTGAGGTTCAGTTCCCTCCGGAGCTCAAGGATTCTGTTGTGAAGTTTTCTGCAGATGTGAAAAATGCAGAACCCCAGCTGTTTTTTGAAGTCTCTCCAAGGCTTGTTCATGCTGTTGTCAACCTCAGCAAGGCCTTTGCCAGGATGAGGCTTTCGACGGTGGTTAGCAGGGATGACCTCAGGAAAGCGGGAGTTTTAATCCGGGCTGCGCTGGAGAACAGGCTGGATTAGGTTTCAAAACCGGGATTTTATCTACCACAAAGTTTATAAATGGGCGCTTTCATAAAAATAGGGTAAAGAACCCCTGAGTTCTAGTGGCTCAAAGGTTTTTCATTAAAAAATGGCTGCGAAAGTTAAGAAAAGGCTGCCAAAGGAGGCACCTAAAAAAGGGCTTTCTAAGAAAGAGATGCTCGATCTTGCCAGAGCAGTGGTGGGTGAGGCGAGCGTCGAGGTAGTTGAGTTTCTATACAAAAAAAAGGATATTTCGGAGTTTGAGATTTCCAAGAAGCTGAAAATAGAGGTGAACTACGCCAGGAGCACCCTCTACAAGCTTTTTAACTTTAATCTAGTGTCATACATCAGGCGCAAGGACAAGGTCAAGGGCTGGTACATCAGCTACTGGACACTAAACCCTAAGGGTTTTGTGGAGCTGAAAGCCAAGCTTTTTACAGACAAGCTTGGGCAGCTCAAGGAGAGGCTCTCCAAGGAGGAGACCAACCCCAACGGGTTCTTCATGTGCCAGGCAGCCTGCGTGAGGCTGGATTTTGACCAGGCCACAGACAACGGGTTCCGCTGCCCGGAATGCGGCGGGCTGCTGCAGCCGCAGGACAACTCAAAGACAATTGCCAACCTTCGGGTGAGGATAAAGGAGCTTGAGGCAAGCCCAGGGAAGGTTTAATTCTATTTCATTATAGGTAAATAGTTGATATATGGCTCATGGTGAATTATGAAGGTAGTGTAATTCTTGATTATCCTGGCAAAGCGGAACCGCAGCTCACGAATTAAGGTATGGAATTCCTCGTTGTTGCGGACCATCACCTCAAACTCAAGCTCGTAAGGCCCAATAGCACGAGTTATGTAAATTGATTCAGGCATTTGAAGTATGTATTGAATCACTGCCATTAAATCTTCCTTAGACATATTATTGAGATGCAAATTAACCTTGTAGTGAGAATACCCCAGCATGAGATGGTTGAGTTTAACATTATAACCGAGGATGATGCTATCTTCTGTCATCCTCTTAATTCGATAGCCCACAACCTTGGGGTTTAGCCTAAGGCTGTTCCCCAACTCGAGAAGGGGTTTCCTGGCACTCTTTGTGAGCACCCCGAGAATTTTGTAGTCTGTGTCATCAATATCCGGCTCAGTCACGCTCCCCCCCATTAACAGGTCGGTTGTATCAATCTTATTGAGGAGGAATTTGTGTTTGAGGTGATGAATCTGGGTGGCCACAGAGAGTTGTTTCTCATCTAGATGCTCCCCAAATTTGCTCAGGAGCTCATCGTAGACCTGGCTGAATTCAACTACATCTTTGGCAAACACAATTATCCCGCAGTCCAAGTCCCCATCGAGCTGGGCAATCCAGCCAACCTTCTTGTGCTTTATGCAGAAATCAACAATCTCCTCCTCTGTTTCCTTGTTCACATTCATGAATGTGACAAAAATCCTGTGATATGCAAAGCCCAGCTTGGCTATGTTAAGGATGGCGTAATACCCCTCAATTATCCCCCTCTTCTCCAGGTTCTCGAGACGGTATTTTACCACCTGCTTGGAGAGCCCAACAACACGGGCGATTGCTGAGATAGGGGCACGGGCATTTAGGGAAAGCTCAGTTATTATCCGCTTGTCTTTTATATCAATTTCCATAGGGAATAATTATAATTTTTTACTATATTTTTAATAATATTTCTCCTTAAGTTAAAAATTTTATGGAATAGTTTAATTAATTGGCATTATTTGTTACTATTTGGTGATAAAAAATGCAGGTGAAACATAGGGCTGGTGTGGGAATAGACTGTAAGAAATTCTTCGAGACAGATGACTTCAACAGGCTCTTGGAAAATAAACCCAAGGAAATCGCTGAATACCATGAGGCTGAGAGGAAGTATCTTCATGCGATTATATCCGGCCGCCAGAATGCCAGGGTGCTAGATGTTGGCTGCGGCTCAGGGGATAGCATTAATCACATAGTAGACCTTGGGCATGAAATAGTGGGCATTGATAATGCAGAGCATCAGCTGGAAATTGCTAGAGATCGTTTCAGAAACAATGGGAGGATTACCCTCTTTAATTTCAACGCCCTCTCACTCCCAAACAACTGGGCAGGGAGTTTTGATTTTGTTGTATGCATGGGCGCCACCTTTGGCAACCTGAGCAGGCAGGTTGCTGTTGTGAGGGAAATGGCTCGAGTCATCAAACAAGGAGGAAGAATACTTCTCAGTGTGTACTCAATGAATGCAAGGCAGGTTCAGAGGGCATGGTATAGCTCTGTAACAAAGGTTGTGTTTGAGAACGAGGATTTCACACTGGTTGAGGGTGGTGTTGTATCGGAACGTTTCACACCTGAGAAGCTTGCAAAGATTGCCAGTGAAGCGGGGTTAGTGCTTGAGAAAGTTGACTTACTGACTCCAATTGCTTACATGGCAACTCTGAGGAAGCCTTAACCGCAACAATTTTATATTAGATTAATAATATCAGCCTGATGAAAGAGCCGCTATCAAAACAACTCTTCGATATACTCGTCTGCCCCAAAGACCACGCTGCACTGGTTTACACAGATGACCGGAAGGGACTAAAGTGCACACGCTGCGGAACAATTTACCCTATAGAAGATAATATCCCCAATTTCTTATGAACGTAGGTTAATCCAGCTTTCGTTAGCCCTTGCCCTGTTTCTTTCTCCATCATATCCCACAATTCTTAGGCCGTGCATATTTTCCCCGTACTTAGGGGCGTGGCTGAACTCCAACTTTGGGGATTTGTCCAG
>CAIWSB010000078.1 GCA_903915225.1 uncultured Candidatus Woesearchaeota archaeon
ACATCATGAGTATGAGCCCGATGGCTATGGGTATGGAAGTGGTCCCGATGCTGAACCTTGTTATTGCCCCTGAGATTGAAGGTATGAAGTACCCCAATCCAATGCCCAGGAACATTGCTGCAAATATCAGTAGGGTTAGGTACCTGTCAATGATTGAGAGCTGCCTGAATGTTTTCATTTTTTCCCTCCGCTTAACAACTTGAAGATGGCATAAACACGTCTGTCCCTGATGGAATAGAGTATCTTCTTGCCCTCCCGCCTTGACTTGATCAGGCCCCACTCCTGGAGCTTCGCGAGGTGCATTGATGTGTTAGATTGGTTTCTTTTGATGAGTGAGGGGATTTCACAGGCGCAACACTCCCCCTTTTCATAGGTGCAGCCCTCCCCTTCCAGGAGCAGTGACAGTATCTTGTATTTTGTCTCCTCCCCAAGCGCCTTGAATAAGAGTAAGTCCATTTTCCTCAGCATTTAACATATCATCAGATGTTGATATATAAATTTTTCCTAAATTAGAGGCAGCAATAAGTCGTTTTCTTAGCAGGAGGAGCCGGTCATTCCCCCAAGACCCGTATTGTCTCCCTCTGGATGTCCAGGATGAGCCCCTTGAGCCTCTTTATCTGCTGCAGGTCAATGCTTGTCCCTATTCCATAGGTGGAGGTTTCCCTTTCCATCCTCACTGTAGGGCTCGATGGGTTTATTTCCAGGGTGTCAAACTGCAGCACCAGGTCTTTGCTGAGGATTAGCTTACCCTCTTTTATCAGCTTTAGGAGCATTGATAGCGTGCAGGACTGGTTTCTGGACTCATAGCCATACTTTGCGAGTATCCCCAGGAGGCAATGGTAGATTGCATAGAAGCCGACATTCAGGGCCCAGTCGTATATTCTTTGCTTTTCTAACAATAAAAGCACGCTGAAGTTGTACTCTGATTTTTTCAGGTGTGCCTGCGCCAGATTTATGTCTGGTTTTGTTTTCACTAATCCTTTTTTATTCCTCAGGCACCACTCCAGGTGGCTCTCTATTTGCGGCATTTTATGATTGCCTCGGCATATTTCTCTGGGCTGTGGAATATCAGGTTTTCAGACATGAGGCTGTAGAAAATCCTGTCGTCTTTATTCAAAAGTAAGTCTTCTTCACCCATCTCAACATACCTTATCGGCTTTGTTATTTGCTGTGATGCCCGAATCTCTGCCTTCAGCTTATTTATTGCTTTTACATCGGTTTTGTCATACACCAGCAGCACATCAATGTCATTGAAGTGCCTGTCTCTTATCGATGAGCCAAACACAAGCCCAATCTTGATTTTTCCGCTGAATCTCTCAAGGCTGTGCTGGACAACTGAGAGCCAAGTGGGGAATTGCAGCTTTTCCAGGCTTAGCATGTATTCCATGAATTTTACGGCAAGTGGGTTGTCATAGTTATAGGTATAATATAGTGAGTTGCCAATCTCTTCCCTCCTGATGAGCTGTTTTTCTGTCAATATCTTGCACAGCCTGTTTGCATTGGCGTGGTTGATTTTCAGGAGCCTTGCCAGCTGCCTGGGGTTGAAGCGGTCTTTGTAGTGCTTGAACAGGTAGGATGCGATCTGGGTTTCGATTTTTGTGAATTGTATGTTTATAGCAGCCATGTGTATGTTGTAAGAATACATCACTTATAAAGCTTTGCATGGCATTTATGCTTACATCTGGGGATTAAAATGGTTGCCAAGCTAAAGCCGGAGGATTTTCAAGTGGGGGCTGGAATAATCCTACTCCGGGCAGCACCAGCAGATGGCGTAGTCTGTGTTCATTGGCCCCATGGCAAAATCACACGGCAGTATTCCTGTCTTCTGGGAGTCCACATTCGGGTCGCCGTTGTTTTCTGAGAATTGGTAGCCAAACAGGCATTTCCTTTCCTGCCCGCAGACTGTGTTGCAGGTGATTCCGTTCAGGTCTTTCTGTATCTCGCTCTGCAGCACAGTCACAGCATCACATGTTGATATTGTGTCCAGGACCTGCTGCTTAGTCGCAAAATTCTTGGCATCAATATCAGCCCTGCTGTAGACATCCTGGCTGTTGGCCTTCTGCGCCAGGAGCCCGTTCATTTCAGTTATGGTAAAATATGGTTTTGTGTACAATGTGAATATGATTGCGGCCAATAGGACTAAGATTGTGCCGAGAACAATACCGCCAAGGACGAAATTCTTTTTCATGGATTTTTTGCCTCCTTTGTAACCCTCAATAATGGATAAACCTTGACATATAGACAATGCAGAGGGTGAAAATCAGGAAGATGACCAGGAGCGTCCACAGGAAGATAGGCAATTCCTTCCCGATGAGCACCGGCTTTTTATTGATTAGCATAACCGCAATTTTTGGTATAGTGATTATTAAGGCAAGGACTAATGAGACAATTAATGAATAAATGAATCCAGTCTGGATCTCCAGGCCCAGGAAGCCCACTGCAGTTGGACCCATGCAATAATCTCTCCCATCAACAATCTTATTTCTTACACATCCGCCGAAGATGCTGCCGAGGAATCCACGGAAACCGCCAACCAGGAGGATTATGATGAATATTGCAATGGGTATTGCAATCTTGAGGTATTTTTTATTCATGGGCTATTTTCTATATCTTAGGTATATTAATCTTTTGAAAGAATTTCAAAATTACATACTTGTCTGTTTTAATAATGCATTCCTATGAAAACCAATATGATTTAACTGATTGTGCTTCCTTTTTGATGCTGTTATTAGAGATAAGTATAAAAAGAGGCAACAAAATTACTGTAAATGAAGGTGATATAATGAAAAATATATTATTAGTGTTTTTATTTATAGGGGTACTTGTTTTTGCTGGGTGCAGCAGCCAGCAGCAGAGCCCGGTTACAACGCCAGGAAATACGCCAGCTACAACAGTAACGCAGGAAACTGCAAGCAGTATAGCCAAAACAACTGTGCCTTCAGTCGCAAAGACAGTAGACTGCGCAGAGCTGATTACTGCTGAGGATATTGGGGCAATATGCACAAGCAAAGGGGCAATTACAGGCCTTAAGCCCGTTGACCAAACCCAGGTTGATGCTGCATCAAAAGGCAGATGGGATGCAACAGCAGGTGCAATGGTTACACCAATATGCGCAAAGGGTTATAACTCAGTCGGCGTATATGGCACCATAAGGATTATATTATTCAACAAAGGTGATCAGACAAACTCAATGAACAAATGCGGCGTTTCAGGAGGAGAGGAAGTCAGTGGAATTCCTTCAGGAAAAGTGTGTGCATTTAAGGATGGTTCTGAAATAAGTGCTGAAAAAGGCAATTATTTTGTGTATGTCGGACCTATGCAGAGCACATCTACGCCAGCATGCAATGGTGATGAGACTATTGCTTTAGGAAAGCTTATTGCCAAAAGACTGCCTTAATCATTTTATAATCTTTTTTTCTAATTTTTCTATTAATATTAGTTGAATATATAAAATTAATTTCTGGCGGTTTCTTTTGAGGGATGCTGCACATTCCAGAAGCAGCAATAAAACGTGGGGAGCTTGTTATCTGGACCGGGAAAAGATTTTTTCGGGCAAGCCAGCCCGCAGAAACAGGACCCTCAATAATGGATAAACCTTGACATCCAGACAATGCAGAGGGTTAAAATCAGGAATATGACCAGGAACATCCACAGGAAGAGTGGCAATTCCTTCCTGATGAGCACCGGCTTTTTATTGATTAGCATAACCCCTAGTTTTGGTATAGTGATTATTAAGGCTAGAACTAATGAGACAATTAATGAATAAATGAATCCAACCTGGATATCCAGGCCCAGGAAGCTCACTGCAGTTGGTCCCATGCAATAATCTCTCCCATCAACAATCTTATTTCTTACACATCCGCCGAAGATGCTGCCCACAAACCCCCTGAACCCGCCAACCAGGAGGATTATGATGAATATGGCAATGGGTATTGCAATCTTGAGATATTTTTTATTCATGGGCCTTTTTTTTATATTCCAGGTATATTAATCTTTTGAAAGGGGGAATGCTGCAGCGTTATTGAGGCGGCATACGGACTTTGGGGCAGGCTGAATGGGGGTTCCCTCACTCGCACAGGTTAAAGATGTGGCTGAAGAAGGTTTTTGCGTTAGCGAGGCTTTCATTTGCAGGCTCCTGGTTGGCCTGTGGCAGCCTTTGGTAGGTGAATTTGCCTCTTTTGCCTTTCTCCATCTCGAAGATGTGGAGGAGGGTGTCTGCCCTGATAAGGAGTTGTTCATAGATTTTTAACAGTTCAATATCCACCACTCCCGCCCTGACCAGCTTTGCGAACTCATCAAAGCTCTTTTTGTGCTCCTCTGGGGGTCTTGTTGTTATCCCTTTTGTCATCAGGTATGCCTTGGCAGCATAGAAAATGCAGTAGTAGGCATGGGAGATTACTGCACTGTAATAGGTATCTGCTGTGAGCCCGAAAACCTGGAGCTGCAATTCCTGATTATCGCTTATTTTCAGCACCATTTGTGGAGAGGTTGAGCTCGTTCTTGGCCCGGTCCAGGTACAGCCTAGAGATGGAATCCATGCCTTATCCCCTCCCTCACCAGGGCGTAGAACAGATGGGGGTTATGGACCGCGAGGTGTTTTCTGGCAATCTGCTTGCCCAGGTTCTCCTCATCGTTTGTAAGCATCTCGACAAATTCTTCTCTTGAGATGACATGGGGATCTAACGGGATTACTGACTTCACTGCTGCATTGTTGAGGGCGGCTTCCATTGCCCTCTTTTTGTCTTCTGAATCTATGAAGACCGCAACATCCATATCGGATTTTTCAGTTTGCCTGTTTTCTGCATATGAGCCAAAGATTACAAGGGAATAAAACGGGGTTACCTTCCCTATCTCTTCCATTATTCTGGCTATCACACGCCGGGCGTCTTTCCCCAGCCTGCTGCTGTTTGCCAGGGCAATGTAGAGGTATGCCAGGTCAGATTCAAGGTTGAGGGAGAGCAGCCCGGATTTCCCCACCTTTCTTTCCCTTACAATGCCCTCTGCCTTGAATTTGTTGATTGCCAGGGCAAGGGCATTGTTCGACTTCTGCTTGACTTGCTTTCTCACCAGCTCTGCAAAGGGGTGCTTGGCAAAGGTCCCGAATATCTTGAGTTGTTTTTGAGTGAGCATATTAAACCACTTTTTTGGTTTATATGAACCAATAATTTGGTTATTTAAAAGGCTTTGCATTTTGCTCACTTCAGACGGTAATGTTGGGATTCCATTTCCCGGGCGGGGGAGAGATGGGATAAAAAGGGTTTCTGGATTAAAGCCGGAGGATTTTCAGTGCGCATTAGGCAGCAATGAGGTGGAGGGGTTCATCTCAGTGCTTATTTCTTTCACAAAGATATTTATACTTCAATCACTGCAGGTACAACGCAATTGAGGGGATACTGATGAAACTATTGGATATGAAGGCTTTGATTAAATACAGACATATAAGAGAAGTGCGGATATTAATGTTCTGTGCTTTAATAGCAGGAATAGTGATAGGACTTGCAATAAGTCAATTGATTTAAGATTACCACAATCTGGAGGGATACTGATGAAAGACAAAAGGTATTTAGAATGGGCTATTAGCTTTTGGATGGGGGTTGGTTTGATGAGCATAATAAATGTTTGGAAAATTATTCAAAATCAGCATGCACTTTCATACTCCTGGATTATGTTTGGGATTTCTATAATTGCTATAATTATATGTATGATTTTAATAAAAATTAAAAAATAGACTTTTTACAAAAGATTGACTTATTACACAAAGCCGGTTCGCGCATACCAGGACCGTTTTCCGCTTCTTCGATTCGCCCCAATTCTTGAGGTTACCGTCTTCGAAGAGTTTGAGGTTGGCTTGCTTGATGGCAGCAACAATAATGGCGGCAGTCGTCGCTTCGCTCCTCGTCTGACACCCCGTAGGGGCCGTCCCCCGTCAGACCTGCGCCATTGTTGCTGCTCGCTGTTAGTGTTAGCTTCCTCTCGCCCCTAAGGCTTTTAAATTTCCATCAATTCACCACTCTCATGGGAATATTTGACAAGCCGGCTCGTATGGTTAATCCGAACCTGACTCCGGAGGAAAAGGAGAAGTTCGAGAGCTATTTCAATTCGGAGTATGCATGGCTGCTCGGTGATGCGCCTGCTGTTGGCCGTGCAGATGTTAAGCTGCCCCCTGAGGTGGCCAGCACCGACAGGTTCTATTTCAATGAGATAGAGACTGCCTTCGGGCTTCTCGGCGCACTCCGTGCGCGCGGCATTGAGTCAGTGGTTGGCATCACGGTCTATCAGATAGACGAGGTCTTGCCCGAGGAACTGGAGTATGTAAACGACCCTGGATGCTCGTACATCATTTTGGATAAGTCCCGCTGGGTTCCGGACGGGCCGAAATATTTCCTTTCCACTAAGGAGCTCAAGCAGGAGCCTGAGTTTGTGAGGCACATGGGCAAGCTGATAAAGCGCCCGATCCACCAGGTCCCTGGCTATGTTGACATAACAATCTATGCAGACCATAAGAAGCTGCTCTCTGAATACGGCTCAGAGTATGTCTGGACAATCTCGCGTGAGGAGCAGAGGGAGCGAGAGGAGAGGAGCCGTAAATTCCGTGAGGCACTCCTCAGCAACGACGTGGGCGGGGTTGCTGCAGAGCTCAAGAACGTAATGTTCGGGCTGGAAATCGACGGCTATGAACTCGGCAAAGTTGATACAAGAAAGCTCGCCGAGGGACTCATGGGCTGCATTGAAGTTGAAGAGCAAGACCAGGAATAGGCCAATTAGAAAAATGGCAACAATTGATGAGACCGGCGAAAAACTGATTTTGAAAGGCCCTGTGAGGCCGCCAAAGGTATCGGTGCCCCTAGTAGTAAATCAGCAGAAGGCGACAGAATATGAGGGGCTCCTGGAAGGCATTGTGGACAGGTTTGATTCTTTCGATCCATCCAAGGGGTATTCTGACCCGGCAAACAAAGTGGTCTACGATGCCTTGTGGTACTCGGTCTTCCATTCATTGACAGGTGAAAAAGCCACTGATTGCGTGAGCATCTGGCTGTTCCCTCCGGAGGAATACCTGCAGAGGATTCGTGAGACATTTGGGGATGATGAGACATTTGCCAAATGTGTTGGGTGGAAGCCAATGGAAATCCAGGGATGCAACATTCTGGGCGAATGGATAATCCTGAGGGACGACATGAATTTGGGATTGCTGGTGGATATGTTTCATGAGCTCGGGCACAGGGTATACCAATTAAACAGCAGCAGATACCAAAGTGAGCTGGGAGCAAACTATTTCATGCTGCTGGCTATGAAAAAGGTAAATACAGAGCTTAAGCCTCATGGGGTATCAATCGACATAGTGGATTATGGGAAGCAGGATCCAGAGGAACAGGAGAGAGCGCATCAGGAGGCAAGAAGGCTGATTGAGACTAATACGCCTTACGTGCACCAATTGAAGTGAAAAAATGGCAACAATTGATGAGACCGTTATCGGCTCGACATTCGGGTCGAAGAGGTTTGTGCAGCTCCAGGTCAATCCCGAGAAGGCCTATGTGCGCGAGGGAATTCTTGATGATATTGTTGACAAGATTCCCAAGTTTAACAGCATCTGTGGCTATGAAGATCCTGTGAACAAATCAGTATATGATGCCCTCTGGGGCAGGGTCTTCAGGGCGCTCACAGGAGAAAGGGTGACAGACTGCATGGAAATCTGGCTTGTGCCTGAAGATAAATTTGAGCATGCTGTTTTGAGGCACTTTAAGTATTATGAGAAAAATTTTCCGGCTCTTCTCAAGGCAGTCAAGGTTGCTGCGGCAATCAATATTGAGAACAGATTGGCTATCTGCAAGGATTACAGGAACTCGAGTGTTCTGGGGCATGTCTTCCACGAGATGGGCCACAGGGTTTTCCAAAACAGTTCAGATGATTACAAGGATGAGGTTTCCGCCTACTACTTCATGTGCCTTGCGCTTAAAAAGATTGAGACCGAGCTTGCCCCCCACGGGTTGTCAGAAAGGTTCTGTGGTTTTCGCCGCCCTCGTGACGATTTTTATTTCATGGCTTTTCAGGAGGCTCGGCGACTGGTGGATATGCGCACGCCTTACGTGCGGCAATTGGAGTGAGATATTTCGTTTAGGCTTCTTGAGAGATTTTCAATAAATGTGCGAGGCGTTCTTAGAGGCAGCAATAAGGCGTTGGGGAAGTTTTGAGTTCGGTGAGGGGGATTCTATTGAAAAATAATTATTATTCTAGAGTAGTAAAAAAGCAAACGCTTATAAGTGATTGATTCTTTCTCTGCTCTAATAAATGGTTTTTTACAGGTAAGATAAAATGAGCCTTGAATATCTCTTGTTCAGGATTCCGAGGACGCGTGAGGAGCTTGCCAAGTTTGCGGCAAGGAAGAACGTGCCTGTTGAAATCAAGACAATAATTCAAAAAAAAGAGGATATTGTGGTGCAATATGTGGCCCACTTGTCATTTACTGCCGGGAAGAAAAGCGTTCGCCAAAACCGCGTTTACAGAAGTGGCTTTGCAGGCCGGTCATCAGATTATTTCCAGGGGTATTATTCCGGGATTACTCAGAGCAAGGCGAATGAGGAGGCCCTCAAGCAGGCAGAGTATTTTGGCTCGCTGGGGCTGCAGGTTACAATTAACGGCCAGAAGCCTGAAGATGTGATTGTAGGTGAGAAAAGATGAGCTTTGCATATACATTGTTAGGAATTCCGGGAACCCGGGAAGAGATTGCCCAGTATGCTCAGCAGAGGCAAGTCCCTGTCGCGATACAGACTTCTGTCAGGCCGGAGCTGGATAAGTATGGTAAAAGTTGCTGCTATGTTGCAGATATCTCGACTTCAGCAGGCCGAAAAAGGATACGCGAGAGAGGGATATTCAGAACCAGGTATTCTCCCAGGCTGTTCCCGTTGGTTGATAGGCTTGAGGATTACAGGAACAGCCATAATGCCACTGTGATTGTGCTTGAGAGGGCCCTTGCCCGCGCGGATTCTTTCGCCGCTGAGGGTGTTCCAGTGACTGTAGATGGTAGAACGACTGAAGAGGCAAGGGAGTTTAAGGAGATATTCTATAAGGAGTATGAATATTGATAGGATGAACGGCATCCGTCTTGCTGGAAGGTTGAGATACCAGAGCGCTGACCCAGGGAAGCTGTATCTTGGTAAATCAGCGTGATTTCTTCAGGGATGCGCGTACTTTAGTGTTTTTGGGAACGCTGTGGTGTTCTTAGAGGCAACAATAAGGCGTGGGGGGCAGCATGGAAAAACTGAAAATCTTCCGGCTTTTCCTGCACAGGATTTATGAATAGCCCCTGTGGCCGTGCAGGCAATGGAAAAGTCCGTGGTGCTGATAGACGGGGAGAACATCATCAAGCGCTGGTTCCTCCACTGCGTTGAGAATGGGCTGGATGAAAAGATTGATTACAGCAGGTTGGTGAAATATCTAACCCGGGACACAAATCTCCTGCGGGCGTATTTCTACGATGGGGTGCCTGAAAGAATCCCTGAAAGGAAGAGGAAATTCATCGAGGCTCTCCAATACCAGGGCATTCAGATGCGAACAAAGATGCTCAAGGTTCGCACCTATAGGTGCCCCTCATGCAACGGCACCACTCAGCGGGCAATCCAAAAAGGGGTTGATGTTTCACTTGCCACCGATATCCTTCGCCATGCCTTCCAAAGGACTTGTGACATATGCATAGTTGTCAGTGGGGACGAGGACTATAAGGACGCCATCATGGTTGCAAAGGACATGGGGATAAAGGTATGGGTTGCTGCTTTCCATAGGAACCTCTCAAAGGAGCTCAGGCTTGTCGCAGATAAGGTGATATATCTTGAGGATGCGTTCCAGATGGTGAAAAAAGAGAAATCTTTAAAAGCGAATCCCTCCTATTAAGACCCATATATATCAATGAGAGAGTGGAGTGGGGCCATACCCAATATAACTCCACTCTTAATATTTTTCTTGAACACCTGAGATGTTCCCGGCTTAAGTGAAGGGTGAATCACGGCGAGAGGCAGCAATAAGGCGTGTGGGGGCTTGTTATCTGGGGAAGGGAAGAAGGAGTTTTTGGACACGGCGAGGGGCAGTTCGGACTTGGGTGACAGTTTTCAAGCACTATCATTCAGTGCCTTTTCCCATACCTAAACTTCTTCTCATAGTCCCTGTGCGTCATTATATCCAGAATTAAGGAGATAATCTCAATCTCACTCCCTCTTATTGTGTAAATCATCCTCCAGGCGCCTGAAAGGTTCAGTTTCCAGAGGTTGTTTACATCATACTCTTGGAGATATTCCTTCGGGATTTTATCTTTTTGAATATGCGTCCCGTACTCGGGATTGGATTTTAGCAACTCTATTTTCTGTTTTATTGAGCTAAGCAAGGTTTGATGCTCGCTCCTTGTGATTCCCTTTGAGATTTCCTCCCCAACTTTCTTGTTCAGGGCATCAAACTCCTCCTTTGCCTCTCCGGTTATTATCACTCTTGTGGGTTTTCCCTTAAACATTCCTTCCCTCATTTATCGCCCTGTCCAGCTTTTTGCTTGGGTTGTATAT
>CAIWSB010000079.1 GCA_903915225.1 uncultured Candidatus Woesearchaeota archaeon
CATAGAGCCCCAGCTTCAGGTCTTTCCTCTTCTTGAAAAGATTCTTAAAGAACCTGTGGAATATCTTCTGGAAAAGATTTGGCATTTTAAACTCCAAATAAACCCCTCTATAAATAATTTTTGGTGAATATTCAAAGCCTCTCAAGCTCCTTTTCGTGCTTTTTGAGAAGTGTGTCCACCGCCTCAAAAATGTTCCAGCCGATGTTTTCAGCAGCCAATGCTTTCCCGCCTAGGTATAAGTTGCTTGAAAGCTCGAACTGCTCCTTTCCTTTCTTTTTGTTAATTTCCTTTAGGGTTATCTTTATCCCGTTAAATTCCTTATGTTTGTCACTGAATTTCCTAACATAATTGCCAATAATTTTCTTAAGAATTATCATACTCCTCGGGTCAACCTCTTTGAACCCAGAAAGCTCTATGTTTCCCCCCAGCTTCAGGTTTTCTGCGTCGTCAGTCTCACTCATTGTCCTTATATTGCCCCTTCGCCAATTTAATATATATATTTTGCGGTTTTTTAAGCAGGGGATGGTGCCTTGTTTGAGTGGTTAATCCTAATGGATTAAATTAATAAATTGCGACTAAGTCTTTATTGGATATGGTAATATTGGCGCTTTTTGACATTGATGGCACGTTGCTCAGAAACAATAAGGCTCATGTTGACGCCTTTGAGGTTGCCTTCAAGGAAGTTTACGGTGTAGATGCCAATGTCTTCATGATTGAGTGCTCTGGCATGACAGATCAGCTAATTATAGCAGAGGTATTGAAGAAGATTGGAGTGAGTGAGGAAGTTATCAAGGCAAAAATGCCCACATGTCTGGAGGTTCTTGCTGAGACATTTGCCCGGCTTATCAAAGTTCACCACGTTACAGTATTGGGTGGAGTTCCTGAGCTTCTCAGCACACTCAAATCCTCTGGAGTAAAGATGGGGCTTGTGACTGGCAATTTAGAGGTCATTGCCTTTGGCAAGCTAAGCACAGTTGGGCTTGACAAGTATTTTGAGCTTGGTGGATTTGGTAGTGATGCTGTTCAGAGAGTTGAAATGTTGAGAATTGCAATTGCTATGGCAAAAAAGAAATATGGAACTGTCGATAAGGTTTTCCTTGTGGGTGATACGCCACGGGATATTGCTGCTGGAAAAGATGGCGGGGTAATCACTGTTGCTGTCTGCACCGGTAGGTTTTCTGAGGAGATGCTTAAGCTGAATACCCCAGATTTCTTGTTTCCTAACCTGGCAGATACAAAAGCAGTAATGAAAGTTCTTCTTGGGCCACAATAAATTTATTAAATTTCAGTTCGTTAGTGAAATTGTGGGAATATCAATCTTGGGTGGGGGTAAATGGGGAACTGCCCTTGCAGTTATGTATGGGTATAAATTTGACAGTGTAAACCTCTGGGTGTATCCGGGCGAAACTGTTTTTGGGGAATCATTGCCTGCTTTCATTCAGCGGGAACGTTACAACCCCGTTGCTTTCCATGAAATTGAATTCCCGAAATCAATTAATGTTTCTGGGAATCTGGATGAGGTTGTAGACCGGGCGGAGATTGTTATCTTAGCGATACCCTCTGCATTTTTGGAGCAAATCCTTAAACATGTTGCAACCCTTGATTTTCAGCAATTCGTGAATTGCTCAAAAGGCGTTCTTAAAGGAAAGCCAATTTCAGAGTCGTTCATGAGGATTATGCTTGACAAGCCATATGCTGTGATTTCTGGCCCGAATATAGCACAGCAGGTGATTGCCAACTTCCAGCACGGAGCAAGGCCAAACCCTTCTTTTGCTTCAATTGCATATAACCCTGCCAACTCAATCGACAATCTTGTTGATTCTCTAAGGTTTATCCCTTACTTCAGGCTTTACCCGGCACTGGATATTGGAGCTGTTGAGTATTGTGGGATACTTAAGCAGGTTTATGCCATTTCTTTGGGGATATGCGTGGGAATGGGTTACGATGGAAACACTGTTGCCGGAGTCTTCCACGCCTGCGGCCGGGAGATTAAGAGGATTATCGAGTTTGTTGGCCATGACCCGCGTACGTATGATGAAACCTATGCTGGTTATCCAGATTTAGAGGTTACTTACAAGTTTGGAAGGCATGGGAAATTTGGCGGTTTGATAGCCAGTAAAGGGGTTGAAGGAGCCTTAATGGAGATGGGCGGGGAAACCCTTGAGGGATTGGAAGTGGTTGAGGCAATGCACAAAATGACTGAGAATAGCGGCCTTCATCTGCCAATTCTTAAAGAAATGTATTCAATGCTCAGCCCTGAAATCAGAAGAAACCCCGAAGAATCTATAAGGAACCTATTGTATCCCATGAATCGTTAGAGTCCTAGCTGAATGATTGCATCCTTAATTTGGCTTCATGGCATGGTGGCATGCACTGTTCCTCGAGATAGAAAGTCTTATTAAGAAGATGTAAATTTTATAGAGAGAATAAAAGGGTGCGTTTAAGAATGTCAAAAGAGGGTCCTGTAATCGAACTGAGGGATGTTTGGAAGATATATCAAATGGGTGAAGTTACAGTTGAGGCTGTCCGGGGCATATCGCTTAAAGTCAACCACGGGGAATTCCTCAGTGTCATGGGCCCATCTGGATCTGGGAAATCCACTTGCATGCACATGATTGGCTGCCTTGACTTGCCAACCCGGGGCACTATTCTTCTTGAGGGTAAGGATATCTCACATATGAGCGAGAGCGAACTGGCTCAGGTTCGCGGCCGCACAATAGGATTTATCTTCCAACAATTCAATCTTATCCCCACGCTCACCGCCCTTGAGAACGTAATGCTGCCAATGGCTTTCCAGGGTATTCCACTAAATGAAAGGCGAAGTAAGGCTTTTTCTCTTCTCAATCTCGTTGGGTTAAGTGACAGGATGTACCATCGGCCGAAGGAATTGTCCGGGGGGCAGCAGCAAAGGGTAGCCATTGCACGCTCACTAACTAATGACCCGCGGGTAATCCTGGCAGATGAGCCAACTGGTAATGTTGATTCCACCACTGGAAAAAGCATTATGGATTACCTTTCGAAGCTAAATAAGGAAGAGAAGAAAACTATTGTTATGGTCACACATGACCCGGAACTGGCTAAATATGCCAGCAGGGTTGTCAATATATATGATGGAAAAATTAAGCAAAAAGGTGATTAGAATGAATAGAGCCATATTGTTTGTTGTCATGATAATGTTGTTAAGCGCTTCAGCTTTGGCCACTGAAATCCCCAGTGGAGTTAGGATTACTCTTTTGAGCCAAACGCCTGACCCGGCCGGGCCAGGGGCGTACATGGATCTGCGTTTCAAGATTGAAAATACGGGCTCAGATGCAATTAGCAACCTGGCTGTGAAGCTAGAAGAAAAGTATCCCCTCTCTCTTGCAGGAGAAAAGGCAGAGCAATTCCTGGGGACGCTTTGGGGTGGGCTGACTGAGGATTATGGCATCACTGTAAAATATCGGGTGAAGCTTGATGACAATGCACCCGATGGCGTCAATAAAGTCACTTTGATGTATAAGTCCGGCACCGATACTCAATGGACTAGAACTGAGTTTGACTTTGACATAAGGGCAATATTTGACCAGGTTTTTGTAAAGGCCATAATAGTTGTCCCTGAAGTAATTAAGGCTGGCGAATCTGCAGAAGTGAAATTCAGCCTGGTTAACCTTGGTGAAACCATTATGCGGGATATTACTGTTTCATTGGATTTGTCATCATCGACTTTGCCATTCGTACCATTGGGAGAAATTTCCCAAAAGAGACTAAAAAGCCTTGGCTCTGGTGAGGAGGGTATCTTGACTTTTAAGCTCCGTGCAGACCCTATTGCTCTTTCCAAACTTTATAAAATCCCAATAACATTAACTTATTACGATATCCTGAATAACAAATTCACAAAATCTGATGTCTTGGGGCTCGAGGTGGGCGGAAAGCCCACAATTTTTGTGAGCTTGGAGTCCTCTGAGATTTACATACCAGGCTCAACAGGTAACGTTGTGCTCAGCATCGTTAACAACGGAGAAACTGACGTTAAATTCCTGAAGGTTGAGTTTCCCCAAACTGATGGCTACGTGATTCTTGATGGCAAGAGCCAATACATCGGTAACTTGAACTCGGATGATTTCGAGACTGCCAAGATAAAGGTGCATTTGAAGTCCACTAGCTCCAAGTTCGAGCTCCCGGTGCACCTTGACTACAAGGACGCCTTGGGTAACTTTTACTCAGACGATAAGGTGATTCAGATTCCATTCTACACACGGAGCGAGTCCCTTGACTATGGATTAACCCAAAGAAGCAACACTCTTGGCTGGTTCATTGTACTGGTAATCGTAATTGGCGGCTTCTTTATTTACAGGAACATCAAGCGCCGCCGCAGAAAACCCTAAAATGCTTTTTGATTACTTTTTAATCTCAATTAGGAACCTTACGAGCCGAAGGACTAGAACTGTGCTCACCATGATAGGCATATTCATCGGGATTGCCGCAATTGTTTCTTTGATATCAATAGGGCAAGGCATGAGAATAGCAATAAACGAACAATTCAATCAGCTTGGAACAGACAAGCTTATGATCTTCCCTGGCGGCGAGTCTGGTGTTCCTGGAGGCACATTTGGCTCTGAGGCAAAAAAGCTCACTGATGATGATATGAATGTAGTCAAGGGAGTCTCAGGCATTAAAGATGCAGGTGGGATGGCCTATGGTGTTGCTAGGCTAAAGTATGGGGATGTTTCAAAATATGCTTTCATAATTGGATTACCCTTGGACTCATCAAGAAAGGTTATTGAAAGTATGCAGAGCTTAAAGGTTGCTGATGGGAGAGACCTCCAGGAAAATGACAAGTCAAAGATGACTGTTGGTAGCGAACTATCTAAGGGAACATTTTTTGGCACGCCTGTGATGATGGGTGAGAAAATAATGGTTAATGATGCTCCCTATCGTGTTGTTGGATTTATGGAACCAGTCGGAAACCCATCGGATGATTCCCAGGTTTATATGCCCCTTGAAGAGGTCAGGAAGCTGCTTAACAAGGGCAATGCTCTAGATTACATAATTGCCCAAGTTGTGCAAGATTCAGACATTGACCAAGTGAAATCAGATGTTCAAAAAGCCCTTCGCAGGTTTCGAAATGTTAAGCAGGGGCAAGAGGATTTTAGTGTCCAAACAACCGCCCAGCTTATGCAAACCTTGGATGTTGTGCTCAATGTTATTGAGATTGTGTTTATCGGAATTGCTGCCATATCGCTGGTGGTTGGGGGCATTGGCATAATGAATACAATGTACACCTCTGTTCTTGAGCGGACCACAGAGATAGGAATAATGAAAGCTATTGGTGCGCGTAACTTTGACATCACAGCAATTTTCGTGGTTGAATCAGGTCTTTTAGGAATGCTCGGCGGCGGAATAGGCATCATCCTAGGCATCGCGCTAAGCAAGGGGATTGAGTACATAACCAGTGCTGTTCTTGGAGTTACTTACCTGAAGGCATATTTCCCGCTTTACCTAGTGCTGGGCGCTCTCGGGTTTTCATTCATTGTGGGATGCCTTGCTGGTGGTTTGCCAGCGCTGAGGGCTTCGAGGTTGAATCCTGTGGAGGCGCTCAGGTATGAGTGAGGAATGAGCATGTTACTTGACTCCCTCGTTTATGTGGTTCAGCACCTCTTACGGAGAAAATTGAGGAGCTGGCTAACTCTACTGGGCATATTTATAGGTATGGCTGCTGTAGTGAGCCTTATTTCGCTTTCTCAGGGAATGCAGAATGCAATTACTTCTGAGTTTGAGAAGGTTGGGGCAGACAGAATTGTTGTCATGCCTGGGGGAGCAATTGCTGGGCCAATGAGCTCTGGCCTTTCCGTTGCCAAGCTCACAAGTGAGGATTTGCGTGTAATCCAAAGGGTTAGGGGAGTGGAATTTGCCATGGGAATGGTCTCAACTTATGCTCCCATATACTTTAAGGATGAAATGAAAGAGGGTTATCTATTTGGAGTTCCCACAGATTCCAAGACAAATTACTATATTGAGCGGGTTGGGCTTTTCAACATAGCTGATGGCAGGAACCCCAAGCCGGGCTCAAAATATGAGGCTGTTTTTGGATATAGGACTGCCCATAAGTTGTTCAGCCGCAATATTACCACAAAGGACAAAATTACAATTGAAGGAAAGGAATTCTCTGTTGTGGGAGTCCAAAGCCTCATCGGGACAGGTGTTCATGACCAGATTATACGCATTCCGAAAGATACTCTAAAGGAACTCTTTGGAATTGGTGACGAAAACTCTATGATTGTTGTGAAGGTGTCAAGTGGTTCTAACCCCATTAATGTTGCCGAGGATATCAAGCTCCAGTTGAGGCAATTCCGGAATGTAAAGGAAGGTGAGGAAGACTTCAGTGTTGAAACTTCTCAGGAAATGGTTAAGGTGTTTACGCAAATTCTCGGTGTCGTCCAGGCACTTTTAGTTGGTGTTGCCTCCATCTCATTGGTTGTTGGTGCAGTAGGCATAATGAACACAATGTACACAGCAGTTGTGGAGCGCACTAAAGAGATTGGAATAATGAAGGCAATAGGTGCAACAAACCGGGCCATATTGCTGATTTTTGTGCTTGAATCTGGGTTACTGGGGCTGGTTGGGGGAGCAATTGGCGTAATCTTAGGAATATTCATAAGCAAATCAGTAGAATTGGTTGCAGCCCAGCAGCTTGGGAGCAACCTCCTTAAGGCTTACCTCTCACCGGGCTTGATACTGGGTGTGCTGTTCTTTGCCTTTTCCCTGGGAGTACTATCCGGCTTCTTCCCAGCCAGGAAGGCTGCAAAGCTGCAGCCTGTTGATGCTTTGCGCCACTAGTGCTGTGGGTATTTTAATGCAGCATGGGCAGCTGCAAGCCTGGCAATGGGAACCCTGAAAGGTGAGCAGCTCACATCATTGAGCCCAATCAGGTGGCAGAACTCAACAGAGGATGGCTCGCCTCCATGCTCGCCACAAATCCCAATCTCCATCTTAGGCTTAACCGAGCGGGCTTTTTCGACGCAAATCTGCATCAGCTTGCCAACTCCTTCACGGTCAATGGCCTGGAATGGATCCCTAGCGTAGATCCCGCGGTCAACATACAGTTTGAGGAATTTACCTGCGTCATCCCTGCTGAAACCGCATCCCATTTGGGTGAGGTCGTTAGTGCCAAATGACATGAATTCTGCCTCGGGGGCGATTTCATCAGCTGTGATAGCAGCCCTAGGGACTTCAATCATTGTGCCAATCTGGTACTTTACCTTGCCTTTGGCACCAATTTCCACAGCCACTTTCTCAATTAATTCCTTAATCATCACAAGCTCCTTTACGTTACCCACAATTGGGACTTCTATCTGAGGGATTACTTTGATGCCCCTCCTCTGACATTCCATGGCAGCTTCCATGATTGCCCTTGCTTGCATCACAGTAATTTCTGGGTATAGGATGCCGAGCCTGCAACCCCTGAATCCCAACATCGGGTTGAGCTCCTTGAGGCTTTCAACAGTTTCCCTGATATCAGAAACTGGGAGGTCCATTTGCTCAGCAACCTCTTTCATCTCCTCTTCTTCATGGGGCAGGAACTCGTGGAGCGGCGGGTCAAGCAGCCTGATAATCACTGGCAACCCGTCCATTGCTTTGAATATCCCAATGAAATCCTCGCGCTGCATTGGCAGCAATTTTGCCAGGGCACGCTCTCTTCCCTCAAGGTTATGGGCAAGTATCATCTCACGCACAGCCACAATCCTTTCCTTGTCAAAGAACATGTGTTCAGTCCTACACAGTCCAATGCCCTCAGCACCGAACTTTCTGGCAACCTCAGCATCATGCGGAGTGTCTGCATTAGTTTTTACCTTAAGTTTCCTGAAGCTATCAGCCCAGGACATAAGCTCGGAAAATGCCCCGCTGAGCACTGGTTCCACAACTCGAAGTTTACCCTTGAAAACCTCACCGGTGCCCCCATCAAGGGTAATTATGTCCCCTTCGATAAATTTGACATTTTTTATAGTCATGCTGAGAGTATCCTCATTTATGTTGAGGTCGCCTGCACCTGAGATGCAGCACTTCCCCATTCCACGTGCCACAACAGCTGCATGGGAAGTCATGCCTCCGCGTGCAGTCAGGATACCTTGGGCTATGCTCATCCCTTCGATATCTTCAGGGCTTGTCTCAGTTCTAACTAGTATTACCTGCTTGCCCTCCTCAGCCATTTCCTTGGCCTTGGCTGCTGTGAAGGCAATCTCACCAACTGCTGCGCCAGGTGATGCCGGAAGCCCTTTGGTTAATAGCTGAGCCTTGTTTTTGGCAATAGGGTCCAGGCCTTTATGCAATAGTTGGTCGAGCGAGGCTGGATCAACACTAAGGACAGCCCCTTTCTTATCGATAAGCCCTTCCTTAACCATGTCGACAGCAATCTTTACTGCCGCATGAGCTGTCCTTTTGCCTGACCTGGTCTGCAGCATATATAGCTTGCCTTCTTCAACAGTGAACTCAAAGTCCTGCACGTCTTTGTAATGTTTCTCCAGCAGTTCATATGCCTTAACCAGATCAGCGTAGGCATTAGGCATCTCATTATTAAGCTCCTGAATTGGCCTAGGGGTGCGTATTCCCGCAACAACATCCTCACCTTGAGCATTTAGCAAGTATTCGCCATACAACTTGTTCTCTCCTGTTGCTGGATTTCTTGTGAAACCCACACCTGTTGCAGAACTCTCCCCTAGGTTCCCAAATACCATTGTTTGGACGTTGACTGCTGTCCCCATCTCATCAGAGATTTGGTTGAGGCGCCTGTAGGTTATTGCGCGTTTGCTGTTCCATGATTTGAAAACAGCATCAACTGAGCCTTTGAGCTGTGCCACCGGCTCCTGCGGGAAATCCTTCCCTGTGTTCTTTTTTATGAGGTCCTTATATTTGGAAATCAATTTCTTAAGGGCATCAACAGAAAGCTCGTAATCCAATTCAACTTCCTCATCTTTCTTCAGACTTTCAATTGTGGCCTCAAACAGTGAGTGCTCAACCCCAAGCACAACATCCCCAAACATGTGGAGGAAGCGCCTGTAACAATCATATGCGAATCGTTCGTTGTTACTCTTCTTGGCGAGCCCCTTAACAGTGTTATCATTCAACCCGAGATTAAGGACCGTGTCCATCATGCCCGGCATTGATACAGGAGCACCTGAACGGACAGAGACAAGAAGGGGGTTATTCAAGTCACCAAATTTCTTTCCAGTCTTGGTTTCAAGCTTCTTGATTGCCTCTGCAATCTCCGCATCTAGATTTTCAGGGTACTTACCTGTTATCATGAAATCCCTGCAAACCTGAGTTGTGATAGTGAATCCTGGCGGCACAGGCAGCCCTATCTGGATCATCTCACCGAGATTTGCACCCTTGCCTCCAAAAAGATTTTTGTCTGATTTTCCTTCACCAAAGAAAAAAACATTTTTCGCCATTTGAATCAACCTCGTGTTTTATTATATTAATATGGGACTCGGGGGGTGAAAAACCCCTTAAAAATGTTTTGGTGTGTTGTGTAGTATTAAAGCATACAACCTAAGAAAGGTTTATAAGCCGGGATATTCCCCTGCATTTAGGGGGATTGGTATGGAGATGGCTTTGACGTTAGAGGATTTTGTACCCTACAGACCAATTACGCTTGAGAGTGTTCTCAGGAGAATCATTCCACGCTACGAGAATTATGATGGACTCAATTTAAGGCAAAAACTCACTCCAATTGATGAAAAACTACTGCAAATACTTGAACAAAAAGTGCTCCCAGATGTCAGGCATATTTATCCAAACCTCCTCAAGTATAACCAGACTCTCACAGCGAGTATTCCGGTGGATGTGCCCAATGAGAAGCAGGTTTCGGCATTTAAGGATTGGCTTGGGTATTTTTTCCCGGATTTTGGGCTCCCACAGAATGGGGACATTGATATTTTTTGCCCTGTAAGGCAAATTGGCTCTTTTATCTCGCGACAGGCTGCAATTGGGCAGGTACCAAAGGAAATTTCTCCAAAAGTAAAAGAAATGCTTATTTCTGCTGCCGAAACAATCTCTCAGCAAGGGGTAAAGGTTGACGGCTTATACAGCTTGTGTGAAAACCCAGAAATGGTTGTTCATGTATACCAGAGGGTTCATGTCTTAAGGCAGGATTTTGATGTTAAATTCGGCGGGCTTATCCAACGGTTGGGTTACCAGCCCCATATTAACCCTTTTTTAGATACTCAAAGGCGTAAAATTATTTGATACTTTCTTACCAAAATTCTAGCGAAAATCTTCAGCCCAATACATACCCACTATATAGTGAATAAATCCCGTTAGGTTTATAAATTAGCCAAGAGTTCTCTCTCTGGGGGGAATATGAAAACAAAAGAATTACCTAAAGCGCAAACTAAAGTTAGGAATCTATTGTCAAAAATCTCTGAGGATTTCTATCTTTGCAGGCCGGATATCACTGTGGGGAAGGAATCGTTTAATGCTGCCCTGCTGTTTGGTGTGCTCACTGAACTAAACAGGGGTAACCAGCTTCTCTTTGGAGAGTATGGTGGTGGCAAGACCACATCTGCAGAGTACCTGAACGCAATTTTCAATAACCTCCCCCTTGATTTGGTAAAGCGGGTGGCTTTGCGAGGAAATCCTCAACTAACAAAAGAGGATACCGTTGGAAGGCCGCATTATGGAGAACTCCACCGTTTTAAAGAATTGACTGTTTGGCAGCATTTTGTGCTTATTAAGCCAAAAATATTTGATGAGTTCAACAGGATTCCTGAATCAAACCAGTCTGTTGTCCTCAATGGTGTGGACAGGGGAGAATGGAATTACATGAATGATTTTATCTACACATGCAGGCAGCCTTTCTTTGCCACCTGCAATTACTCTGACAGAGGTAATCATGCTTTAATTCAAGCAATCCTGGACAGATTTGACGTTGCAGTGGAAAGCAAATTTCCAGGAGTCGCAAACTCGCTCCACATAAGCCAGGATTACTTTAATGATAATGATCAAATACTGCGGGACAGCAATCTCACTAGAGAGGCCCTAAAGGTATTGAATTCTGGTAAGTCATTTGAGGATATACAATCTGAGCTGGAAGGTATTAGGGAGCAGCAGCAAACCCGTCTTGAGGGCGAAAGGCTTGCTGGTCTAACTGAAGAAGAAAGGAAGCTTATTGAGGCTGAAGTGGGAAAAATCACATTGGAAAAGGAAGCCGAGCAGTACTTGGCATTCCTTATTGCTGAACTTAATGTTACACCCAAATATGGCCAGAAAAGGAGCAATGACCTTATAGACAAAGATAATGGCAAATATTTACACACTGCGTTTACTGGTTCTGGTTCTAGGAGAGAGGAAAAATCCATTGTGAGGTACTCCAAGGCCTTAGCATGGATTCAGGGCCAACAAACAGTGAGCCTTGACCACATAATGCAAGTGTCTCCGTACGTGCTGTGGCACAGGCTTAAATGGACTGATGAGATTATTGGAAAATTGAGGAATGACAAGAGGGATGATCCACTTGATCTCTATATAACAAAAACCCTTTTGGGCAATGGCACACCAGAGTTCCCAGGGATACAAGGGAGATACATTGAGGGGAGGGAAGCCTATCAGTTGGTTATTGACTGCATTGGCCATGGGGACTACAAAAGGGCCAAAGCAGAGGCCACAAAATTTGCAGCTGCAGATAAGGGCCACCCTGTTTTTACCGATTTGTTGAGGGATCTGGCATAAAGATTTGCCTCGAAAAATGGAACTTGAGCAGCTTGAGGATTTGTTGGATGAAGTCTGGCAGAGTGTCCGCAGGCAATATTATTTTCCTGCTCTCCCTAGGCCTATTTTTTCTGAAGAGATATCAAATGGGGCATTTGTTTTTGAAAACCTGCAGATTCTCCTTAATGAGGGGTTCATTCGTGGCTTTGAAAAAAAAGGGCTCGCATACGAAGAGGTTCTTGACGAAGTTCTTGGCCATGAAACAGCCCATTTTATGAAATACCCTGGATCCCCGCTCACAATTCTCCGGATGTTAAAAGCAGTGAATGATATTGAACCTGGGAAAGCTAACATCTTAAGATCGGCTTTCACTGAAGCCCAGACCAACCTGCACCGGCTGATGGAAATGAAATGTCCCCACACTGCCAAAATAAGGAAGAGTCTATGTGTGCCCGAGAATGATACATTTAACCGCATACTCTACGGGCTCTACCAAACAATTTCTGGCCAGGATTTTGGTATCCAGCTCAATAAGGAAGAATCTGATTTGGTCGAAAGACTCAAAGACATTGAATATCTGGACAAGGACATTGAGATTTACAGCTTTAGGAAATTTGCTGAGATTATGAAAGATGTCAAGATAAATGATAAAGGCGGTAAAGGTATTAATATAATTGGTATTGGTAATGCTCAGGGTGATAACGGTATCAAAATATATTCCCCAAACCAAATCTCACAGGCAGTGAAAGCCTTTGCTCTTGAGTGTAAATCCCTGAAGGATTTTGAAAATGCTGTTAAGGCTGCAATTGGAGAGGGATTAGAGAAGGAAGAGCAAGGTGACCCGGCTGATGAAGATTTGAAAGGGTTGAAAGCTGGAACAGGGAGGGCGTTAACACAAATTGCGAGCAACATATACACTGCCCTGGCAGATGGGTTTTCAATTCCCATTAAAAAAAGACCAATGAAGAAGAACGGTGGATTGTTTCCACAGAGTCACGAGCCTTTTGAGCTGGGCAGCTCATTTAAGGATATAGATCCTTTTAGCTCTCCTGGTGTGCTGCCCGGAATCACAAAAAAATGGGTACGCGCTGAAGGAGAGAGTTATATGGATGAGGAACGGGTTCCTGATAGCGTAATTGTTATTGATAACTCACCCAGCATGAGTATGGGGGGGAGTCCGAGCCAAACAATATATCCTCATATCGTTGGTGCAACAGCGATAGCAAATGCCTACCTAGAAAATGGAGCCAAGGTTGCTATTTATTCCTTCGGTTCTGAGGATAAGTTTTTGCCATTCTCAACAAACAAAGCCCGAGTGCACGCTGAACTTAGAAGGTATTCAAAGGATGGTGGTACGACCTATTCGGCGGAATATCTTGAAAATCTACTCAAAGACTCAGAGAATCAACTGGATTTCAGTTTTATTTCAGATATGCAGATATCCAACCTAGATGATTTTGTGAAATCAATCCTTTCTATTCCTAACATGCATAGGCTCCACCTTTTGTGCACGCATCCTGAAACCTATCCATATCTATTGGAAAAATTCAAGACCATGCCCCACATCGCAGTTGCCTTATTCTCAGCCTATGACCATATCAGGGATGTTGTTATGGGAGAAATCGGAAAGTCGATTAAGTAATAAATTTTAAATAATCCATGTGAATTTTCTAAGTCAATGGATCCTGAAAAACTTGAGGAAGGCATTACGATTATTCTTGGGTGTCTGATTCTAATTGCATTGCTTTGGCTGATTCTCCTACCCGGCGAGGAATACTTACCGATAGCACCAAGAGATGCGAGAATAATTATTTTTGCACCCCATCCGGATGATGAGATTGCCATTGCGGGTGGGAGATTAATTCAAAACAAGGGTGATAGCTATATAGTTTATATTACAGATGGCTGCTATTTAAATGTTGGTAAAGATATCTGCATTAATCTAAGACGCCGAGAATCGATAGCTGCATTAAACTATCTCGGTATCAACAGCACCCACCTTCTTTTTTTGGGTTACCGGGATAAGTTTGGTTTCCAGAACAAGAATGATACCCTTCAAGCCATCGCCAGAGTCCGGGATATTATTAATGGACTAAAACCTGAAGAAATATACATTCCAGCCTACGAAGGTGGGCACTGTATCCATGACATCACAAATTATATAGTTTCAGAGGCTGTGAGGTCATTGCTCGTCCGCCCTATCCTGATTGAAGCCCCTGAATATAATGACTTCATTTCAAAGGATACTCCTAATTTGATTATTCACAAGCTAGCCCTCCGTGTTTTTCAAACCTTTTTTCCATTTCATCCTCTCAAATACCCTACTCAATTTCTCCCAAAAGCTGAGCAACCATTAATCAACGGAAATGG
>CAIWSB010000080.1 GCA_903915225.1 uncultured Candidatus Woesearchaeota archaeon
ATTCATTATTTTTATCTTAACGCATGCGTTTGCTCTCATCTACGGAATATTGAGGCACACCTCAAGAATCCCCGAGGTTGTCCAGGCTACAAGAAGCGATGTTCATTCCTCAATTGCCAGCCTTGGACTTTTTGGAATGCTTTTTTTAATATTAAGGGCGTACAGCATGGGAGCCGGGACCTATACTGGAATTGAGGCTGTATCAAATGCAACCCCCATCCTTCGCGAACCAAGGGCAGATACTGCAAAAAAAACCATGCGTTATATGACCTGGTCACTTATATTCATGGTTTTGGGGCTGATGACATGTTATATGGTTTATAGTGTGGCATTCCAGCCAGGTAAAACCCTCAACGCAGTCTTGTTTGAAAACATTTCCGCGGGTTGGAATCCTACCCTTGCTAAGGGTTTTATTCTAATTACCTTATTTTCCGAAGCAGCCCTTCTGTTTGTGGCATCGCAGACCGGTTTCCTGGATGGCCCGAGGGTTCTTGCTAACATGGGGGCAGATGGCTGGGTTCCAAAAAGGTTCACGGGCCTGAGTGACAGGCTGGTTACGCAGAAGGGCATACTCCTTATGGGAATCGCCTCTTTAATCTTAATGATTGTCTCAAGAGGCTCTGTCAAATTCCTCTTGGTTCTTTATAGCATTAACGTGTTTATCACATTCTGCCTCTCCCAGTTGGGAATGGTGAGGTATTGGCTAAAGACCCGCCTGAAGGGGTGGAAGAAAAAGATTACTGTGAATGGTATAGGCTTAGTTGTATCTGCATTTATCCTGATTTCTGTTGTTGTGGTAAAATTCTTCGAAGGTGGTTGGATTACCCTTCTACTCCTTGGAGTTTTAATAGCAATAACTTTCATGATAAAACGGCATTATGAAAAAACAAATAAGAGGCTCCATAAGCTTGACTATCTGGTAAAAATTGCTGGACTGGGCACCCCAAATCCCGCGCTGCCAATCTGCTACAATGAACAGAGGAGCGACAAGCATATGAGGCCACATGACAAGACCGCTGTGCTGCTCGTAAATGGATTCAATGGATATGGCCTGCAGACCTTGGCAAGCGTGTTCAACCATTTTGGGAAATCATTCAAGAACTTCATCTTCATAGAGATAGGGGTTGTTGAGGCAGCTGTCATTAAGGGCCAAGATGAGATGGACAATCTGGGAAAGGAGGTAAAATTAGATACTGAGAAATATGTACACCTAGTCAATCGCTTTGGGTATTACGGGGAGTCGAGGACAGCCGTGGGGATTGATATACTTGGGGAGGTACATAAGATGGCCCCGGAGATACTTAAGCAGTTCCCCAACTCTGTGTTCTTTGCAGGCCAACTGATATTCCCCAAAGAGACTTTTTTCAACAAGCTCCTTCATAACTTCACCGTATTATCCCTTCAGGAGCACCTTTTCAGGGAAGGAATCCCCTTCATTATCATGCCGGTGAATGCGTGAGCACTAACCAATGTGCTCAACATCCAGCCTCTTGTACACATGCTCCCGCAGGATTTGCTGCACACCGTAAGCCATGGTAACTGAGCTTGCGGCGCAGGTGGCACAAGCGCCAGTGAGAGCAACTTTCACCGTGTCTCCCTCTAGCGAAACAAGCTCTATATCGCCGCCATCCCGCTGGAGTGATGGCCTGACAAAAGTATCAATTGCCTCCTGTATCAGTTTCACCCGGTCGAAGAAAGGCAGCGCAAAATAGGGCTTTTCCTCCTTATGTTCGGCCCTAACCACTACCTTGTCATCCCCCTTAGGATTATAATTCGGGAATTCTCTCAGTATCAGAGCCTCGATGCTTGGACTTCTATCATAGTGGCATTTGCCGCATGCGCCTCCGGCTTTTGTGGATTCCTGAACTCGCTCATGAAAATATTTTACAATCCCTTCCTTATCATCTGGCCGTAAGTCACTCTCACCTCGGGCCATCAGCTCATGCAGTTCCTTATCTATTGACTGGAACAATCTGGTTATTGTTTTTTCATGCACATCGAAGCAGTGGCAGACCAGAGGGCCATCCACTTCATCAATCATGCACTTCTGGTCCTCTGATAACAGGGAACCATAAATGTCGCCGTGCGTCAACGCCTTCAGGAGATTCCTGAGCGCCTGCTCAAACATGACAGAGCAGTGGTGCTTCTCCTTAGGAACGGACTTAATCACGCGACCTGATTCATCCACATCACTGAGCTCGCGGAGAATCCCGCTATTCAGAATTAGTGGCTCAAGCTGAAATTGGCCCTTTTCCTCACGTTTCTGGAAAACGCCCCCTTCAAACTGCTTTATCTTATCGATAAGCCGCGCCCCCATCTCTGAAGCGCCAATTGAGCTTGTGCAGCCATAGTTATCGTAAGATATTTTCTCCACAGAATTTGTTGGATTGTTTACGAGCAAAAACAACGTCATGTAATCCCCGCAAGCTGGGCTGCCGTAGCTCCCAATATAGAGTGTTCTCTCCTTGTCAATATCCCTCTTCGCAGCAATTAGGTCGCCAGATGCCAAGGCACTCTTTAGCTTGCCATCACCTTCAATTAACCGCAACAATCCAACCTCACTTTCAATGAATCGTGGATTTGCAGCCACCTCTCTGAGCTTTTCTGGATAATCCCATGCCATATCAGCCACCCCTCTTTCTGGTATAACCTGAATAATTCCTAAGTTTCTCTATGATTTTAG
This sequence comes from uncultured Candidatus Woesearchaeota archaeon, assembly GCA_903915225.1. Taxonomy (GTDB): domain Archaea; phylum Nanobdellota; class Nanobdellia; order Woesearchaeales; family B29-G15; genus B29-G15. The sequence continues at coordinate 2,684 of CAIWSB010000080.1, forward strand.
GAAGGTTATGGATTACATATTTTATCTCTTCCTCACTTGTGTACCTGCTCAGGCTGAACCTGATTACACTATTGATACAGCTAGGCTCTACTTTCATTGCATCAAGCACATGAGAAATCGTAAGTGATTTGGACGAGCAGGCAGAGCCTGTTGAGACACATATTCCTATCTCGCTTAGCCTATCCACTATGGATTCCCCCTCTGCGCCGGGGAATATGATGTTCGTGGTGTTCGGCAATCTTCGGGCATTTTGGGAATTAATAATCACACCCGGAACCTGCTCTGAAATCGACTGCTCAAGGAGATTGCGGAGCTTTTCAACTTGATTGGAATCCCCACTATGGAGGTAGGCAAGCTCTGCTGCCTTGCCAAGCCCTGCAATAGAAGGGATGTTCATCGTGCCTCCACGCATGTAATCCTGCTGCTCACCCCCCAAAATAAATGGAGTAATTTCAATTCTCCACGGCGCCCCTTCAGCAATCCGCTTGCGGGGTGCAATATGAAGGCCGCCAATACCTTTCGGGCCGTGGAATTTATGGGCGGAAAATGAAAGCAGATCAATGTGCTCTGCGACAACATCAAGAGATATTTTGCCAAGTGCCTGGGTAGCATCTGAATGAAAAATTATCTTTTTGTCTTTGAGATAATTTCCTATATCGGCAATGGGCATAATGGCGCCAGTCTCATTATTCGCATACATAATAGAAACAAGGCTTGTATCCTCCCTTACTGAAGCAATCAATGCATCCAGCTCCACGACACCTTCCATGGTGACAGGAAGATATGTCACCTGATATCCATCGAGCTCAAGCTGCTTGCAGACATTCAGCACAGATGGATGCTCAACAGTTGATGTGATTATGTGCTTACCCTTGGCCCGTTTCATAACGCCCCGCAGGGCCCAGTTGTTAGCCTCTGTTGCCCCAGAGGTGAAGTAGAGGTTTGCTGGATTGCCGTTGAAAAGCCGGGTAACATTTTCTCGTGCATCATCCTCAACATAGCGCAAGTCCCCCCCAAAATGATGAACGCTCTCGCTGTTGCCGTATTCTTCTGTGAGGTAATGCACCATCACCTCTGCTACCAATGGATCTGCACGAGTGGTTGCATTATTATCCATATATACTATTTTTTCAATAGGTCTAGAGTATTTCCTGATTACCATTAGATATCCCCCCCAACAATCATGATTTCCGCTTTTATAAAAATATTGTTTAGTGAATAATGAAGAGGAATTTATGAGTCGCCCTACTAATAATGGGCAGAAGGAAGATATTGTATCATACCCTCTTGTGTCTGCCCAGATGGAATTGTTGTTATAGAATTTAGCCTTTCTCTGCAAGTATTGCAATCCTTCTTCGCATCAAGGGAATGAATCCCAGCGTCCATTTCTCAAGTTTAGAAATCACAGGTAAATGAGATTCTGCATAATAGCTCTTGAGTATTTTGAAGCGCCTTCTCTTGAGTTCGCCGATTACTGTTTCCATTGACTTATAATTCACGTGGCCTTCATCCTTCTTCATGATGATGTTATGGTTTTTGAGTATCTCCAGGAAATGTCCCCGGCTGGGTATCCAAATGGAGATTTTGCCTTTTGGTTTCAAAAGCCTTTGAGCTTCATCAAGCGCGTTTTGGAATTGCTCTGGATAAAGGTGCTCAAACAGGTCGGCTGTCACGATAAGATCATAGCTCGCCGAGTTTAGCCCCGTTTTCTGGACATCTGCGCACATAAAGTCTACGTTACCATATTTCCGTTTTTTTAGTTCTCTCTGGCAGAAATCAATGCTGCCCTTGCTGAAATCCACACCAGTTATGTGTTTGCATAGGGGTGCAAGTGCAAAACAGAATGTTCCCCAACCGCACCCAAAATCAAGAACCTTCTCTTTTTTGTTTGGAGTATACAACTTCAACACATTGGTTATCCTATACCTCTGGAAAGGGTGTTTTAAATTTGAGAACTTGGCAGAGCATGAATCGTTTGTGTATATCTTCTCATCGTAGAAAGAATAGTCTATTATTTTTGCCATTTCTTGTGGATTTACATACGGCTGCCGGGATTCGAACCCGGGTTACGACCTGGCTCCACTTAGGGAATTCCCAAAACGAATTCTCCTTATCTTTAATCGAACTTTTCTTAAAAAGTTTGGGAGGGTCGGATCATGCCACTAGACCACAGCCGTGTGAATTTTAATAAAATAAGACGGGAATTATAAAACTTTTCCCCAGAAATCTTAATTGTTTACTCCGCTTGGGGCTCTTCCTCGTGGCTGTACGAGGGTATAGCCGCCTTGCTGATTATCATAACATCTCCAACTGACTTAACCAGCTGGTGGGGCACGATGACGCCCTTTGCAGAGCCCAGCACCTTGTTGAGGAATGAGTCCTTGGTTGCCTTTACTTTCCAACCGAAGACCTTTGTCTGGGTGAGGATTGCCTCCTCTACCTCGCCAAAGTAGTCGCCATTATCAGTAAATACCTTCACATTATACATCTCCTTAAGCCTTTTCATCTTGAGCATATTAAGTGCCACCTCGATTGTTTTTACTGGCCAGAATTAAACCCCCCACCTATATAAATTTTATGTTGATGCTTTTTAATGAGGAGAGATTGTGAAAATAAGAGCCACAATGGCAGTTCTTATGGGATAGGCTTTTAAACCGAGAAAAAATCCCCAGATTATGGATAATTTGGAGGGGAGGGTGGATTTGGCAGAGAAATCAGTTAGCTCGACCCTTCCTTTGGATAGACTTATTGTTGGCGAGGGTAAATACTTCAGGACACTCACCAATGCCCTGGGCGAGCAGGTTGACACAACATCCAAAATACCGCTGAAGCATGTTGAGCGATATGTGGTGGCACCAGTATACCAACTAGAGGCTTACGTCCATGACCCAGGCATACGCTGGGAGGATTATACAGCAGATTGGGGCCACGGGGTAACGCAGGGGCTGAGGGGCTATATGTACCCTTTTTCAAAAGTTGGCGCAAGGAACCCGTACCGTGGGGATAATTATTCTGAGGCAGTTGCGAGCCACGAGATTAGGCACTATAAAAACCACGTTTTTGGCACGGAGTCAGTTGATGAAGAGAGGGAAGTGAGGCGTGCCGAGAGGTACCAGGGCACAGGGGATGACTACTTGGTGAGGTTGTGATGACCCGGCGCCAGGAGATTATTGAGATGCTGGAAATGGGGGAATGGTCCCTCGAGCATCTGGCCAACCATTTTAAGACAACCCTTAAGGAAATAATTCTGGATTTTGAGCACATCCCCAAAAGTATCAGGCCAAGAAGGCTTAAAATTACGCCCGCATATTGTAAAAAGTGCGGTTTTCTCTTCAGGGACAGGACCAGAATCAACAAGCCCAGCAAATGCCCTGATTGCAAGTCAGAATGGATAGAGCCTGCCAAATACAGGATTGCTTAAGGTTGCTTCTTTAGTTTTATGGCCAATTTGTGTGCAACAAAGATTGGTTCGGGCATCTTGTGGGGCGGCCTGAGTAAATGGGAAACAATCTCAACAGATTTATTGAGAGAAATCATGTGCCCTGGGGAAACATAAACGGGGTTTGAGAATTCCCTGGTGTGGTACTCGGCTCCACGCACTTCCCCTTCGAACATTATTTTGCCGTCCTGAACCTTGCCGCAGAGCAGCTCAGAGCCAACACCAATTGTGGAGAGGTTTAGCTGAAGCCCTATCTGCGAGGCCAAACCCAGACGCCTTGGATGGGCTATGCCGTGGCCCTTAACTATCATAACATCTGGTTTTTCCTTAAGCTTCATGAATGTGTTGACAATAATCGGCCCGTGGCTAAAGCCCATAAATCCGGGCATGTACCTTATCTTTGCAGGCTCTCTAGCTGTTGCACTATCAACAAGCTTTAGGGTCTCATAATCCAGAACTGCAATGGAGCAAATGAGATCGTTGCCAATGCCAATGACATCGCAACCCGCCACCGTCTTAACCTTAGTTATCTTGTTGTTGATAACAACCAGTTTGGCTAGCTGCTCCTGCTCCTCTTTTAGCTTGGCTAGGTCCATATTTAAATAGATGAACCCGCTGGTTTTAATATTTTTCCGTTGGTGTAACCGTAATGAGAGTTTCATTTGCATAAATGAATCTCAACTTTCGACTGGACACACCCCGAAGCAACTTATTTAAACCGGCCGGGATTAGGTGAGGGAATGATAAGGGGGTTTGAGCCAAGGCTCTACCAGCAGACCATACTTGGGACTAGCGTCCAGAGGAATACCATGGTTGTGCTCCCCACCGGGCTCGGAAAAACCCTTGTTTTTCTCATGCTTGCAGATTACCGCTTACGCTGCTTTCCCAAGAGCAAAATCCTCATGCTGGCCCCAACAAAACCATTGGCGCAGCAGCACATGACTGCAGCCGAGGCTCACTTAGAACTCCCAGTGAAGAATATGGCGCTAATGACTGGTGAAACAGCCCCGGAGAAAAGAGAAGAGCTCTGGAAAGTCAGCAACCTGATATTCAGCACACCCCAAACAATTGAGAATGATATCCTTTCAGGCAAGGTACAACTCGAGGATGTGAGCCTTCTGTGTTTTGACGAGTGCCATAGAGCTGTAGGGGATTATAGCTATGGCTGGATTGCAAAACAATACCTAGCGAAGGCGAGATTCCCACGAGTTCTCGGCCTCACAGCTTCCCCCGGCTCTGAGATTGAGAAAATTGAGGAAGTATGCAAAAACTTAGGGATTGAGGATATCGAAGTGCGCACATATGAAGATAATGATGTAAAACCTTATGTGAAGGAAATAGCGATGGAAATGCAGGAAGTCACCCTCCCGGAGCGTTTCAAGCAGGTAAAAGGCTACCTGGAAACCTGCTTTAAGAGAAAGATAGATGTGGTCTCGGAACTTTTGGGTGAGCAAGCTAAGCTCAATTTCAGGGTTTCAAAAAAGGAAATCCTTGAACTGCAGCATGCTTTACACGCTTCATTAACATCTGACCCAGACCCGCGTGTGCTGAAGGCAATTTCTGTTGTGGCTGAGGCGCTAAAGGTTCACCATGCTCTGGAGCTATTGGAAACCCAGGGAAGCTTTGCGCTCCACAGTTACCTGACAAGGATAAGTGAGGAATCCAAAACCAGCAAGGTGAAGGCTGTCAAGAACCTGGTGGAAGACCCTGATTTCAAGGCCAGCCTTTATCTAACCGAACAGCTAATCCAGGAAGGTATTGAGCACCCAAAATTTGAGCGCCTCATTAAAATTATAGATACGGAAACCCAGGCAAACCAAATGGTTAAAATAATTGTATTTAACCATTACAGGGACTCTGCGAAAAGGCTTGAGGGCGCCCTAAACCAGTTGCCGCATACCAAAGCCAAGCTCTTTGTTGGCCAGGCCAAGCATGACGGAACAGGGATGAGCCAGAAGGTGCAAAAGGAAATCCTCGACCAATTCAGGAACTCGGAGTTCAATGTGCTCATCTCAACCTCCATTGGGGAAGAGGGGCTCGATATTCCCCGAGTGGATTTAGTGGTTTTCTACGAGCCCGTGCCATCTGCCATAAGGAGCATACAGCGCAGGGGCAGGACAGGCAGGCAGGAGCAGGGCCGGGTTATTGTTCTTGTGACAAAGGACACAAGAGATGTTGCATACAGATATTCCTCCCAGCGCAAGGAGAGGCGAATGTACTATCTGCTGAAAGAAATTAAACAGCGTCTTGGTGACACAAAGCCTGCTGTCCAGGTTGATAACTCTCAAAGCGCCTTAACGGGATTCATGAAGAGTGAAGGCAGCATAAGGCTTCTAGTGGATGCCAGAGAGCAAGGCTCTCCTGTACTGAAACACCTCAATGAGCTGGGGGCATCAATTGAGATGAAAAGGATTGAAAGTGCCGATTACATCTGTAGCAAGGATGTCGCAGTTGAGCTTAAATCCGGGCAGGATTTTGTGGATTCAATTATTGACCGGAGATTGCTTGTTCAGGCAAAAAGGATGAGGGAGGCATTTGCAAAGCCGGTAATCATTATTGAAGAGGGGCCAGAGAGCTCCCGCATGATAAACAAGAATGCAGTTTATGGCGCCCTCACAAGCCTTGCATTGGGGTTTCAGATTCCAGTTCTGAGCACCAAAAATTCCAGGGAAACGGCTGAACTGATTTTTACAATGGCAAAGAGTGAGCAGCAGCCAGGCAGCAATGAGTTGAGTTTACATTTCAATAAGCCACAAACACTCAAAGAACAGCAGGAGTATTTGGTTTCAGCACTCCCGGGCATTGGCCCCAAGCTGGCTAAACCTCTACTGAAAAAGTTTGGCAGCGTCAATAGGATTTTTTCAGCATCTGAGGAAGAATTGAAGGAAGTGAGCCTCATAGGGGATAAAAAATCCAGCTCGATACGCAGGGTGCTGGATGGGAATTATGAAGAATAGTCTTACTGCTCTTGCCTGAGCCTATAGCTTTCTATTATCCGCTTCAGGCTGCCCGGGTTGAATTCTGGCCAGGGTTTTTTTGTGAAATGGATTATAGAATCAGATGCGTCCCATAGCAAGAAACCCTTGAGGTTAGGGGCATCGTTAATTATCATCAGGTCTGGCGCAAGATAATTTGAGCAGTAGAGATTGTCCTTGATTGTCTCCCTTGTGATACTTTCCGGGTCCAGTTTTTGCTTCTCAACCCTACGGGCTATCATCTTGCAGGCATCCACTATCTCACCCTGACCCTCATAGCAGATGCATAGATTAAGGAAGAACTTGTCATAATCTTTTGTGGAATCAATCAGCAGCTTCATCTGCTCAACCTCTTCAGAAGGCAGCTCAAACCATTTTCCAATTGGAGAAACCTTAACCTGGTGTTTTTCCACGAAATCCATATCCAGGGAACCGAGCACTATATTGAAATGCCGTAGCTGCATCGAAAACCCGGGGGCAAGTTTCCTGCCAGATAGCAGGAACACGCTCATTATGGGGATGTCCAACTGCACCTGGATTTCCAGGAGCTGCTGTAGGAGTTTGCCCTTCCTCTCACAGAGTTGCTCTTCGCTGAGCCCGAATCGCGCAAGGTATTCCTGCTCTAAATCTGGTGCTTCCAGGGATATTGCCACATGGTTTAGCATTCCACGCTTCCGAAAAAGATTTGCCCATTGCCCTATCATTTTTAACTTATGAGAGATAAAAAGATTTATATACATTTGCCTTCTAAGGAGGAGGCATGGTCGGCATTCTCGAATTCATTTTTATTTCAATATACCTTATGGTTGCGGCCTTGTTTGATATTAAGACACGGGAAGTGCCAGACATACTGAGTTATTCTTTCATAGCTCTTGGGTTTGCCAACGGGGTTGTAAACTCAATTACCCAATGGAGTTTTTTACCGATTTTGGTTTCAGCAATTGGCTTTGCATCAATGTTGCTATTATCATTATTACTCTTTTACACGGGGCAGTGGGGTGGAGGGGATTCAAAACTCCTCATGGGCATTGGCACTTGGCTGGGGCTTTGGTTTGTGGGTTTTCCAATCATTGGAACATTCTTAATCAATGCAATCCTCCTGGGTGGGATTTACGGCCTGGCATGGAGCATTTACCTTATTGCAAGTCATTTTAGGCAGTTCCTTAAAGAGTTCATAAAGCTGGAGTCTAAATATAAAGTGAGGCGGTTGGTTACAACTGGTTTTGTGGCATTAGCAATGGTACTTTCATTTGTTTTTCTTAGAGGAGCCATTAACAAACTAGTGGGACTCATGCTCTGCCTTTTGATGCTCATCACCCTTCATCTGTGGTTTGTTGTTAAAGCTGTTGAAAAGGTATGTTTCTTCAAGTGGATTGCTCCTAAAAAGCTTACCGAAGGAGACTGGGTTGTCAGGCCCATAAGAAAAGGGAAAAAAATTATTGTTAAGCCAAGTGATTTTGGGGTTACCAAAGAGCAGATAGCAAAAATGGTTGAGCTGCAGAATGCGGGGCAGTTGGATAGGGTGTTGGTTAAGGAAGGAATTCCTTTTGTCCCTCCCTTGTTCCTGGCCGCACTGGTTACCTGGATATTTCAGAATTGGTTTCTCAATTTAATTTAAGGGTATCTGTGAAGCTGTTTTAGAAGATAATTTTCCTCTCCAGCCACGGGCTTGAGGACATTGTTTTTCTCACTTTTCTCTTCCTGCACCTTGCCCTTTGTCTCAAAAATCCATTTGCCACTGGTGGCACTGTTGAAAGCGCCCTGGACATTCTTGAGCTCATCCATGTCCCCCTTTGAAGGGTTCCACATGAGCTTGAGTCCGTCATTCTCAAAACGGGGAATGATATTTATTGTAAAATGCTCCGAGCCCCGGCCTATCTGAACTAAGGTATTGAGGCCCTGCATGTTGAGGCTTTCAATCAACACCTTTGAAAGCTTATTGGCAATGGCAAATGCCCAGGCCACAAGGTAATCTGGGGCTTCAAAGATGCTGGGGAAATGCCTCTTTGTGGCCACAACAACATGGGCTGTAGTTACAGCATCCTCTGGTAAATATGCCACCAAATCCTCATCTTCAAACAAAACTGCCCTTGGGGCTGCTGCGGCATCACAAACTTTGCACTTATTCATTATTTTTCACCCCCCAGCAGGGAGGCGATGTCATCAAGCCCAACATCCTCTTCATCTTGCGATTCTGATTTGCGTTCAGTCTGTGATTCCGCACTTACCTCTGCTTCAGGTTCAGAATTTTGAGCTGCAGGTTCTTTGGGCTCCTCATGTTTCTTAATATCATAACCCAGATTCTCCTTAATCTTCCCGGCCAATGCCTGCCTTATTTTCATTAGCTGTTCGGGAGAGGCTTTTTGCAGCTTAAGGTCCAATTCTATCTTGTCATTGTTAAACCGAGGTATAATATGGAGCATCACATGCGGGGCGTTCTGCCCAGCCATACCACCAGTTGCCGTGAATATGTCGACCCCCTCACAAACCATTACCTTTTTTGTTGTGTGGGCGAGCCACTTGGCAACCTGGCCCAAGTGCGCAATCAGCTCTTCGGGCATGTTGGGAAGCAGCGAATGGTGCTCCTTGGGAAGGAGTAGGATGTGCCCCTTTGCCCCGGGGTTAATATCCAAAATCGCAATTGAAAGTGCATCCTCATAAACCCTAAATGATTGGACCTCCCCCTTAATTATCTTACAGAAAATACACTGCGCAGCAGAGGCCTCTTGTTGTGGAGATGGCATGGGTTTTGTGGAGGCGGAGATATTAATAAAACTTTGTATCAAATTTTATGGTTGCCGGGTAATGACTTATTAAGGTTATCTCAAGAAATTGTAAATAGAATTCGCAGCAATTGCCCCTTCGGCAGCTGCGGTAATAATTTGGTTAAGCCGGTTGCAGCCATTGGTTATGTCTCCCGCAGCAAACACACCTTGAATGTTCGTTGACATATCACTTTTAACGGCAATAAGTCCCGACTCTAACTTTACACCCAATTTGACAGCCAAATCCGTTAATGGGATAAGGCCAATTTCGACAAAAAGGCCTTCTGCCTTTATCTGTTTACCATTATTTAGCGCAACGCCTTCCATACACTTGCTGCCAAATATGGATTGAACCATGGTGTTGTAGTGTATCTTTATATTGGGGTTGGATTTAATCTGCTCAATCCTGTAGGGCTTGCCAGCCAGCTCGGGTCCCTTAACAGTAATGTGGACCTTTTCAGCGTATTCTGCGAGCATTATTGCAGAGATTATTGCAGAATCCCCACTTCCAGCCACGATTACTCTCTTTTTCTTGAACAACGGGCCATCGCAGGTTACGCAGTAGCTCACACCTCGGCCAAGGAATTCATCTTCTCCCGGAACGCCGAGCTTGCGTTTTTTTGAACCCATTGCAAGTATCACAGCACGCGCCTTAATTGTCTGGCCGCAGCTGGTTTTTATCACGAAGCCAGCCTTTTCTTTAGAAATATCCACAACTTCAGATTCAAGGATTTTAGTTCCTATGTTCACCAGTTGTTTGTGGAACCTTTCAGCCAGTTCATGCCCACTAACTGCCTCGGGTTCGCCCGGCCAATTCTCAATATAGGGGGTTTTTCCAATCCAACCACCAATGAGCGGACTGATTAGGATTGTTTTAAGGTTGTACCTGACAGAATAAACACCGGCAGTCACACCTGCTGGGCCCCCCCCTATTATTGCAACATCATAATCCATGGCACACACCTAAATCTTAAGCAGATTTTTCAGTCTTACCCTATCAAAACCAACAACAATTGTTCCATTTACATCTATAACCGGCACACCATATTGCCCGCTGAGTTTCACTGCCTCCTCTGCAGCAGCCTCATTCTCTTCAACATTTATGTCTTCAAACTCTATCTTATTCTGCTTGAGAAAATCCTTGGCCATGTGGCAGTATGGGCAAGCGTTTGTGGAAAATACTCTTACCTTGTTCACTTTGACCTTATTCATTTTGGTTCCCCGGAAGTTTTACTCTTCCTCAACCTTAATGCAGCCCATGGGGCATGTCTCTGCGGCATCAGGGTTGCAGCCCTTTTCCTTGATTTTCGTCTTTTTGGGTTTGGCCTTACTGCCCTTCAACTCCCAGTTTTCATCGCAAACAGCCACACACGCCCCGCAGCCTATGCAGTCCTCTTCTTTGAAAGAAATCTTGAATGGCATGGTCTCACCTTTTTTCTTTAATCTTTTTGTTAATCTTGTCAAGCATATCGCTGATTTGGCTGTCCGAAAGCCCATGAGCACGGGCACCATTTTCTATGGATTCCTCGGCAGACATATGGCAGCCAATGCAGTGTAACCCGTATCCAAATAGTATTTCACCTGCAGGTGGGCAAACTGAAAGGAGTTCTGCAAAGGTTGTTTTTCCAGTGATTTTCATTTTTCTGCTTCTTCTTTCTTGAAGGCCTGGTAGCATTCTTCAGAGCAGAAGAGGAATACTTCTCCTTCCTGTTCCTTTTCAATGGCATCGTCGGGGTCAATGATTATCTTCTTGCAGTAGGCGCATCGCACCTTTTTGCTGTCCTTCTCAAACCCCTCCATGAAGCCTTCTTCCTCTGGCGACATCTCGTCATCCTCTACCATTTCACTCCTTGAGCCGTCGGAGTACACATCCCCTTGATCGTCTTCCGGTTGTTCGTCTTCGTCCATTTTAAACCTTAATTTTCCCGGGCATTTATAAATTTTTTTGTGGAAACGTTCCTAAAACCCATCTTGACAAACAAATTTATTTGGAGCCCGGATTTTCTTAGCTTTTCAAGAGCAGCCGACACATGTGTGCTCCCCATGGGAATCACCATACCTGCCTTAACCGAGAGTTGCTCAATCTGTTTGTTGGCTAGGTGTCTTGCAATAATTGATGCAGCGGCAACCTCCACACTCTCACTCTCCCCGTGTATAAGGGCTATGTCACCCACCTTACACCCCGGGAAACGGTCAACAACATGCTTGGCTCCTTTTATTTTCAGCTTCTCAAAACATTCGGCGTGGAGCTGGTTTAACAGCCCAGTCACCCCAAAATCCTCTACGCGCCGATTGTATTCTTCAGGTAATATGTTTGCAGCATACCAGGGAAAATCCTTCATTATTTCATTAGCTAGCGATTTGATTTCCTCCTTTGAAAGCAACTTTGAATCCCGCGCACCCATTCTAATCAGCTTCAGCCTGGATTTGAAATCCGCCCTGACACCAGCAACCAATATGCCACCAAATGTATCACCCTTTAATGCCTCATCTGTGCCCACAAGCACATCCTTGACTTCAGATAGGTTTCCGATTACCTTGGGTTGATGCCCGAGAAGAAGCTGATTGAGGGAATCAACCTGCTCTGGTGTGCCTTGGAATAGAACCTTGCCGCTCTTGAACACAATTACATTTCCATCTCCAGCCATTCGGTATGATTCGTATTGGGATTTTATTGGAGAGGGCATAAACCCAAGGTTCACCAACTTTTTCTCCCAATCAGCTGGAAGCTCTTGAAGAAGCACCATATTATTCCCTTTATACTAATTATTAATAAATATTGCCTAGAAAAGCTTCCTTTGCTCTGCGCGGGCCTTGATTTCCTTGAATGGTGCCCAAGTTTTCCGAACAAAAGGGTAATTTTTTGCAATGTTCTCTTCTAGAAAACGGATTGTATCCGGATCAGCAGGGTAACCTGAGCCGATTTTGACCCTAAACTTCGCTTCAATAGCTCTAATCTCTGCATCCCGGGTAACTTTTGCGAGGATTGAGGCTGCACCAACAACCGTATAATTCTTATCTGCCTTGTGTTCCACGATGAGCTTTCCGCCGGTGACACTTTTTAGTTCCGCCTTGAGCTTTTCAGGATTCCTCAGCACAGAATCCACATAACACACTTCTGGTTTCAAAGCCTCGACGATGCTTTTAAATGCCTCCACCTCCAGAGTGTTTAGATTTTTGGCCTGCCCCTCTCTGGCATCGATGGTTTCGGGGCTTATCTTTATAAGCTTGGAGCCACGTGAGAGCCTTGAAATCTCCTTTTCAAGTTCCTCTCTTTTCTTAGGGGTGAGTAGCTTTGAATCAGTAACCCCCATCTCCCCTAGTTTTTTGATTTCGTCCTCGTGAAAGCACACCCCCGCAACCACCAAGGGTCCAAGAACAGCTCCGCGGCCGGCCTCGTCTATCCCACAAATCAGCATAATCACAGAAAAACACCCCTTTATATTAATACTTCCTTTTCTAAACTATAGAATAAAAAATTTTATATACTAGTTATTCATTGTAATTGGCTAATAGTATTATTACCACTCTTGGTTTTAAATAAGTGGGTACTATTCAGGGTGGGTGAATATCTCTGGGTGGAGAGGATATTCATGTTTAAAAAAAAGTGGAGGGTTTAAAATGATAGTTAAGGAGGATTTTTTGAACAGGCTGAGACACTACTTTTCACTCAACCTTTACGAAGTGAGGCTATGGACTGCGCTGCTCTCTCGTGGAGTTTCGACTGCAGGTGAGCTTTCAGACATTGCCAACGTTCCACGCTCACGAAGCTATGATGTGCTGGAAAGCCTCGAAAAGAAGGGTTTTGTGATACAAAAATTTGGAAAACCAATAAAGTACATGACTGTTGCTCCTGAAGAAGTTGTGGATCGAGTTAAGAAACACATGAGGCGCGTGGCTGATGAGAGGCTTTCACGCCTGGACACAGTAAGGACTGGAGAAGTAATGGAGGAGCTAAAGGGACTCCACAACCAGGGTATCGAGCTAATTGACCCCACAGACCTTTCAGGTGCATTAAAGGGCCGACACAACCTCTACAATCACCTTGATTTGATGATAAAGAATGCCCAAAAGAATGTCACAATAATGACATCCTCAGCAGGGCTGTTACGAAAGCTTGAGGGGCTTAAAGGCTCAATGGAGAAGGCCAAAGAGCGCGGTGTCAAGATTAGGATTGCCGCACCCCTGGATGACTCCACTAGAAAGGTTCTAGCCAACTTTAAGGGATTGGCTGAAGTCAGGCACACCAAAGAGCACGCAAGGTTTGTCATTGTTGATGGCAAGGACCTCACATTCATGGTGACTGATGATAAAGAGGTTCATCCAACCTACGACATTGGCATCTGGGTGAAGACGCCACTGTTTGCATCTGCCCTCCAGAATATGTTTGATACTGCCTGGACCAATATGAAAGCAGATGACGGAAAATAGGTAAGCTTTAAATAAACCCTTTTTTTAATTCTCTTTATGGATATTGTGAAGAGTTTGGACGCTAGTGAGCGGTTGGTGCTTGGGGCGCTCAAGCAAAGCTCTGAACTTAAAGATATAATTAATTCTACAAAGCTTTCTGAGGTTGAGGTTATCCGTGCGCTCCAGTGGCTCTCAAACAAGGGGCTTGTGGGGCTCGAGAAGAGCGAAACAAGGTTTGTTGAATTGGGTGAGAACGGTACACGATACCAGCGAGAGGGGCTTCCTGAGAGGATAATGCTTAATTGCTTGAAGGACGGACCCGTATCTGCAGACGAGATACCATTAAGCCAAGAAGAGATTCAGGTGAGCATAGGTGTGCTCAAGGGCCAGGCAGCAATCATCATAAAAGGCACAAAGCCGCTAAGCTTTGAACTAACCGAGAACGGCCGCAACCTTCTTAACAAAAGAACGCTGCAGGAACAATTTCTCAATACCCTACCTAGGGGGGAGGATTCTCTTGGGCCCGAGGAAAAATTCTCATTTCAAAACCTGATGTCCAGGAAAGATATAATACGGCTGGTTGAGAGGAAGTCAATCAAGGTAGAGCTTACAGATGCGGGTAAGGCTATTGGACCTATAGGTGCAGAGAAGCTTATAGGGCGTGTTACCTCAGAAGTTATCTCAAGCTTCTCCAAGCAAACCCCAAAATCAACTTTCAAGACGTATGACATTTCTTCTCCAGTTCCAACCCTAAAGGGGGCCAGCAGGCACGTGCTGTACCAGGCAATAGATTACATACGGAGAATATGGCTGGATATGGGATTTAAGGAAATGACTGGGCGGATGGTGCAACAATCTTTTTGGAATTTTGATGCCCTTTTCACAGCACAAGACCATCCAGTAAGGGATTTGCATGACACTTTCTTCATAAAAGACCCAAAGAATGGTGCACTGCCTGCCAGGGAGCTTGTTGAGCGTGTGCGAAAGGCTCATGAGACAGGCTGGACTACAGGCTCGAAGGGCTGGCAATACAAATGGAATGAAGAGGTAGCAAAACAGAATGTGATGAGGACGCACACCACTGTGCTCTCAGCAAGGACACTTGCTTCACTCACACCAAAAGATATTCCGGGGAAATTTTTCTCTGTTGCAAGGAATTTCAGGAACGAAACAATAGACTGGGGTCACAGCTTTGAGTTCTACCAAGTGGATGGAATAGTTGTTAGCCCAAATGTAACTTTCCGCAATCTCCTAGGCTATTTGGGGGAATATTATAGAAAGCTTGGCTACGACCAAGTGAGGTTCAGGCCTGCGTATTTCCCATACACTGAGATGAGTGTTGAGGCAGAGGTTTATCTCAAGGAGAGGAAGAAATGGATAGAGCTGGGTGGCGCAGGGATGTTTAGGCCAGAAGTTGTGAAGCCTCTGCTGGGTATAGATATGCCGGTGTTGGCCTGGGGCCAGGGGCTTGAACGAGGCATTATGGAGCATCTAAATATCACCGATTTAAGAGAGATATATTCCAACGATCTTGAGAAAAGGAGGGTATGGTACAAATAAAATGCCAACAGTTGCGCTCAATTATGGGACTGTGAAATCCGGAATCGGAAAAAAACTCAGTGATGATGAGCTTAAGGAACGCATCGCAATGCTTGGAACAGATCTTGAATCCCTTTCTAAAGAGAGCATTGTTGTGGAGGTTTTTCCTAACCGCCCAGACCTCTTGGCTGAGTTTGGATTCATAAGGGCATTACGCTCATTTATAGGTGTTGAAAAAGGTCTAAGGGAGTACTCAGTTAAATCCTCTGGGTTGAGTGTTAACATAAAACCCTCTGTTTCAAAAGTGAGGCCATACACTGCATGCGCAATTGTTAAAGGGCTTAAGTTGACTGATGAGAAAATTGAGCAGATTATCCAACTCCAAGAGAAACTGCACGTTACTCACTGCAGGAACCGCTCAAAGGCTGCAATAGGGATTTACCCATCTGAAAAGATAAAATACCCAATCACATTTTGCGCTGAGGACCCTAAAGGCGTGAGCTTTGTTCCACTGGGTGATACAAAACCAATGAATGGGCTTCAAATATTATCGAGACACAAGACTGGGCGGGATTTCGGGCACCTGCTGGAGGGCAAGGAGAAATTCCCCTTTTTCATCGATGCCAAGGGGGACGTGTTATCCATGCCCCCAATTATAAACTCTGAATTAACTGGGAAGGTCACAACCAGCACAAAAGAGGTATTCATTGAATGCTCTGGCTTTGATTTAGATTTCCTTAAGGAGCTGCTCAACATAATAATTTGTGAGCTTGCAGATATGGGCGGCCAGATTTTCTCAATGAGTTTGAACTATCCAGACAAAAAGATTGTAACTCCAAACCTAAAACCTGTGGCAATGAAGCTGGATGAGGCATATGTGCAAAAACTCCTGGGACAAAAGGTGAATATCAAGGAATGTTTGGAGCGAATGGGATTTTCCTATTCCAATGGAACCGTATTGATACCGAGCTACCGTGTTGATGTGCTGCACCCTATGGATATTGTGGAGGATATAGCCATTGCCCACGGTTATGAAAACTTTGAGCCAGAATTGCCAGTAATTTCCACAATTGGTGAGGAGGCCAGGATTGAGAGGTTCAGAAAGAAAATTGCCGAATTGTTGGTTGGCCTTGAGCTAAATGAGGTCACAACATTCAGCGTGAGCAATGAGCGGATTCAAAACACAATGATGGGGCAAAAGGAGAAAATTATTGAGTTCTCCAACTCAAAGAGCAGTGAATACTCTGCCTTGAGGCAGTCCATCATCCCCAGCATGATGGAAGTGCTGCAGCTGAATGCGAAGAACGAGTACCCTCAGCGCATATTTGAAATGGGGGCTGTATTCTATAAAGACAAGAATGAGGAGACGGGCGTTAGGGAAGATCTTGTCTTGGGCGTGGCACTTTGCGGTAAAAACGAGGATTTTACGCGCGCAAGGCAGATCATTGAACACCTCCTAAAATCTTTCAATTTGGGATTAAAGCTAGAGGAAATTACTGACACGCGATTCATCCCAGGCCGCGTCGGCAAGCTCCTAGTGGGTGGAAAACAGATTGGTATAATAGGGGAAATACATCCAACCGTACTGGTGAACTTCAGGCTGGAAATGCCCGTGGCTGTGTTTGAAATAAATCTGGGAACGCTCCAGGCGCAGTTGAAGTAGTGACTTCTTCTTGGTTCCGTTGTCTTACCTCGGGCAAAGTTTAAATAGGCGCTCGAGCTAGAATCAAAAAAAGATGGTGAACCCGGCACTTCTTGAGTATGTAAGGCGTAGAATTGCCTATGGTGATAGCTTGAGTGATATTAAACAGGACCTCCAGTCAGCAGGCTACAGCATTGATGCGATAGATATGGCATTCCAGCAAATCAATAAGGGCGTTATGGTTACAGAGAAGGTTCTGTCTGTTAGCCCAGTCGCAATTCCAGGCACATCCAAGATAGAGTTAATTAAAGATATTTCCAAGCGCTATTGGATTTTTGTGGCATTGGCGGTTTTCCTCGGGTTTCTCGGTTTCATTCTCTCTCATGTTGACTTTAGTAAAATTAAATGGGGGGAAACAATCCTGGTGGGGGGAATATATTTTGTTGCATTTGTTTTGGTTGCTCTGATTCAAGCTCTGGTGGTTTACTCAATCCACCAATCCTCAATGGCACACCTGAGTGTGCACCTCAAGTTCTGGCCGATTTTTGTTGCTTGTGTGGGTGGAGAATTTTTTACAGTTATTATCTCGCAAATTGCCCCAACGATAACCCTCTGGGTGCCATTAATTATTGGCTGTGCAATATTTATTATGATTCTAATTGGGGCGGCAAATTCTAACACAAGGGAAATAGTATCATCTGCCGTGATTTTTTGTGCCCTCGTATATTTCCTGTTCATGCTGATTGAAGATGTGTACACAAAAGAGATCTTGCTGAAACTCTTTGGACTGGGGTGATTTTTATGGAGTATAATGGCATTAGGATTGAATGGTTGGGGCATTCCTCATTTAGATTAGTAGGCAAGCACGTGATTTACATTGACCCCTTCCAGCTTAAGGGGGAACACCAGACGGCAGACTTGGTGCTTATTACCCACAGCCACCACGATCATTTAAGCCTGGGGGATATACAGAAAATAATGGGGCCACAGACCTGGATTGTTGGCCCAGTTGATACACCGAGCAAACTGGGAAAGCTAGGTTCAGATGTGAAATTCCACATGCTTAAGCCCGGTGAAGCGTTGACCCATAATACTATTAAAATAATGGGGTTCCCAGCTTACAATCTCAATAAACCCTTTCATCCACGAGCCAATGGCTGGCTTGGATACCTCGTAGAGATAGAAGGTGTAAAGATATTCCATGCAGGCGATACGGACGCAATCCCTGAGCTAAAGGCCCTCAAGGATATTGACATCCTATTACTTCCAGTAGGGGGAACTTACACAATGACTGCTGAGGAAGCAGCGGCATTAGCTAATACAATAATGCCCAAGATAGCAATACCAATGCATTATGGGGGGCTTGTGGGTACAGTGGCAGATGGGGATAAATTTAAGCGTCTTGCTCGCTGTGCTGTGGGAAATATTTAAATAAACCCCCCTCTTCCTCTCCCGAATGCTAAGGACGCACACATGCGGAGAATTGAATGCCAAGTCAATTGGAAAATCTGTAAAACTGGCCGGCTGGATTCACAGCACAAGGCTTCATGGTAAGCTTGTGTTCATTGATATCCGGGATAGATATGGAGTTACACAATGTGTGGTTCAGCCATCTGATAAGGAGATGGATTTCTATAAACATCTTAAGAAAGAATCTGTTATTCTGGCTGATGGAAAGGTACAGGAGAGGATTGAGGGCCAGAAAAAAAGTGATATGCCCACTGGAGAAATTGAGGTGGCGCTCTCCAAACTGGATGTGCTTTCTGAGTCAGAGCCTACACCTTTCAAGGTTGAGGATGAGGTTTTGGCAAATGAGGATTTAAGGCTGAAATACAGATATCTGGACTTGAGGCGAAAGCCTGCACAGGAATTAATTATCCTAAGGCATAGAATAGCCAAGAAAATCCGCGATTACATGGATGGCTTGGGTTTTGTTGAGGTTGAAACACCAATACTTGCCAAAAGCACGCCAGAAGGTGCGCGCGATTACCTCGTGCCCAGCAGGGTGCATAAAGGCAAGTTCTACGCGCTGCCACAATCCCCTCAGCTATACAAGCAGCTACTAATGATTTCCGGGCTTGACAGGTATTTCCAGATTGTGAAATGCATGAGGGATGAGGATCTAAGGGCAGACAGGCAGCCCGAATTCACTCAGTTCGACATGGAAATGTCCTTTGTGAATGAGGAGGATATTTTTGCAGTTATTGAAGGGATGATGAAGCTAATTTGGGAGGATATTCTGCACCAGGAAATCAAGACACCGTTCCTCAGAATGAAGCATCACGATGCAATGGAAAGGTTTGGGACAGACAAGCCAGATATGCGGTTTGGCATTGAGCTTCAGGATATTACCACGTTTGCAAAGGAATGTGGTTTTAGGATACTTGAGGAGATTGCTAGTGCAGGGGGCACGGTCAAGGCAGTTGTTGCACATGTTGAGCCAAACAAGAAACTCTCGGAAAACCTTTTGGCAGCTGTTAAGGCTAACAAGGGTAAAGGCGTAGTGGAGCTTTATTTTACGGGTGCAGGATTGGAAGGTGCAAGTGCAAAGCACTTCAGCGAAAAGTCCGTTGAAGGGTTGAAGAAACAGCTGAAGCTGGAAAAAGGCGATCTTGTAGTGATTGTTGCAGACAAGGACAGGCATGCTGCAAACAAGGCACTGGGCGCAGCACGCCTGGAATTGGGTAACGTTTGTTCCCCAGATAAGAAAGGGTATGAATTCCTTTGGGTTACTGAATTCCCGCTCATGGAATTCAGTGAAGAGGACCAGCGCTGGGTATCTGCGCATCACCCATTCACATCAACGGTTGACGAAGATCTTGATCTGCTTGAGAAAGATTTAAGCAAAATTAAGAGCAGAAGCTATGATGTTGTGCTCAATGGCACCGAGCTAGGGAGCGGCAGCATCAGGATTAACCGGCCGGATATACAAGCCCGAGTTTTCAAAGCTCTTAAGATTACTGATGAGGAAGCCAAGAGCAGATTCGGTTTTTTCCTCGAAGCCCTGAAGTATGGTACACCACCTCATGGTGGGATTGCCTTCGGAATGGATAGACTTGTTGCGCTCATCAGCGGTACACCGAGCATCAGAGATGTTATGGCTTTCCCAAAGAACAAATTTGCTGAAGAGCTAATGGTTGGGTCACCATCGGATGTTTCAAAGAAGCAGCTGGATGAGCTGGGATTGGGTCTAAAATGAAAAGGGTAATGATTGGCGATGCAATTAAGGAAGGTAAGGGCAAGGTTCAACTCTGGGGCTGGGTACACAGGCAAAGAAACTCCAATGAGATGGCATTCATTGTGCTCAGGGATGCAAGCGGGATAATCCAGTGTGTTATCAAGAAAGCGGAAGTGGATAATGAGAGTTGGATAGCTGCCACAAAAGCCAATGTTGAATCCTCAATGGAGATATTGGGTGAGTTGAAGAAGGACGAGCGTGCCCCAACTGGTTTTGAAATTGTGGCTGAGAAAGTGAGGTTTATTTACAAGGGGGATGCATTCCCCATAGCCAAGGACTTATCACCTGAATTCCTGCTTGATGTGAGGCACCTTTGGCTCCGCTCACAATACCTTTCTTCTATAATGAAGATACGATCAACAGTTACCGGGGCAATACACGAGTTTTTCAGATTGCATGGATACTTTGAGTTTACACCACCTATCTTTACACCGGCAGCTTGCGAAGGGGGCTCGACGCTTTTTGAGGTCAAGTATTTTGAGAACAAGGTTTACCTGAGCCAGTCATGGCAGCTTTATGCAGAGGCCGCAATATTTGCATTGGAAAAAATCTACGACGTCTCGCCAACATTCAGGTCAGAGAAATCCAGCACATCGAGGCATCTGGCTGAATTCTGGATGGCTGAGATGGAGGCTGCATTTATGGATTATAAGGAATGCTCTGAAGTGGCCAAGGACGAAGTCCAGTTCATTGTAAAGTCTGTGCTAAAGAAAAACCAGGAGGAGCTTAAGATATTGAAGCGCGATGTATCAAAACTCGAGCCTGCAGCCACAAAGAAATTCCCAACCCTTACATACACCCAGGTATTAAAAATGCTGAAGGAAAAACGCGGGCTTGATGTAAAATGGGGCAAAGACTTGCGCACAATTGAGGAGAGGGAATTGATGTCCATGTTCGACACGCCAGTTATTGTTACCCATTATCCAAAGGAGATTATGGCATTCTACAAGCCGGTGGATGCAGAGGATAAGGAGGCCCCGCGCCCGGTTGCTAAATGCTTTGACATGCTTGCACCGGAAACTTATGGTGAAATTGTTGGTGGCTCTGAGAGGGACACTGACATTGAGGCCTTAAAACAAGCACTTGAGGCTGGCGGAGAGAAGGTTGAGAACTACGATTGGTATTTTGATCTAAGGCGATTTGGCTCTGTCAAACACTCAGGCTACGGCCTCGGTGTTGAGCGAGTTATTGCATGGATATGCGGGCTTGAGAACATTCGCGATGCAATACCATTCCCCAGGACAATGGACCGGTGGAAGCCTTAGGCTTACCTTTTCCAAGTCTTTGCTATTCCTATAACCCCTGCAATCACAAGCGGTATTGAGAGCCATTGACCCATGGAAATTCCAGCAATAACTATTTCTGGGCTCCTAAAGAATTCAATTATAATCCTAAATACACCATAGAAAAGCATGAAGCTGAAAAACAAAAAGCCGTCCTTTCGACTCTTGCTTTTTGAGAGTACCAGCAGGGAACCAAAAATGATTAGGTTTTTTACAATCTCGTATATTTGTGAAGGGTGCCTCGCAACGGTTCCGGCATCCGGCGCTTGCGGAAAGTAAACCCCCCAGGGAAGATTTGTTGGCTTCCCCCATAGCTCGCCGTTTATGAAATTTCCAAGCCGACCAAATGCAAGTGCAACCGGGATTGGCATTATGAACAGGTCAGCCATTTTTAGGAACTTGAGTTTCTGTTTTCTGCAATATAACCAAGCCAAGAGAATCCCAAGCAGGAATCCTCCGTGGAAAGACATTCCCCCTTCCCAAATTTTGATGATTGCAACAGGGTTTTTCAGAAAGAAGATGGGGTCATAGAAGATGCAATAAAACAGCCTGCCCCCTACGATAAGTCCCAACACTAAATAGAATATTATATCATTAATCTGCTCTTCAGTTACCTTTATCTTATGGGCTTTGGCATACCACCTGGCAAAAAAGTAGCAGAAGATTATGCCTATTACATACATTACCCCATACCATCTCACATCCAGCTGCCCAACGTGAAAAAGCACGGGATTGATTGCATGGTGAAACATTATTTGGGATAAATGGAAACAATATTTAAATTAAGCGGATTGACGCAACAAAAAATTTATAATGGGTGGAGGTATCGTTGACTCAATGTATGAGATAATACTTGGGCGGGATGAAGAGGACAGGAAGCGTTTTGGAATAAAAGGCACAATTCTCGTTGGCAAGCATTATGTAAAAATGGGTGAAACGACATCGCTCTCAAATGATGTCCTTATGGATGTTGTGAGGAGCCATGTGGTGTTTGTGTGTGGAAAGAGGGGTTCGGGTAAGAGCTATACCATGGGTGTAATCGCCGAGGGTATGGCAAACCTCCCAAAGGCTATAGGCAGGAATACATCTGTGCTTATTTTTGATACAATGGGGGTTTACTGGACCCTAAAATACAAAAACAAGAAAGAGGATAAGGACCTTAGGGAATGGAAGCTTGAGCCCCAAGGGTTTGATGTTCGGATTTTCACACCCCATGGATTCTTCCAGGATTTTAAAGACAAGGGTATTCCAACTGATTTCCCATTTTCAATAAGCCCAATAGAGCTTGAGCCCGCAGATTGGTGCATGACATTTGGAGTGTCTATTAATGACCCGGTGGGTGTGGCAATTGAAAGGGTAATCGCCCCGCTTAAGAAGACCAAGAAGGAATTTTCTCTGGATGATGTAATAAAAGAGATTAACAAGGATCCCAAGCTGGATCCAAAGGTAAAAAATGCAGCTGAGAGCAGGTTTGAGGCGGCCAAAGAATGGGGGCTTTTCAAGAAGGATGCAACCCCAATCAAGGATTTGGTTTCAAGGGAGAAAATAACTGTTCTGGACATAAGCTGCTATGCCTCGGCCACAGGCGGCGAAAATCTACGCGCGCTGGTCATTGGCATGGTCTCCCAGAAACTCTTCGCTGAGCGAATGCTTACCAGGAAAGAGGAGGAATACAAGGAGATTGAGGAGGCCACCTCTATATTTGGAAAATCTGATGAGCTCTACCAGCTGGAGTTTCCACTGGTGTGGCTTATTGTTGATGAGGCTCATGAGTTTATCCCAAATGATGATGTGACTCCAGCAACAAAACCTCTAATTACAATCTTGAGAGAGGGTAGGCAACCAGGTATTAGTCTCATCTTGGCATCACAGCAACCGGGTAAAATTTCAACTGATGTGATGACCCAATCAGATATTGTGATATCCCATAGAATAACTTCTGAGGTTGACATAAAGGCTCTCGGGCTGCTAATGCAGAGTTATCTGCGCCAAGACCTGAACAAATTCTTGGACACACTGCCGAGGGATTCCGGGGCTGCGCTGGTTTTTGACGATACAAATGAGAGGATGTACTCGGTAAGAATTAGGCCGAGGCTCAGCTGGCACGGGGGTTCTTCACCAACAGCCATGCAGGGCGAGGACATTGAGTTCTAGAAATTATAAGTCGTCTTTTTTGAGGGAAGCGAAACAGTTAAAAGTATGTTTGTGTTATTTATTTTAAGGGGGTGGGTGTATGGAAAAACTGGCGAAAAAGTTTGTTACGCCTCAAGATTACCAAAGGCTTATTTCTGAGCGACTCTATTCCCATCGTGGCTGGCTTCTCATGGTTCCATGCACCTCTGGACTTGAAATGTGCAGGAACATTGTGGCTGCATATGAGAGGAACTTAAAGGAGAATGGAATTGATGACAAGCGAGTGCCAGTGGCTTACGGTGAATTTAAAGATGGCTCACCCGGAAGGGTTTTCTTAGACGGGGAGCTGCAAACAAGGCTGCCATGCCATGTTGCTGGCTCTGATGCTTATGTTGTCCAGTGCCTCCACAACAAACAGCTCAGCAAGAGCGTTAATGACAATCTTATGGAACTGAAGTTAACCGGGCGAGCACTCAAGGTTCATGGAGCGAACCATATAACGGCCGTGCTGCCTTATCTGGCTTATTCGCGAGGGGATAAACCCACTTATATGCAAAGAGAGCCGGTTACATCAAAGCTTGTTGCAGACGAACTGCTTAATGCAGGTTTTGATGCTGTTATTTCATATCATCCGCACACAGAGGCCGTGAGAGGATTCTTTGAGCCGGGAATACGTTTTATTCCAATAAACGGGCTTGACTTGGCAGTCTCAATTGCTTGGCAGTACAAGAACAGGAAGGATGCGATAGTTATAGCCCCGGACGTTGGTTCGGGATCAACTGCAAGACATTTTGCCGATGGACTCGGGCTTGATTTTGCAATCTCAGATAAAACAAGAAAGGCAAATGGCGATATTGACAGCCTTGGAATTCTGGGCCACCTTGAGGGTAAGAAGATTGGGATAGGCACCGAAGATGAAACTGTCACGTGCGATACTCTGTATCGGGCTTCAATGTGGTACCATCAGGCGGGGCTTGAGGAGATAATCTGGATTGTGTCCCACTTGAAAGTTGATGAGCGCATGGTGAAGGAGAATGGCAAGGTTTTAAATGTGCTAAAAATGATGGAGGATATGCACACTAAATTCAATGTGACTACCATCCATACAACAGACAGCATACCTCAAACCGAGGCGTTCCAGAAGCTGGATTTCCTCAAGATACATATCATTGCAGAACGCCTAATGATTGCCATCAACCACCTCTTTTACGAAGTCTCTATCAGCGGCCCGTTCTGGCCGAACACCGAACAGCCCTTTTTCAAGGACTAGGGCACGGTTGTCTTATTTTACTCGAGAATCGAGAGTTGTTAAGGGTTCTTGTTCGCAGAATTTGACGTAATCTCGTATTGCAGTCATTAGAGAATTAAACCCAGTTATATCTATTTTATTATATGCTGGGTCTACCTTGTGTTTAGCCCTTAAAGACACCCGGGTGTTACCTTCCTCACTAACTGAGCTATAAACATGGAAATGGAGGCCCGAATAAAATAGACCCTTATAATTAGCCCATCCCTCTTTCTTTTCTAGGGGTGAAGAAGAGCTGATTTTGTCAATTGGTATCCCTTGGCTTAATAGATACTGCTGAAGAGAGTTGAGGTCGTGTGCACCAAGAATAACCAAATCTAAGTTTACATATGCCTTGTAGTTGTAGTGCATCTGCTTAAAATGAGCAACATACTTCTTGTCAGGCAATAGTTTTTCTAGCTCCATCTTATTTCGCCCGTGAATCTAAGGTTGTTAATGGCTCTTGCTCGCAGAGTTTTACATAATCACGCAGGGCTTGCATAAGCTCAGATGCACCAGTACCGGACACTTTATAATCTGAGAATATTGCAGAATTTTTTGCTGTTAAAGATACAGTTGTTTGCCCGTTTTTTTTATGTGAAACTTGCAAGGAATACTTCACACCCCCCGAGAAATATCCGTTAAAACTTACAGCTTCTTCAGAGGTTTTCATTCCTTTAATAGGCACACCTTTCGCAAGAAGCAATTGCTGAAGCCCTGAAAAAGAATGCTGGCCAGGGATACTTAATTCATAATGGACATTATAAAGAACATTTCCCTCATGCTGTTTAAACAGGGATACATACTTCAAGTCGGGTAAATATTGTTCTAGCCCCATTTTAATTACCTCTTAGACGAGATAATTCTACCTATTTATTAACCTTACGCAAATTTACTACTTAAGAATACTAATTTATTTGACATTTGGCGGTGCCATTGATACAAAACTGGCAATAATCATCAGCAGGAACACAAGCCCGAAGGCAACTGCCCAGGGTAATGGAATCCTATCAAAGTATCCGTAAATAGCCACGAATAGGAACCCTAACAAACCCGTGAGCAGGAAACTCTGCGGGAGCATTGTCTTTGCCATACAACATCACCTCATTTTTTGAAAATGAACTTTCCAATATTCTTTCTACCAGCCTCACGCCCAGCCTGGTGCTTTTCGAGGAATTTGTTAATGCGGGCCACAAGCTCGTTCTTGCACTCACCACAAAGGAGCTTTCCAGTAAGGCATGCCTGGCGCCTCTTCTCTAGCTCAGCATCATCAGTCTCGAAAAGGAAGTAATAATATTTGAATACAGAGCAAAGGTTTGGCTGGCCACCCAACTTTCGCTGTTGGTCTATAGTCTCCCTACCGCCAGTGAGGGCGTTCCAAATCTTTCGCTTGACCTCATCTGGTTTGTCATTTGTGAAAATGGCTGTGTCGGGCAGCGAGGCTGACATCTTGTTACCCTGCTGGAGGCTGGGAAAAAAGATGTTGTGCAATGCTGCGGGCTTGTAATAACCCATCCTGGGGAGAACGTCTCTTGTGATCCTAAAATGCGGGTCCTGGTCTATGCCGTGGGGTATGAGGCAGGGGATGTTTTTTCCTGCTAATACTGAAGGCAAGAACGCGGGCACGGCTTGCATGCTTGTGAAGAATATCTGGCCAACATTTGTCTCATTTTGAAACCCGAAAACTGCGCGTACAACAGAGAACGTGATGCGCTTGGCAACTGAAAGGGCCAAGGGGTAAAGTGTGTCTGCACATTCTGTATCAATTATTATCTTTGTGAGTTTTGGCTTAAAACCCAGGGCGATTAAATCCAGGGCGTTCTCATATGCGAAGTTGTTAGTCTCTTTGAGCGTGAGCTTATCGCTGAAGAGGAATTTCTCATCATCAGTCATCTGGAAATAGAGCTCAGCTCCAAACTTGTCCTGGAGCCATTTTGTTAGTATCCACGGAATCAAATGCCCTAAGTGAGTATGCCCTGACGGGCCACGTCCGGTGTAAAGAAAAAACTTGTTACCTTTTTCATATTCATCTAATAGCCAATCAAGATCCCTATGTGAAATGAAGATACCTCTGCGAATCATGTAATGGAGCTCGCCAGTATGCTTCTCAAGCCGGGCAAGAATCTTATCTGTGAGTGGCTGAGTTCCAAACTCTTTTATCAGCTTCTCGTAATCCACATCCCCCGTGACTTCCCAAGGGGTAACCTTGAATGTCATTGTGTGAAATACTCTGGGGCTAGTTTATAGATTTTTTGGTGGATATTAAACCTTTCTCGCAGAGGCTCGTAAAACCCCCCGAAGCAAGGACAATGTGGTCCAGCAGGCGGAGATTGAGCATTAACCCGGCTTTTACAACGACCTCTGTAATCTGAATATCCTCATCACTCGGCTCGGGTTCCCCCGAGGGGTGATTATGCACGAGGATCACAGAATGGGCGTTGCAGAGGAGAGCCGGCCTAAATATCTCTTTAGGGTCAACTATGTTCGAGTCCATGTTGCCCACAGAGATTATCTCTCTGCGGATGAACCTGTGCCTGGAGTTGAGGTAAATCCCAACAAGATGCTCCTTTCCACTCCTACGGATATCTTCACACAAAGCAATAGCATCAATTGCAGAATTAATTTTTTGGGACTTGTTTGTCTCCCCGAGTTTCAAACGCTTGAAGAGTTCGCCACAGGCAAGAAGCTGACAAGCCCGAGCGTTCCCTATCCCCTTAACGCTCACAAGTTCCTCATATTTTAAGGAGAAAAGAATCTTTTCAAGGTTTCTTTCCCTAAGGAGTTCAGCTGCTAACTCCAGCACACTCTTGCCATTACATCCAGAACCCAATATTATTGCTAAAAGCTCAGTTGTGCTTAGTGCCCCCGGGCCCGAATTCAGCAGCCTCTCACGGGGCTTTTCTGAGCGTGGAAGGTCATTTATTCTGAACATACTTCCTTGCCGCGAGAATTCTTTAATAATTCTAGGGAGAGAAATCCGGAGGGTATTCTGGTTGATTAAATTGTAGTTTGACGATTATTTCTCAACTAATATCACCTCTAAAGTGGTTAAAGCTTCTAATTGAATTGAAGACTTCGAAATTTATATATATGTGCTCATTCTTGAACCATTATTTTAAACAATATATTTGATTTAAGGTGATTAGCATGAGAAAAATATTGGTTATGTCTTTAGTGATTTTGCTGCTGTTGCCATCCTTGGTTTTGGCTCTAACCCTTACTTCCCCTCAAGAAGGTACATTGATACCCTCCGATTACGGTTGTAATGAACAGCCGAGCTGCAGTGAAGCGCTTTCTCAAAGTGGTGGCATTGCAACCCAATATGATTTCGACTCAGACGGCCGTGTCGACCTCAAGGAGGTTCTGCAGGCCATTGCTGATAAAAGCTTAGGAAAAATTTCCGGATCGCAAGTGTGTGGCATGATAGGGTTGTGGCAGAGTGATTGCATCACTATTCTATGCAAAGACTCAGATAACAGCCCCGACTTTTATACGAATCTTATTACTTATCCAATAACATCCGATAGCGAGCCATCACTTTTCCAGAAGGGCTATGCTAAGGGTATATACACACAAGCAGACCAAAACCTAATAATTGGAGAGGGGAACAAGTTATCATCTATTAGCCAAAGCCCTTACCCCTATTCCATTTACTATGACCATTGTGCAAACGATCAACAGCTGAATGAGGCCTTCTGCACAACTGAAGGCAAACTAGCTTCCCAGGGAGTTTCATGTCCCAACGGATGCGCAAATGGCGCGTGCTTAAAAGTGTCAACTCCGAAATGCACAAGTGATTCCGAATGCCCCTCATCGCAGAATACATATTGCTCGGGTGGTTCGGTTTGTTATGAATCCCCAATCGGGAAATGCATAAACCCCGGAACCGATTCAGCTTACTGCGGCCAAGTCTCTGGGCAAGCGGCCTGTAAAATATGCCCCAATGGCTGCTCTAGTGGGGAATGCAACCCGGCGCCAACATGCAAAGATACAGATGGACTGAATTATTTGACCAAAACCTCTGTGACTTCAAGCCAGGGTAATGTTTGGTGGGATCAGTGCATTCAAATCACTGGCGGAACTCCAGAGAGTGCATCCTATTGCGCAGGACAAGACTGCTACCTTTACGAGATGCTTTGCAGCCCCGTTAAAAGTCCCGAAATACTTGAATTAACTAAAACATTTGATGGAGTGTATAGTGCAAAAATTAGATGTGCAGATGGTTGCAACGATGGCACCTGCAAAAAACCTACTGCAACATGCACGGATTCTGACGGCGGCATTGACTATTATACCAAAGGAAAAATTGAAGCTTCAGGTTGGGGAATTACCTATGATTCCTGCTTTGGAGAAAATGGCGCTAGTATGTTGGATGAGTATTACTGCAATAAAGATGGTTCAGTAGGCAAAGTTGATTTTAGCTGCCCCAATGGCTGCAAGGATGGAGCCTGCATAAAACCAGCTGCGACATGCAAGGATTCGGATCTTGGGGTGGATCCATATACTAAAGGGATATGTAAAGACTCAAGGGGAGTCATCGTTGAAGACGGTTGCCTTAAATCAGATGGTTCTGGTCCTTATCCTAAGGGAGAGTATGTTCTTGAATCCTACTGCATGACCCCTGACATGAGGGAATACTGCAAACAATTCAATGGTGCAGAATACTGCGATAATCTTCCAGATGTGTGCTATTCCTCTCCATTTATCCCCCAGGATAATCTTGCATGGTATTATTTCCCAAGGAATGAGGCATATTTCTGTGAAAATGGCTGCTCAAATGGGGCATGCATAAAGGGAACAAACCCAAAATGCACAAGCGATTCTGAATGCACATCCTCCCAAAAGTCATATTGCTCCGGCAATTTGGTTTGTGTTCAACCCTCAAGCGGAAAGTGCATAAATCCTGGAACTAATTCAGCTTATTGCGGTACATTATCTGGGCAAGAAGCTTGCCAGCTGTGCCCCAATGGTTGCTCAAATGGTGCTTGTATAACCTCAACTTCCAGCTGCTCTGACACAGATGGTGGCATAAATCAGTTTGTCAAAGGAACTGTAAAAACCTTCAGAGGTCCAGACGAAACGGGGCTGATTGGTATAGCCCAAGGGGTTGGTGCTGTTAAAAAAAGTGTAGAATCTAAGGAAGGTTACACTGCAACTTTTACAGATGCCTGCTTCAAGGCGGATGATTACTTCACCCTTAATGTGGGAGAAAAAAGAGATATCAAGATATGGCAGGAAAAATCTAGTGTTGAAATTGTGAACGTAAATGTCCCAGAAAATAAAGTTACCCTAAAAATTGGGGGAAATATTTTGACCCTGAATGAGAACGAAGTGAGTGGGATGAACCAAATTATGGTTGGCAAAATATTCACTGCCGAAATCCCTTACCCTACGGCGCAAGTGGAGATTTTTATAGGTCCGCATCAGGGTGCAGGGGATTACCTCATGGAATTCTATTGTTCTGGGGACAACAACGCCGCTGTAGAATATTTCAAATGCGAGAACGGGTGCTCCGATGGAGCCTGTAACCAGGTAAACACAAAGTGCATTTCTGAAGGACAGACAGGTTCAGGGTTTTCCCCATACTCCTCTAACGAGAAATGCTGTGCGGGCCTAACTAGTGTTGCCTGTGCAACATCAGACGGCGATATGTGCGGCGTAGCCACAGACTGCTTTGTCTGCACCAACTGCGGTGACGGTATATGCGGCCTAGGTGAGAATCAATGCAACTGCGCTCAAGACTGTAATAATTGTGTTGGCGAAGGGGGCAGTATACCGGTAATTCAAAACGGCCCCAAATGCTGCGCGGGTTTGACACCAATTTCACCCACAGTGTCTAGCGGAACAGGAGAGTGCTTGGTTATGATTGGAGCACAGGTTTGCACCAAGTGTGGTGATGGAATCTGTGGCGCAGGTGAGAACCAATGCAACTGCGCTGAGGATTGTGCGTATTCCAAATGCTCAGACACCGATGGCGGCCAAGATGTTTTCACAGCAGGCAAGGTGATAATTACAAAGAGCACTGGCTCGATTTACACAGTTCCAGACACATGTGTGTCTGAAGCCAACATGCATAATATGGGAATTATGGAGGTAAGCTCATTTGTAAAGAAGGTCAACCCTATCACTGCAGTATCATCTCCTACTGTGACAGTAGCCTCTACTCCAGTTCAATCAACTTCAGCCGGGGCTTCTGGAGGGCAAGTGCCTTCAGTGGCATCTGTTCAAAACACAGCTATACAAGTGGCTGAAGAGATTGCTGAGCAGCCCCCATCACAGTATACTACTCCACAACAACCCCCATTAATTACACCCCCCTATGGACATAAGACATATGTTTTGGAGCAATACTGTAATGAAAATGGTGGCTATAATACCTTGGCTTACGAATGCCCATACGGATGTGAGAATGGTGCTTGTATTACATCACCAGCCACCTGCCTTGCTGAAGGAGAAAATGGCAAATCCGGTTTTGAACTCACCACCTGCTGCGAAGGCTTAACCAGCGTCCCAAATTCAAAATTTGAAACAGTTGGTGATGCATCCGGTTACACATGCCTCCAGCCCCAGGACGGGAGCTTTGTCTGCACCAACTGCGGAGATGGCATATGCGGCTTGGGAGAAAACCAATGTAACTGTGCTCAAGACTGTAATAATTGTGTTGGCGAAGGAGGAAGCATCCCGGTTATTCCAAACGGCCCAAAATGCTGTGCCGGTTTGACACCAATTTCACCCAGTGTGTCTAGTGGAACAGGAGAGTGTGCGATTATGGTGGGGGCGCAGGTTTGCACCCAATGCGGTGACGGTATCTGCGGCGCAGGCGAAAACACCTGCAACTGCGCAGAAGACTGCAAGAAAGTGACCAAGTGCGAAGTCAATGCAGGGTACTGCCAAGCTGAGTACAAATGCACTGACTTTAAATGCGGCCCTGCACCCACATGCAAAGAGGGATACTATGAGTCTGGTGAGCTTGGCTGTGTGGAAGGATTATGTTGCCTGCCAGAACCACCTGCAACCAAATGCGAAGCCAACGGTGGTTATTGCAATGTTATGCCAGAATGCAAAGAGGGATATGAGTGCATACAAATGATGCCAGAATGCAAGGGTGGGTATAATCCCTCTAAAGACTCCTTGGGTTGCCCGGGGGAATGCTGCCTACCTGAAGTACCAACCAACACCTGCGAGACCAATGGGGGAAAGTGTACTATTCTTGGGGATCTTGTTGAAGATACGTGTGAAATGCACAACCTGAAAACACTCCCCTATTCTTGCCAGCAGATTGCAACGAATACACAATGTTGTGCTGAAGCGATTGTGCCACCCACTACAGTTTGTTCTGGCTGCGTCTACAAAGAGGCATGCCTCCCAATTGGAACCAGAGTGAGTGTGGATAGTGCGGGTCAATTCTGCGATATAAACAAGCAGATTACTGCCCAACTCCCTGAAGATAATTCCTGCATGAACAACTATGAATGCAAATCCAACCTCTGCGTGAGTGACAAGTGTATAAGTGGTGGATTCTTTACAAGGATAATGGAATGGTTTAAGAGCCTCTTTGGGGGATAAATTTTTATTTAACCTTCATTTTTTAATTTTGTGAAGGGTTTAATAGCTGTTTTTGTATTTTTTATAATTCTAATTTCCTTGGCAGAAGGTAAACTTAACCAAGGGCCCATGAATTCAAGGCAGATTGAAATACCTTGTACTGAATCAGATGATGGTAAGGACTTTTACCTGCGCGGCAGTGTTTGGGGAGTTGATAATTGGGGAATAAATGGAATTATAAGTGACATATGCCTTGGCAAGGATGAGTTGGTGCCAATGTTTCCCGGGCAAAGAAGAGTGATAGAGACAAGCAGGGGCACTGCCATGGAGATTAGGCTTCTGGGATTAGATGAGGGGAAAGGGAAGGTATTAGTGAGTCTTGATGGGAAGGAATTCACAGCTGAGCAATGGGATAAGCTGGCCTTTGCAGGCGGCTATGTTGGAATAAACCAAATTGCTGAAAATTGGGTTTTTTTGACATTTAACCTAACTGCTGCTGGCAACAAATTATTGGAGTATTATTGTGAAGACCAAAAAATTGGTTTTGAAATTTATGAGTGCCCAATGGGATGCTCCGATGGGGCCTGCAGGGTGGATGAAAAACAAGAAAGAACAACAAAAGAGGTTGTTCTATTTCCTCTTGAACATTTTCTCCAGATCAACCCTAGTGAATTTTATGACAGTTGGGCGGCCATGGGCGCAGGCATAGGCTAGATTGCATTCGAACAGCTTTTCAAGTAAGGAAGACATCTCTGCCGGGGAAAGCTCCTCATTGGCTTTCACCGAAGCCTTGCAGGCCATTGTATGGATAATCTCTTCCTTTACCATCCCACTCTTAGTCTTCTTGAGATTCGCGGCGAGTTCATCGAACAGGTCTTTAAGATAATCTTTTGTGACCCCCCCGCCAAGAATAACCGGAACCTGCCTCACAATGAATTGATGCTCCCCAAAGCTTTCCACATCAAAACCTAGCTCGCGCAGATGAGCAAGCCCCTCTTTGATAATAGGCACATTGTGTTTTGGCGGACTCACAAGAATTGGCTGAAGCAGCTGCTGTGGTTTTTGGTTTGAGTCCAGGGTTTTGTTTAACCTTTCAAGATTTATTCGCTCTTCAGCTGCATGCTGGTCAACAATTATGAGGCCGTCAGGTACCTCGGCGATGATGAAGCTCTTTGCCACTTGCCCCAGCACCTTAAAGCCCGGCGATGAGTGTTCCCGTGCGAGCATGGTTTGTTTGCCCATATCAATCTTACCTTCAGGAGCATTCTTCGTAGCATTACTGAGAATACGGCCGAGTACACTCTGCTGCGATTCCGGCTGCTTCTCAATAAGCACATTATGCTCGAGAGCCTCCTTAACAGCCAGATGAACCTCTGTGAAAACAAGCTCTTCGGAATCAAATTTCACTTCTTGCTTCGTGGGGTGTACGTTTACATCAATCCTGCCTGGTTCGATTGTGATATTGAGCACAGCCACAGGCTTCTTATCCAAAAACAGCAGGGTCTTATAGGCAGATTCAAGCGCATCGGTCAGCAGCTTACTCTTAATGTATCTGCGATTCACAAAAAAACTCTCAAAAGCTCGGGTGCTGCGGGCAATGCTCGGAATTCCAATCAATCCATCAACTCTGATACTGCCGGAGTGCAACACGGGTACCATATTCTTAGCAACATCCATTCCGTATATGTGGGCCACCTTGCTCCTCAAGTCAACAGTTGCCGGAGCACTTAGTATCTCCGATTCATTGTTCTTTACAATGAACCCAATTTCTGGGTAAGCCAGGGCATAGTTGGTTACAACATCAACAATGAGCCTAAGCTCGCCCGTTTCACTTGCCAAGAATTTCCTGCGTGCAGGTGTGTTGTAGAAAAGGTTACGCACCGCAATTGTTGTCCCCTTTGGTGCAGCTACTTCCTCCACACGCTTGCCATCACCATCTACCACAACACGCGTTCCAGTACCAGCACCATCGTTTGTTACAATGCTAAGCCTTGAAACAGCAGCAATACTGGCCAAAGCCTCACCACGAAAGCCCAGATGCCTGATGTTGAATAAGTCGGCCAGTGTTGATATTTTGCTGGTCGTATGCCTCTCCACCGAAAGAAGGGCATCAGCGCGTGACATCCCGGAGCCGTTGTCGCTAATAATTATCACATCCTTTCCGCCAGCCTTGAGCTCGATGCGAACCATTGTGGCTCTGGCATCTATTGCATTCTCCACACATTCCTTTACCACAGAAACCGGGCGTTCAACTACCTCTCCAGCAGCTATCTTTTCAACAATTTCCCTTTGGAGCCTCTTTATTGTTCCCATTTTTTCAAACTAAATTGTTCTGCATGTTTCTTCCCCTGCAGCTTGTCCAGCATCTCATCTTCATCCATGAGTTGTTTCTGGATACCCATAGCCCTATCAACAACCTCTTGCGGCATTCCTGCGAGCCTGGCCACATGGATTCCGTAGCTCTTATCAGTTCCGCCCTCTTCAATTTTCCTTAGGAAGATGATGTCACCACCCTTCTCCTTTACACTGATGTTCCAGTTTTTGATATTTGCAAACTCCTCACCCATCTTGTTGAGCACATGATAATGGGTTGCAAAGATTGTCTTAGCCTTAATTTTGTTGTAAATGTACTCTGCAACTGCCCAAGCTATTGCAACGCCATCAAATGTTGACGTTCCGCGGCCAACCTCATCAAGCATGATAAGCGATTTATCAGTTGCATTGTTGAGTATGTTGGCTGTCTCATCCATTTCAACCATAAATGTGCTCTGGCCATGCATGAGGTCATCATAGGCTCCAACTCGGGTGAATATCCTGTCCACTATGCCAATCTCAGCCTCCCCGGCAGGCACAAAGCTGCCAATCTGGGCCATGAGTACAATCAAGCAGACCTGGCGCATATAGGTGCTCTTGCCAGCCATATTTGGGCCAGTAAGGATTACCATCTCATTCTTAGTGAGCAAAGTATCGTTCGGAATAAAACCAGGACAAATAAGTTCAACAACCGGATGTCTGCCAGATTTAATGCGGATATCTCCGTTGTTGTTTACCAAAGGTTTAACGTATCTATGCTTTTCAGCTGCATGGGCAAGGGAGCAAAGCACATCAAGGACAGCAAGACGCCGGGCTATTGCCTGGAGTGGCCTTGCATTACGTTCCATCTCTAAAACAACTTGCCTGAAGAGCTCATACTCAAGTATATTTATCCGCTCTTCGGCCCCCAATATCTTTGATTCAAGCACCTTTAGCTCTTCGGTAACATAGCGCACCCCCCCAACCAGGGTTTGCTTCTGAATGAAATTGGGTGGCACTCTGCCGATTTGGGAATTTGAAACCTGGAGGTAATAACCAATAACCTGGTTGAAGCCAACCCTCAGGGTTTTTATGCCTGTTCGGTTTATTTCATCATACTCAATGCGCTTGAGCACCTCACTGCTGGATTCCTTTATCTCTCTAAGCTCATCCAGCTCTAGGTTAAAGCCTGCACGGATTATCCCCCCCTCAGTTGCCTTTAGTGGTGGGTTCTCCTGAATGGCCTTTTTTATCCCCCCAGTTAATTCATTAAGGGTCTGCATTGTGGCTAATTTTGTGAGTGTAGAATTGGTTGAATCCTTTAGAAGCGAGATAAGCTTGGGCAGCTGGTCCAGGGAAGTGCTCACGGCAATCAAATCCTTTGGGTTGATGCTGTTGTATGAGAGCTTGCCAACCATTCGCTCTAGGTCGCAAACTCCCTTCAAAAGGCTGCGTATCTCTTCCCTCAAGATTGGGTCACGGGCCAGTAGGGCAATTGCATCTTGTCTTCCCTTTATTTTATCCACATCAATGAGGGGGCGCTGGAGCCATTGCCTAAGCCGCCGTGCACCCATTGGCGTGATAGTATAATCAATCTTGCCCAACAGGGTGTCTTTTCCACTCCGGTCCATTATATTCTCAAAAACCTCTAGGTTGCGGAGCGTTGTGCTGTCAACTATCATGAACCAGTTGATGTTTATTGTCCTCATCCTATTAATGTGCCCTAAGGCCAGCTTCTGGGTCTCTTTAAGGTAGGCAAGAAGCCCCCCTGCAGCAGATATTTGCAATGGTTTGCCCTCGAGTCCGAAACCGCGGAGCGAGTTGGTGCGGAAATGCTCCA
Organism: uncultured Candidatus Woesearchaeota archaeon; assembly: GCA_903915225.1. Taxonomy (GTDB): domain Archaea; phylum Nanobdellota; class Nanobdellia; order Woesearchaeales; family B29-G15; genus B29-G15. The sequence continues at coordinate 39,070 of CAIWSB010000080.1, forward strand.
GCAGGGTGCGCGCCGCATCATCATTGTTGAATGAGCTGTCAGGGAATTTTGTCACAAATATCTTCTCCTTTTCGAGCAGCACTAGAAAGTCCCCGTTCACAGCAAAGCTTTCTGGGATAAGGCATTCTGCAGGTCTGAGTTTTCTTAGCTCAGAAGCCACCCGCTCAAAACCCTGCGCCTCGAAGCAGAAAAAATCCCCCGTTGTTATGTCCGCTGCAGCTACGCCAAAGCTATCCCCACGCGGAAAGACAGAAGCTATAAAATTATTCTGGCCCTGCTGAAGCATACCCTCTTCAGTTACTGTGCCTGGAGTGATAATCCTAACAACATCCCTTGAGACAATCCGGCCCTTCACTGTTCTAGGGTCCTCCATCTGCTCAGCAATTGCCAAACGCAGGCCGCTGCTTATCAGCCTCTGGATATAGGTATCAGCCGCCCTATAAGGAATGCCTGCCAGGGGTGCCTTCTTTTGGCCCTTCCCTCTTGAAGTGAGTGTAATCCCAAGCACCTTGGAGGCAGTGATGGCATCCTCATAGAACATCTCATAGAAATCCCCCATGCGGAACATCAGGAGGCAGTCTGGGTGCTTCTGCTTAAAGTGCTTGTACTGCTTCATTGCCGGAGTCAAATCCGGCTCCAAACCCCCCATGCAAGGGCATAATCCCTTGTGGTTTTTAAAATTTGCCAAGGTTGGGCCTCGAGAGAGGGGAAGTGCTCCTTAGAAAGATATTTAAATTTCACCCCAGATAAATGATCATGGCAAAAAAGAGAAGATCCAATAAAAAACCCAAGAATTCCCATTCAGCAATCAACTGGCTCATTATCATTGGGCTTGCGATAATTCTTATCTTAAGACTAAACCAACTCATAAGTTTTTTAGCAAGTATTGGCAACCCACAGGTTAACCAAAGTATATTACTCTTCATGATACTGCTCGGTTTGGCTTTTATCGCCATAACTGTTGTGTTCCTTATTTTCATAATAAAAATGAAAAAATGGGCCTATTGGGGTACAGTTTCACTTGCCGTGCTCCAATTTAGTTTGATGGATTTAACTACTTTCACGCCCCTCTCCATTTTAATGACCTGCCTTAATGTTATCCTCACATTTGGCCCGTTGTGGATAATTTATTCATCCTATCCACAAAAAGTTAAGCGTTAGACAGAAAATTATTTATACCCCAAAGGGGAATTTCTGAGAAGAATGTGGAAAAGAGGTGCATCGGTTGGTATATTCTTGGTAATTGGAGTAATAATACTCATAACAGCGGGGCTTGTTGTCTGGGTAATGAATGGCACATCTCCAAAGCCAACAAATGATGATGTGTCCGGCTATGATGCTAGTGAAGTCCAGAGCTTTGTTAATAGCTGCCTATTTGATTCAACAATTGCAGGGCTGCGCCTATTGGGACAGCAGGGTGGAGTTATATACCTGAGCCAGGGAGGAGTAACCCCAGATTCTTTCATGCAATCTGAGGCGATACTTTACGATGGAAGCTATATACTTAGGGGTATATTGGCCGGGGATATGGACTCTGGGCGCTCCTGTGTCCCAACCCACAAACCACCTATCTATAACCCAGAGAGATGCCCAAATGTGGCATTCCCCTTCTATAATACAGAATCTCCAGAGGTTTCAATGCAGCAGCTGAGGATATCACCTCCCCCAGCTGATGCCTATGTTCGGCTTTTAAACAGGGTAAACCTTCGAGACCTCTACCCTCGCACAGAGGAATTTACGAAAATGGGAGCCACATTTGACAATTTGGTTGACAACTCCAGGGACCAGAGCGTCTATGCGACACTCAAATCCTTCATTGAGCGCAATATCACAAAATGCCTTGACTTCTCAAGCCTTCAAAATGTGGAGGTTACTGCCACGGGGCAGCCACAGGTAATCCCTATAATATCTGCTGATTTTGTTACAGTTAGTATGAAATATCCCTTAACAGTAAAACACCAATCAAAAACAATAAGCCTGGAGAAGTTCTCAGCACCCACACGGGTCAGGTTTAAACCCTTGTTCATTTACGTCAAGTACCTTCTTGAAAATGAAGCCCTGGATTTCAGTTTTGACATCGGTTTGCCCCAGGACAGCCCAGTGGGTGTAAGCCATATTGTAAATAAGGATGTTGTGGGAAAGGCAGACTTGCTTCAAGTGACTGACAATAACTCTTTCCTGCCAGATAAAGGGGGAAGTGGTTTTGTGCCTTTCATGTTCTCCACTTTTATTGATAACTCTCAACCGGCCATATCTTATATCCATTATAATAATTTAGATATAGTGCCGGGGTTGAGGAATAGGCTCACTCATTGTTCGCTCTTAGCAGAACCGCGCAACCCCTGGGAGGAATCAACCACTGATTTGGAAGCTGAAATTGGTACTACCATGAATCGGGCAGCACTTACTTGCCTCTGGCAAGCCTATGAGAATTCACTAGGGCCTGGATACAGGAGGGTATATGAGCCAGACGGTGATCTTTTGCCTCCCCCTGACTTCAAGACTGCACATTGTGAATGGAATAAACCCTGCCAATACAAAGGTGAGAATCTCTTCCTTGATAGGCCAGTAAATTTAACAATTAGGTTTAATGATAGTCAATATGCGGATACTTTAACAATTCCTCTAAAATTATTTGACCACCCGGTTGAAGATCTGAGGATAGGGAGGGTCCACTATGAAGAGGAGGTTTTGGCAGGTCTTGACCCTCTTATTGTAGACTTAGAACAGGCACTACAGTTACTACCGCTGGTATACCAAGTAAATGCCACCGATGAGGATATCCGGTGGGGGACTGAAGTCGATGAGATTGAGTATAGTGTGGATGTACCAACTGTTAAGTCGGAGAAGGAAGAACTATCGGAAATTAAACGCCGCTGGGTTGTCGGGTTCATGAGAAGCTATTCTGGGCAAGTCGCCAACTTCTCTGTCAGGGACAATTATGGCAAATCCATCAGCAAAACTATTGTTTTAGGGGAAGATTAGGAAAAATTTTATATACTAGTATACAACTTATGGGAACTAAAATGGCAAAAAAAGGTTATCTTTTACTAGCTCTGTTGATAGGGATATTCTTGGTGCAATACGCTGCAGCCCAGAGTGGATGCTGCCTCAACCCAATGACTGAGGGATGTAAATACTCTGCATTGGAAACATGCTGCCCGCCAGACGCCCCAGATAAGTATGTGGCAGCAGGGGGAGTGGGACCTGCGAATCAAGGGAATTGCACTAGTAATTGGTTCTATCAGAGCGAGCAGGAGGATGCATGCGCCACGATGTCGGCCGATACATTCCCCAATGCAGGTTATTGCATGCAGGGATGTTGCTGCACAAGCCCGCCAGAGTCACAGGAAGGGAATCCTTTCCCAGTAATATTCCTGCAGGAGAATAAACTCCTGTGCCTGGGCTTAGACCAGTTTTGGTTTGATTTACAGACAACACCTGTTTGTGATAACACAACCTGCGGGCCAAAATTGTACCCCCCCTTGCTTAGAAATGCAACTTGTGATATAACTATACCGGGTTATTGTGACCCTTACACCGCGTCAGACCCAGAAGTTATTTGTAAAAATGTTACAAATGTCAATGCTCAAAACACTCAACGAGGAGTGTGTTGTTACAGCCCCGAGTGTGCAGCAGAAATTGTTGGAGAGACTGTAACAGAAGATCTCTGCGTGGAAACCTTCACTTCCCCATTCAATGACCCACAAATGGTTTGTGTGAATGGCAATTGGGTCCAATCTGGGCTACCAGTTGGTGCTGGTGAGGTTTGCGCAAGGCAGACAGGCCAGACAGCAACAAACGAACCAATACTTTTACAGGTTGGTACGTGCACTGATGGCCTGCTTTGTAAACCTGCATTGATTGATGAGATCTTTCACGTATGCTGTGCAAACAACGAGTGTAGTTACTTTAATACAACCAGCCTAAACGGAACCTGCTATGCTGACCTTTCCAAAATTGAATTGGGAATTGAGACAAGAGCTAATTACACCTGTGACAACGGGACATGGACAACTGCTAGTGATGAAATCAAAAAGCGGCATGGAGAGATTTGCGAGAAGTCCCTTGATTGTAATACTGATCTCTCATGTTTACCCTACAATGTGGAGTCCACTGAAGAAAGCGCAGGTATAAAGCACTGCTGCCTTAAGGATGGCACCGAGTGTGGTTCTCCAGATGGATGCGCGGGTAAAGATGATACAAAAAAGGTGGGCAACGATACATATGTCTGCATCGGACCGCTTTGGGTAAAGAAGACGGTGGTTGAAACCCCTTGGGAACCACAAGATAACGGTGGCAGCTCAGGTGGCGGTGGCTGCAGCTCAGCAGGAACAGGTAGTGGTGCAGGTGGCGTTGGCGGGGATAATGTGACCCTAGACACTGATAATGATACAATCCTAGATGATAGCGACAACTGCATAAATATATCAAACACAGACCAGAAAGACACAGATAGTGATGGTAAGGGCGATGTGTGTGATGATGATATTGACGGAGATGGGGTATTAAACGAGCAGGATAACTGCCCTGAAATCCCAAATGCGGACCAAGCTGACCTCGATAATGATAAAATTGGAGACGTTTGCGATTCTGATAAAGATGGAGACACGGTTGCAAACGATGTAGACAACTGCCCCCTAGTGATTAACACAGACCAGAAAGATGATGATAATGACGGAATGGGGGATGCGTGCGATACTAACGGCAACCAGGAAACCAATTCTTTACTCTTATGGGGCGCCGTGCTAGGTGTGGTAGGAGCAGGCTTAGCTATCGCACTTGGTTGGATAGCGGCACCCACTTTAGCCATTGGATCTCTCGTTGTTGGAATTGGAACAGTGGTGGGTGTAGTTGTGGGCTGGCTAGTGAGTCTATTCGTCTAAACCTTTTTTTCCAAGAATTTTTTAATTGAGCGGTCGAAGCTCTTTTCTGATTCCTTATCAAAATAGCATGCGGGTAGCTGGCTCTTAACCAGGTGATAGGCAACACACTCGCAGCAAATCCCCTTCCTGGGGCAGCCAGGGTATGAGCAGGAGCAATTGGCAAGGTTCTTTTTCTGGTTACATTCCATAAATCTGGTTATCTAGAATCAACTTTTAAGTGTTTCGCAGCTGCTTTTAGGAGCTCAACAAAAAGCCCATCTGGCTGCTCCAACTTGGATGTAAACTCCGGATGGAACTGTGAGGCCATAAAGAATGGATGCCCTGGGAGTTCCATTAGCTGCATTATATCCCCACTCGGCGTCATTCCTGAGAAAACAAGCCCCTTCTCCTGCAGCAATGGCACATATTTCGGGTTGACCTCATAGCGGTGCCTAAAGCGGCGCGAGATTGTTTTGGATTTGAAAATATCTGCTGCCTTTGTACCTTGCTTTATTGCAACAGTTTGGCCGCCAAGCCTCATTGTGGCCCCCTTGGTCTTGACACCGCGCTGGGTTGGCAGCAGGAATACAACTGGGTGCTTTGTCTTGGCTGAAAACTCAGTGGAATTTGCATCCTTAAGGTTGCACTTATTCCTGGCAAACTCAATAACAGCGAGCTGCATGCCCAGGCAGAGCCCCAGGAAAGGCATGCTATGCTCGCGGGCGTATTGTATCGCCCCAATCTTGCCTTCACAGCCGCGGTTCCCAAAGCCGCCTGGAATAATGAGCCCATCAAAACCCTTGAGTTTTGAATCAATCCCTGCTGGCTCTGTTGTCTCAATGAGTGTTATTTCTGGCATAACGCCAAGGTGGGCGCCTGCATGCACCAGAGCCTCCTTAATACTAATGTATGAATCCTTAAGTGCAGTGTATTTACCGCAGATGGCTATCCTTACCTTTGTTTTTGGCTTCAGAATATTATCAACTAACTTCTTCCAGGCTCCGAGCTCTATCCTACCTTTTATTCCCAGTTTCTCTCTTAAAAGTATGTCAAACCTTTGCTTCTGGAAAACCAAAGGTAGCTCATAGACCGTCTGAATATCTGGGTTGCTGATTACATTCTCCACACTAATGTTGGAGAAAAGAGCAACCTTATGCCTGGCGTTGTCTGATAGCGGATCACGACTCCTGCACACCACAAAGTCAGGTTGTATCCCGCGTTCCAGCATTAGCACAACAGATTGCTGTGTCGGCTTGGTCTTTTGCTCGCCAACGCTGTCCAGTATGGGAACATAAGTAAGGTGGACCGCCACCATCTGCTCGCCCTCAAGCCTCATTTGCCTTGCAGCCTCAAAGAATACAAGGTTTTCTATATCCCCAACTGTCCCGCCTATCTCAATTATCCCTACTTCGGCCTTCTCCCTGTCAAAGATGTTCCTCCATCTCTGCTTAATCTCATCAGTCACATGGGGGATAATCTGCACGGTCTTGCCCAGGAAATCACCCCTGCGCTCTTTTTCAATTATTGTCTGAAAAATCTTGCCAGAGGTTAAGTTCCAGTCCCTCTTGGCTTTTATTGGCAGGAACCGCTCGTAGTGGCCGAAGTCCATGTCGACCTCGCCGCCGTCATCAAGAACAAAAACTTCACCGTGCTCAAATGGGTTCATCGTGCCCGGGTCAATGTTGAGGTAGCCATCGCATTTGATTGTAACAACCCTCTTATCCTGAAGAAGCTTGCCAATGGATGCTGAGACGACACCCTTGCCTAGACCAGAAAGCACGCCCCCCGAGACCAGAACCCAACGCCTTGGCATTACTCCTTTTTGAAAGCACTGTTTAATAAATTTTGCGATTGCCCGCAAAATTATTTAAGCCGTGCAGTTTTAGGGGAGGCATGCTGGACATTGGCGCATGCCTACGTTGGTACAAACTCCCGGAAGTACAGAATGCTATTCTTCAGGGTGCTGAGCACCGTGAGGTGGCTGCCCGGTACGGGGATGGGTTTGGCAGGCGCCCAGACACGCTGGCATATCCGAGAGATGTGCTTGAGTTTGCAAAAAACGGGGCAACATCGTTCCATGTCTCAGAGGAGCATTGGGAAAACCCACAAATACTGTCTGCAAAGCTTAGCCAGAAACAACTCGATGCCTTGCGCACAGGCTGGGATATGGTGCTGGATATTGACTGCCCAATTTGGAAATTCTCAAAGAGAATAACCCATCAAACAGTCCAAATTCTCACTGGATTGGGCATAAAATCGGTATCTGTTAAATTCTCGGGGAATAAGGGATTCCACATAGGGGTGCCGTTTCAGGCATTTCCCCCTAAGTTTAGGGGTATTCCGCTTCCTTTGCTGTTCCCCGAGGCCCCTAGGCGCATTGCCCAATATATTTCAAACCGGCTTGACAGAACAATTGCCGAGTCTTTGAGCGAGTCAGAAAAGGCCGAGATTGCCATATTTTTGAACAAAAGCGCGCAGGAGGTTTTTGTGAAAAGGTGCAGTTCCTGCGGCGCAAATCTTGTGAATGAGGATATTGCCAATTTCATTTGCCAAACTTGCGGCAAGAGCATTGCAGCGAAAAAGGAAACGCCTTACATGATTTGCCTAAACTGCAAGAAGATAATGAACAAGACGCAAATTGCTGCACCCAAAGCATGCCCAAAATGCGGGTCAAAGGCCAAACCCTCAGAAGGGTTCAATCTTTCCGAGCTGCTAAAGGTAGATACAGTGCTTCTAGCGTCAAGACACCTCTTCAGGATGGTTTATTCACTCCATGAGAAGTCTGGGCTTGCCAGCATACCAGTTGAACTAAGCCGAATTGAGGCTTTTGAGAAAGAGGAGGCAGATACTGCTTGGGTTGTTGTTAGCGACAAACTGGTTTTTTTGGATTCAAGAAAAGTTGTACCCGGAGAGGCAGGCATACTCTTGATTGAGGCTTATGATGCAACAGCCAAACAGCTCGAAGAGAAGAAACCCCGCAGCCAAAGGGATTTCGAGCTGCCCAAGACCCCTGTTGCAAGCGAGCTGTTTCCCCCCTGCATCAACATAATTCTTGGGGGGCTTGAGGATGGCAGGAAGAGGGCGATGTTTATTCTGCTTAACTTTTTGTCCAACATGGGCTGGAGTTATGATGAGATTGAAAAGTTCATGATGGATTGGAACGAGCGAAATAAGCCACCAATGAAAGAGGGCTTACTTGTATCCCACTTGTCCAACTTTAAGAGGTCAGGTCCGGCCAAACTGCCCCCAAATTGCGATAAGGATGGGTACTATAAATCAATGGGCGTCTGCCAGCCAGATTTGCTTTGCAAACGGATTAAAAATCCAGCAAATTACTATCGCGTTAAAGAAGGGAATAAAGTGAAGAGGAGTAGAAAAAATGAATAAGATGCTTTACATGGAAGATTGCTATCTGAAGGAATTTGATGCAACTGTCACTTCTGTTGAAGGGAGCAGGGTAGAGCTTGATCAGACTGCATTTTATCCGGAATCTGGCGGCCAGCCTGCGGATTTTGGATGGCTTTCTGCAAATGGTGCAGAATACAAGGTTGTTAACACAATAAAGGACAAGGGAAGAGTGCTGCATGAGCTTGATAAGCCTGGCCTGAATCCAGGGGATAAGGTTCATGGAAAGATTGATTGGGATAGGCGTTATATATTCATGCGATACCATACCGCGTGCCATGTGTTGTCAACCATTATTCATAATACAGCTGGTGCAGAGATAACCGGCAACCAGATAGGTTTAGATCAAACGCGTGTGGATTTCTCACTTAAAGAGTTTGACAGGGAGCACTTCAATAACTATGTAATTGCAGCCAACCGCCTTCTGGATGATGCGAGAAAAGTCACGCTGAGGATGCTGCCCCGTGAGGAGGCTTTCCAAATTCCTGCACTTGTAAAGCTGAGAATGATGCTGCCCGAGAGCATAAAGATAATCCGCATTGTGGACATTGACGGCTTTGACCAACAGGCCTGCGCAGGGACGCACGTGGCAAACACAAAGGAAATAGGGCATATTAAGGTTATTGATATGAAGAACAAGGGCGCAGACAACAGGCGAGCTTATTTTGTGCTGGAGTGAGCCAAGTTTATTGATTATTTATTGTTATAATCTCTAACATCAATACCTTTTTCTTTTAGGAATTTTAGGCTCACAAATGTTCCCTCCTGGCAAAGCAGTTTTCCACCACATTCACATTCTCCGCACATGCCTATCCCACACATGCAGTTTGTTTCTAAGGAGCTGAAGATATTGGCCGGGTTTGTCCCTTGCTGCTCTTCAATAGCCATTGCGCTATGCATGAACTCATGCGACCCCACATTATAAAATCCAACCTCATTTGGTGCACCACTTAAGATATGTTTGAGTACTCGCGCTTTTTCTCCGGCATCTTCAATAACATCAACACCCGCATATTTCCCAATCTCATCCACAAGCACAGCCTCCTCCATTTTAGTGACCCCATAGAAAACATTTACCTTCTTCCCCATTGAATTAAGCCATTCAGCCAACCTAGGCACAGTTGCTATTCCCGTCCCTGCTGCAACAATCCTGGCCTCTTCTGGGGTGCATATCTCCGGTTCATTTCCATAAACTCCCCGCACGTAGATTGTATCTCCACTACTTAATTCAAATAGGGCATTTGTGAAAATTCCCTTACCTTTTGATACATCAAATTCCTTTTTTCTGGCCACGAAAGTTAACGGGTCCCATAATGCTATTGAGAACGGCTTTTCCCCAATCCCTGGAATCCAGAGATATGCGAATTGGCTTCCGGAATATTCAATCTCTCCGGATAATGTTAGCACCCTTAGAGTCTTGCTAGGCCCAGTTATTTCAATAATTTTATGCGGTGTATACTCCATCAATCTTCCGCTAAGCAGGTAACTCTCTGCTTTTTTTGTGCCCATAATTGCATCTTCCTTAAGGGCAGAAAAATATTCCTGCTTCAATTTAACTCTTGCCAATACGCTGCCTATGCCCACAACATTTGCACCTGCTGCAATCATATTTGCAACATCCTGGCCAGTGCTAACCCCACCCATACCAATAATTGGAATTTCTCTGCCAACTGCTTGTCTAACGTGACATACTGCATCCAGTGCTATCTCTTTTATCCATTCGCCCGATTTTCCCCCCCTTTGGTTTGAAAGCACGGGTTTTCCTGAATGAATCTCGGAATAGGTAATGGGACTATGGGTGTTCATTGCAGAGATTCCATCAGCACCGGCTAGTACAGCAGCCCGGGCGCAAGAGCCAATATTTTCCACATTTGGAGTAAGCTTTACAAATATTGGTTTTTCAGTGGCAGTTCTGATTGCTTTTACATAGCTGGAGATAAGATTACAGTCGCTGCCAATAGCTGCACCATACCCGTGCACATGGGGACATGAGAAATTAAGTTCAAGAATATCAGCAATCTCGCTAAAACCCTTTGCAAGGGTAATGAAATCATCAACGGAGTTTGCAGAAAGCGAAACATTAAGGATGCTCCTCATCTTTTTTGACCTTAACTTAGCAAGTTCAGCAATTCCTTGCGCCATGCCGGGATTTCTCAGGCCAACAGCATTGACAAAACTCCCCGGCTCCGGCTCTGCAATTATTGGCTCTTTGTTACCTGGGTTGGGGTTAACCTGATAGCTTTTTGTGGTTATCAAATCCACTGCATGTATGTTTTTGTCAACCCATTCAATTATTGCTGGCTTTGTTGTGTATATGCCCGAAACAGTTGCTAACTTAATTTTCCCCTCTAACAGGGAATCAATAATTGCCTGTTTTGTCATTTTATCGATAACTCTTTTGTAAGCTCACGGATGTTTGAAAGGCAGCAATCCAGCCAATTATCTGGTGCCTTGCCCGTCTTATACCATGGGTGGGTGAGCCCGCTGGAACTGTTAACTCTGACTAACCTTAGGTCATAATCCTTTGAGTTTAATATCTCCAAAACCCTTTCTGCTGAACCCCCTTGAGCACCGATTCCCGGAATAAGTAACGGCACATTTTCGCGGGAATAGAAATCCACAAGGGATTCAAAATCCCCCATTATTGATTGGGTTGCCCCTAAGACTGCACCCATTCCGGGGGATTCTGATGATATTTTTTCAATTAGGCTAGCAATCTTCAAATAGTCCTCACGAGAATGGACAAATCCTGCGCCTGGATTGGAAGGGAGGTTCCAGACATATGTCCCTCTGCCCAGTTTGGAGTATTTCGCAAAGGGAATTAGACCTTCTTCTCCTGCAAATGGATTAACAGTTACTGCATCAACACCCAATTTACAGAACGCCCCCCTTGCATACATTTCTGCTGTTTGTGAGACATCTCCTGCTTTGTAGTCTAAAATAATTGGGGCATTTGGGAAATATTGACTAACCAAGGGGATAAGCTCCCGAAGCACCAGCAACCCATCTGGAAAGAAGAAACCAAAATTGGGCTTAAAGGCAGCTGGAATCAACTTTTTATTTTGCATACCCTTGAATAGCGCTTCGAAATAACCCAATGTCCAATTGCTTTTGTATTTATCCGGCATGGCCTCTGCAACAGGGTCTAGCCCCATGCAGAGAATATTACCACAACCATTTGCACTCTCCCTTAGCTTTTCAATATAATCCATTTTTTCACCTCTTTGTAAACCCGCGCCTCTCTCCCCAGGTAAACGGGTCTTTTTTCCAATCCAAAAGGGTTTCAAGGTTTTCTTTGTTGATATACCCAGATACAACTGCAGTACGCAACAATGTATTGAAATCCAGCAGCGATTTGAACCCTAAGCCTTCCAGCTGCTGCCCAGAAATGCCATAATTAAATATTGATAGGCAATACTTCAGAATGCCATTGGCTTCACGGAGGGCATCTGCTGCGCTTTTTGATGATTCACCAGTGGATATGAGATCCTCAATAAGAGCAACGCTTTTCTCCTGAAAACCCTCATCTGGCAGTCCTTCTAGCCTTTTCCTCATTCCATGATCTTTTTGCTTTTCACGCACATAAACAAATGGGAGATTAAGCCTTTGAGCCAGCCATGCCCCCCAGGGTATTCCCGCAGAAGCAGTTCCTGCAATCACATCTGGAAAGCCTTCCTTCATTTGGTCAATAAACCCCTTGATTATAGTTTCCCTGGCATCAAGATACCAGAGGAATTGCCTGTTGTCATTGTAGATTGGCATCCAATAGCCAGATGCCCAAAGAAAGGGTTTCTCAGAGTTAATTTTAATTGCTCCAATCTTAAGTCCAGTTTTAGCGATATTAATAGTATATACCCCCCCATAATAACAAGCTCCATCACTACACGTACCACACTTAAATTCATCTTCCATAGCAAATCCCCCTAAAGAAATATGTGAGAATGGCTTCGTTCTGGGCACAGCCCTTTGAAAAAACATTCTCCATTAAGAAATAAATTACTTCGGGCAAGTTCTATTTAAAGATTTATATTGCTTAGTATAGGTTTCCGACGAGAAATGAAATCCTTAAGCATATCAAAACCTCTCTTACCATACTTTTAATGAAACAATTTATTTAATAAATTTGTTATTGTGTAAGCATCATTTCGCGTTCACTAACCCGTAACTTCTGGAATCTTTGATAGTCAGACATATCAAAAGGGTACTGGCCCATTGTGCAACCCAAGCAGGCTGTTTTTGGGCAAAGATTAACTGCTTCCAAGACACTTTCTATGGGCAAATAATTAAGTGTTGTTGCACTAATTGTTTTTCTGGCTTCCTCTATTGCCTCTGGCGAGTTCTCTTTTAACAGGAGCTCATCATACTCTGCAATATCAATCCCGCCGGGGCATATCCCAATAAATGGTGGGTAAGTCACAAACATATGAACCTCTTTTGCACCAAGTGAGTAAAGCCTTGCTACAATTGCCCTTGAGGTATCGCCACGGACAATGCTGTCATCCACTACACCAACCCTCTTGCCTTTTATGTGCGATTTAATGAAGAGGAATTTTCCATCAATTGATTTTCCCCGTGCGCCTTCCTCTTTCTGGAAAGCCCTAACTGGGGAATGTGATGGGCGAGCAACAATTCCCCCATACTCCTTGTCCCAAGTATTGGCAAGGGCAATTGAGGCAGGGATGGGGGATTTTGGGATAGGGGTAATTACGTCAACCCTATCTTTCATATGGGAATAGACCTTACTAATCTCAAAACCCAGCTTTGTGCGGGCATCGTAAACCTGCTCGCCCCGCAAATTTGAATCCACCTGAGCAAAGTAAACAGATTCGAAGGGGCATGACTTCTCACCCAGGTTTAGCAGGGTGCTGCTGTGAAGATTTAGATTCAAATCAATAAAGATTACCTCCCCGGGCTTTAGTTCCCTCATCTCATGAAATCCCCTGAGATAATGGAAAGCGGTCGTCTCTGAAGCAAAGGCATACTCCACCTTGCCTTCCGAAGTGCGTTTTGCAAGGCCCAACGGACGTATACCGTGCGGGTCCTTGAATGCCAGCAACCCCTTGCCTGCAATTATGGCAACAGCAGAATATGCCCCAATAACCTTGATGCCACCTTGGGCCCCGTAGGTCATAGCCATTGCAGGGATTATCGTTTTTTCAAAATATTCCTTGCCAGAATGCCCATTGTTGCATGATTTTATATTCTCTGCAAAAGCAAGCATCAGCGCCTCCACATCGCACCCCGTGAGGAAAGAGTATGTGCCATCCAGCTGTTCGCGTATAGATAGGTAATTGGCAATCTGGCCATTGTGGGCCATCGCAATCCCTGGGTTTTGGATAAGCAAGGGTTGGGCATCATTCTCTAGGTTGTTACCTATTGTGGCATAGCGGTTATGGCCTATCGCCAATGTGTAAGGCAATTCCCCCATTCCCTTACCTCTGAAAACTTCTGATGATGAGCCCGCACCCCGTATTGGCTGCCCAAACTTGTTATTCTTTGTGTCAAACCCAATTATGCCTGTTGAGTCCCGGCCACGGTGCTCCAGGGCAACCAGGGCAGCCTCCAAATCGCCACAAACTGGTTGATTGCTAATTATCCCAACAATTCCGCACATTTTATTCTCCTGTCACCTCCCGGGCAGCCAGTATTGCCGGGTCCTTTGTATCGCCCCACAGCGCACCCAAATCAACACCCTCTTTCATTTGCTTTCCATCGAAGCATAATATGCCAGAGTCATCCATTGCGACTCTTCCTTGGGCAATTGATGTGACTGAGAAAGCATAAGCCGGCCAGTCACACTTCTGTTTCTGAATCTCCTGCACTCTCTTGGCATCGGATGGAGAATAATCCTTTAATGGGAGCTCTTTGGACCGGGCAATTATTTTACCTTCGTCCATTTCTTGGTTTACAAGATGTACAGTTGACCTTGTTGTTTCTTCTCCTGCTGCCAAGACATTTTCCACAGCCTTTCCGCCCCGGTATTTCCGTTTTCCATTTTCGCCAAGTATTGATAAATCCGCCGGGTGAACATTGATTATCCTATACTCAAATGCTTCAACTAATGGATAAGACACTATCCTCATGTATCCTGCCAGTGCAACTATGTCGATAGCCCCTGTTTCCTCCTGAAATCTATTTAACATGCCCAGCAGAATGCGGTCGCGCTCTTCCCGAGTTTTCCCAGCATCTTCTCCCATATACAGCACCGGGATATTGTTTCGCTGGCCAATATTTACACAGTTGCACGGCCTGTCCACGAATATTCCACAAACCTCGAAAAGGTTGCCTGTGCTTCTGAGCAATGCCTCAAGGTTTGTGCCAGAGCCAGATCCAAAAACATAAACCCTCATTTTTTTACCAAGTTTTGGTTTGTAAAGCGGTTTCATTTCCCAATGTCCCTCCTGAAATGGGCGCCTTCAAAATGGATTTTATGTACCCCCCTATAACTTTTTGCAATGGCTTCTTCCAAAGAATTAGCCACTGCTGTGACACTAAGCACGCGCCCTCCGTCCGTAATTGTGTTTTTACCATGCAGCTTAGTCCCTGCATGGAAAACCAAAATTTCAGGTGGCACCTTCTCCAAGCCATAGATTCGTTTCCCTGTTTCATAATCTCCAGGATAACCTTTAGAGGCCATAACAACACTGCAGCAGGATTTTTCCTCCCACAAGACTTGTTTTCCCAAAAGCCTTCCAGAATCACTAGCAATCATTACCTCAATCAAATCCGATTTTAGCAGAGGTAACACAGCCTGAGTTTCGGGATCACCTAACCTGCAGTTGAACTCAAGAACTTTTGGCCCTTCAGAGGTGATCATGAGCCCGGCATAAAGCAATCCTGTGTAAGTTATTCCTCTTTTACGAAGGCCAATAAGCGTGGGTTTAAGAATCTCTTCTGATATATGGGATATAAGATTCTTCTCTATTAGCTCTGGTGTTGAAAAAGAACCCATGCCACCCGTGTTTGGCCCGCCGTTATTATCAAAAACCCTCTTATGGTCCTGGGCAGGGGGCAGCAAGCTAAGATTGTACCCGTCAGTAAAGGCCATTACACTCACTTCGCGCCCCTGGAGCCGTTCCTCAAAAAGGATTTTTTGATTCTCCCCCGCCATATTCTTTAAGACAAAACTAACAGCCTCTGCACATGTTTTTGGCAGCAGCACACCTTTTCCAGATGCAAGGCCATCTGCCTTTATCACCCAGGAATTCATATCATTTCGCAATGCAAAATTATTGGCTCTCCTGGAGCTATCAAAAACCTCTGCCCGAGCAGTTGGAATATTGTTTTCAATCAAAATCTCCTTGGTAAAGCTCTTGCTGCCCTCCAACTTTGCTGCTTCTGCTGTCGGGCCGAAAATTTTCAATCCAAGCTGCCTAAACCTTTCAACTATACCATCCACAAGGTAATTCTCTGGCCCCACAATTGTGTAATCGATCCCTAAGGCCGTTGCTTGATCTACCAACTGATCAATTGTATTTGCATTGAGATTTGTGCAAAACTCACCCGTTCCAGCATTTCCAGGTGCGCAATAAACTTTCTCAACCAGCAGGCTTTGCTGGGCTTTCCAGGCAAGGGCGTGCTCCCTTGCTCCCCGCCCGACAATTAATATCTTCATTTCCCTAAAATCCTCGCAGCTGCAAGGGCAGCATTCCCTGGGTCGATAACTGTCATAACGGGGACATCGCTTGGCATTTGAAGCGTTGAATGAATATTTATGGAATAGTCTTGCAGATCCTTGAAAGGCGGGCAGGCAATTACTGGGAAGTTTGAATTTGCAGCCACCAAACCAGAGAGTGCGTTGCTGCGGCCCGCAACTGTTATTGCCACAATTGGTTCAATGGAATTATTAAACTTCTCAATTATGGAGAGAACCTTTAGTGGGGATTTGTGCCCTGAGGCAACAAACAATCCGTGAGGAATATTCAACCTATTGAGATTTGCTGCTATTTTTTCTATAAACTGTGTATCCTTATCACTCCCCATTATTATTGGGACATAGCAGCCCCGTATTATTCCGGCTTCGCGCAGATTGTAAATCACTCTTTGGCTTTTTGGAGCATCTCCTGTTTTGATAGGTTCCCCCGTTAGTTGCTCGAATAACTCTAAATACCTGGCACCAACTTCCTGTTGGATATTTGCGGGTATCACTGGAGGTACTCCTTCTCCTGCAAATCCAGCTCCACGGAGCCAATCCCTTAAAAATTCCTTATCAAGCTGCCTCACTTTCCCAAAGGCATAGTCTGACTTATACCAATACCTTGATGAATCGGGAGTATGTATTTCATCAATTAGCATTAGCTCATTGTTCTCGTCAAGCCCGAACTCATACTTTGTGTCAACAAGGATAAGGCCGCGCTGGTCAGCCACTTTCTGGCCCATTTCAAATAATTCTAGACATATGCTTTCAATATTTTGCCAAAGGGCGCGGGTTATTAGCCCATTTTCAACAAGCTCAGCAGGTGTGGTATCCTTGTCATGGTCTCCTTTGGTAGTGGGTGTGATAATGGGTCTTGGCAATCTCGTATTCTCTCTGAGTCCTTCTGGCAACTCCACCCCACATTTCTCGCGTTTGCCTGCTGCATAGTCCCTCCCCAAGGAACCAGCCATATAACCTCGGACAACAAACTCCACATTAATTGGGGTGCATTTTCTAAGAATAAAAACACATGGATCTGGCATTGAGATTATATGATTCCTTACTATCTTCTTTGATTGGTTGAACCAGAACATGGCAAGGCCAGCAAGGACATCTCCCTTATTTGGAATTGGCTCATTCAAAACTCGGTCGAAACAAGATACGCGGTCTGTAGTAACCATTAATAGCCGATTGCTATCCAATTTGTACATATCCCGTACCTTCCCCTTTTTAAAAAATTCGAGTTCAGGAATTACTGCATTGCTTATGGTGTTTTGATTGGAAACCCTCATTTTTTATCACCTTGCGCATTTTTTACAACATTCTTAAAAATTGTCAAGCCCCCACCTTCAATAATATTTGGGGTATCTATCTTGGATTTAATCATTCGAGTCCACAGGGGATGATTGTAAAAAAGCAGGAATGCTTCCGGATGGGCCATCATACCAAATATTCTACCTGTTCTATCGCAAATTCCCCCTATTGACTCCAAAGAGCCGTTGGGATTTTGAGGGTAACTCATTGTTGGATTTCCTTCAGGATCACAATATTGCAGAGCAACCAGGTTCTCAGAGATAATTTGTTTTAGAACACCTGAATTCTTGGCACAAAACCTGCCTTCACCATGCCTAACCGGCAGATAAATCGTGTCCAACCCTTTTGTGAATACGCAAGGACTCAAAGGATTGATTTTATGCAGCACCCACCTGTCTTCAAATTTTCCACTGGAGTTATAGGCCAGGGAAACCTCTTGCTCTCCACTTAAATTTGGGAGCAACCCTAAACGGACCAGCAGCTGGAACCCGTTACAGACCCCGAATATGTAACCTCCATGATGCACGAACCCAACTAGCTCTTCCCGAAGCGTTCTTCCATTCTTAAGCTTTGAAAAAGTTACTTTGTTAGCCAGGGCCTTGGCAGCCCCCAGCTCGTCTCCGAATGAAAAACCTCCTGGAAAATTTATTATGTCATAATCAAAAATCCTGACTTTGCTTTGGAGAATTGCATTGATGTGCGCAAATTTGGGCGTTGCACCTGCCATACTGTAGCCCAGGGCCATTTCTTTCTCACAGTTTACCCCATAACCCATAATTAGCAGGGATTTGACTTTCATTTCAAGCCACCTTGCCAGGCTGATTTGAGTCCTTCGATACCTTCATCAATGATAAAATTACCTTTTTGCCCCTTAATTACCAAGCTCTTTCCGGGTTTTACAATTCCTATCTTAGAAAATGCGCAACTGGCTAGCAATTCCTCAAATCTGGATTGTGATTCCGGAGCAACGCTGACAACAAACCTGCTGGGCGTTTCCGAGAACAAAATTGTGCAGTCATCCAAATGCCCACTAGATTGCACAAGTGATAAATCAACCTCTGCTCCCAAGCCACCTGCAAATGAGGACTCTGCCACAGCAACTGCCAGGCCGCCATCTGAGCAATCATGGCATGAATTCAGAACACCTTCCTTGATTGCAGAACCAACTGCAATATACAAATTTTTTGCAAGGCAAGCATCAACTGTTGGAACATCTCCGCCATTAATCTTCAGATGCATAAACAATTCAGAACCGCCAAGCTCATTCCGCGTGATACCAAGAAGGTAGATTACATCCCCCCTATTCTTGAAATCCATGGTGATGCACTTTTTAACATCTTCTATATTTCCTATGGCAGAAATTAACAGTGTTGGGGGCACGCTTATTTTGACGTTCCCCGCATGGAAATCATTCTTCATGCTATCCTTCCCCGAGATAAAAGGTGTCCCGAAAGCAAGGGCGTAGTCCTTAATTGCCTTATTAGCCCGCACTAATTGTGCGAGCTTATGCTTTCCATCTGGGTTTGATTCAGGATGAAACACAGGGTCAGGCCAACAGAAATTGTCCACAAGAGCAATCTTTGAAATGTCGCCACCAACAGCAACCAGATTTCGGATTGCCTCGTCCATTGCATTTGCTGCCATGTGGTATGTGTCAAATTCACTGAACTTTGGGCAGATGCCGTTGCTTATTCCCACTCCTTGGAAAGAGTGGTTTTCCATTGATTCAAGGGGTAACAGAACTGCAGCATCACTGGGCCCATCATTTCCACACAGAGGCTTGATTATGCTGCCACCTTGCACCTCATGGTCATACTGGCGCACAACCTGCTCTTTACTGCAAATGTTGGGAGAGGATAATAGGGATTTTAGTGTTGAACCAAAATCCTTCATGAATGAAAAGGCTGCAGATTCGGAAGAAGTTGGATTCCACTCAGCTTCGAGCCTTAGCTTAGGGCAGCCGTTGTGGAGGAAATCTAAATCCAGCAGGGCAACTGTATCCTGTCCAAAAAGTATGTGGAAATTGCCAGTTTTTGTGAACTCCCCAATAACAGCCACCCCAACATCATGCAACGCCGCGAGTTCTTTTAATTTAGCTATCTTTTCCTTTGGAACAGCAAGAGTCATCCTCTCTTGTGACTCACTCACAAGGATCTCCCACGGTTGTAGCCCTTCATACTTTAGAGGTACATCCTTCAGCTGGATTTTGCATCCACCGCAGAGCCGAGAAATCTCACCAACTGAAGAGGATATGCCACCAGCTCCATTGTCGGTAAGAGCCGTGTAAAGCTCCGAGTTGCGTGCCTCTAGCAGGAAATCGGCTAGTTTTTTCTGAGTAAAAGGGTCTCCAATCTGGACTGCGCTGGTGGGGCTTCTCTCATTTAGTTTTTCAGAAGAAAAAGTAGCCCCATGAACTCCATCAAGGCCAGTTCTACCTCCGGCAATAACAACCAAATCTTCTGGAGAAATTGTCTTAATATGTGTGGGTTTTCCATTAATTTTGCTTGGAGCAATGCCTAGTGTTCCGCAAAAGACCAGCGGTTTTCCTAAATATCGCTCATCAAACACAATGCAGCCGTTGACAGTTGGTATTCCACTTTTGTTGCCTCCATGCTCAACGCCACGCCTTACACCCTCAAAAACCCTTCTCGGGTGGAGCAGCATTTTAGGCACGTCACCTGAAAAATTCGGTGGGGCAAAACAAAAAACATCTGTGTTGGCAATAAGCCTCGAACCAGTCCCGGCTCCGAGAGGATCTCGGTTCACACCGACAATTCCAGTTAAGGCCCCCCCATAGGGATCCAGGGCAGAGGGCGAGTTGTGCGTCTCGACTTTGAAAACCAGATTGAACTTATCATTAAATTTAATTATACCTGCATTGTCATCAAAAACTGAAACCAGCCAATCAATCTTTTTTCCAATCTCTTTTGTTGGATTTTTGATAAAGCTCTTGAAGCACCCATCCACAATTTCAGTCTTCCCTGGCTCTTTGTGTGTAATCTCTGCATTGAAAATCTTATGCTTGCAATGCTCCGACCATGTTTGGGCAATGCATTCCAGCTCCACATCTGTGGGGTCTTCGCCAAGCCCAAGAGAATTACGCATTTGTGAGGGTTTTTTGAAGTGGCCTCTTATGGCCTTCAGCTCCTCAATGGATAAGGCGAGCAGCCGCTCCTGGCTTAGCCTCATCATGGCTTCATCATCTAATTGCAGGTTTATCCTTTCAACAATTTGCTTTAGGCGGAGCTTAATCTCGGGGATGGTCCGCTTTAAGCCATCCAGTTTCTTGGAGGGAGTAATGTTAAATGAATTAATCAGCCTGTTTCCAAGTAGTCCGTTAGCAATACCCTCCACTTCTTTCTCGCTTATATCCCCCTTGAGCAAAAACTGGGTGAAAGAGTAGACCCCTTCACTGCCAGAAAATTTTATATCCAATGCATCTTCAATAGCTATTTTTGCAGTGTTGCCAAGGTTATCTTTCACCCCAGGTCTAAAGCCGACTTCTACAAGCCATGAAAAATCTACATTGGATGCCAAGTGTGAGTTTATCTTACATTCCTCTATAATCGGGTCATGCAAGGCCGGGCCAATAGTTTGTAGTTGCTCCTTTGAGAAGTCACGTGATATTACGTATACTTTAATTGCAGTGACTCCAGTGACCTCTTCTGAGAAAAATTTATTGATGTCTTCTTTCACTCCACGGCCTAAAGGGTCATCGAAAGAATCTTTTACCTTAACTTCTATCCAGGTGAAATCTCTCATTCCAGGTAAAGACCCTCTTTTGAAATTATCTCCCCGATAATGTACCCCCCAGTATCAGATTTCACACTTTCTACAATATCCTTATCGCAAATCAGTACCAAACCGATGCCCATATTGAATGTTCTGAACATCTCCTCTTCGGGGACTTTGCCTAACTCTTGAATCAATGAGAAAATCCTTGGGATTTTCCAATTCTTTTGTATCCTTGCCCCTAGCCCCGGGGGGAAAATTCTGGGGATTTTTTCATAGAAACTCCCACCAGTAATGTGGCATATGCCGCTAATATCATAATTTTCAAGCAATTTGAGAACCATTTTTGTATATATCTTGGTTGGTTTGAGCAATTCCTCTGAGAGTTTACACCCAATATCCTCCCTGAAGGCAATTAAATCAAGTTTTGCATCCTCTATCAGAACCTTTCTGATAAGAGAAAAGCCGTTGCTGTGAAGTCCGCTTGATGGAATCCCAACAAGCACATTCCCAGACCGGATTTTACTCCCGTCGATAAGCCTTTCTTTCTTAACAATGCCAACTGCAAATCCCGCCAGGTCATATTCCTCATTCCCATAAAATCCTGGCATTTCAGCTGTTTCACCCCCAATTAAGACTGCCCCAGATTCTTCACAGCCCCTTATTACCCCCCTAAGGATTTCCTTACTTTTTGCTAAATCCAGGCGCCCGGTGGCATAATAATCGAGGAAGAAAAGAGGCTTTGCCCCCATGCAAATGATGTCATTTACGCACATTGCCACCAAGTCTATCCCAACGGTGTCATGTTTCCCGACCATTGCAGCAATTCTTAATTTTGTTCCAACACCGTCGGTTCCTGAGACAAGATAGTTCTCACCGAGTGGGAAGGCTCCCCCAAACCCCCCAATTAGGGGCGAACTCTTTTTTAACCATTTCACTAGGTCTTGTCCCTGGCTAATATTGACGCCGGTTTCTTTGTAAGTAGTCATTTTTAACCAAACCCCTTAGAACTCTTTTTATTCATTATTATGCACTAAACCGAAAAATATTTATATATTTTGTACATAATAATGTAACATGAGGAAAGTCTACCGCGATACCAATGAGAAACTCCTTGCGTGCGCCTGCCTCAAAACTCTTAAGGGTGACATGACTTATAGGGAACTCTCAAAAAGAATAAAACTCCCGCCTGGTGTAATCAACCGATATGTGAATGGCTATGTGCTCCCCAACACAAAACGCGCCCACGAGATTATCAATAACTTTGTCAAGGATTTCCTGACCGAGACAATCATAAAGAAATCAAAGGTCAAGGGCAGCAATTATTATGTCACAGCAGATATTCTCTCACAACCATTCTTGCTCAATGTGATTGCCAATTGGATAATTCAAAGGCTGGACAATAAGGTTACTCTTGTGCTGACTGCTGCGTCAGATGGAATCCCTCTAGCAATTACACTGGCCCATATACTCAACATTGAGGCCTGCTGGGCCAAAAAAACCCAGGAGATTTCACCCCACGGCCATTACATATCCAATAATTTAACACACAAGGCAGTATTCAAGCCCTTCTGCTTGCCCAAGCACAAACTCAAGAGACACGATCACGTCCTGATTGTGGACGATGTAATCAGAGGAGGCACAACAATCCTTTCGCTCATTGACCTGTGCGGTCAAGCAGGGGCATCTGTAGAAGGGGTGTTTTCAATATTTATCGGGAAAAAGGCTGAAAAAACGCTAATCCAGTACAATCCACAAGGGATTGTTAAGATATGAGGCAAATTTGTGTATAAAAGTTATTTATACCCCTTTTGATTTTGTAAAAAAATGGATACGATTATTGTGCTGGATTTTGGGGGGCAATACTGCCATTTGATCTCCAGGCGCGTCCGCGAGCTTGGGGTTTATTGCTCGGTCTTGCCCGGGAACACAAAGATTGAGGAGCTCAAGGAGATAACTAGACTTAAGGGGATAATTCTTTCAGGTGGTGCTGCATCTGTTTATGATAAAACTGCTCCCAAGTGTGATGAGCGGATTTTCAAATCAGGAATCCCCCTTCTTGGAATTTGCTATGGCCTCCACCTCATAGCTGCACTTAATGGTGGTGAGGTCTTATCAGGCAAGGCAGGTGAATTCGGTTTGACCCTTATGGAAATCAAATCGCAAAGCCAAATCCTTTGCGGATTAAAAACACCAGTAAAGGTATGGATGAACCACAGAGATATTGCCACTAAGATTCCGGCAGGCTACAATGTTATTGCCTCAACCTCAAGCTCCCCAATCGCGGCGTTTGAATGCCTCGCAGAGGGAATATTTGCCGTACAGTTTCATCCCGAAGTCACACACACAGATGGAGGCAACCTGATACTTGAGAATTTTGTGTTTGGAATATGCTCCGCAAAGAAGGAATGGGACGCTGCAAGCATGATTGGGGAAATCAAGGAGGAAATCTCTCAGGTTATCGGTAGCAGGAAGGCCATAATTGGACTTTCAGGTGGCGTTGATTCATCAACAGCAGCCATGCTTGTGTCTAATGTGATTGGAAAAAACCTTGTGGCAGTATATGTTGATACCGGGCTGATGAGGCAAGGCGAAACTGAATTCATGAAAAAGGCATTCCCGGGCTTAAACCTAACAATTATAGATGCCCATGAAAGGTTCTTTGATGCACTCAAGGGAGTTACAGAACCCGAAATGAAGCGGAAAGCAATTGGCAAGGCATTTATTGAAGTATTTGATGAGGTTGCAGGAAAAGAAAAAGTCGAGATTCTAATCCAAGGAACGATATATTCTGACAGGATTGAAAGCGGCATAACAAAAAACTCCTCAAATATTAAATCCCATCACAATGTTGGTGGTCTGCCAGAACACATGAGGCTGCAAATCTACGAGCCGCTGAGGCTCCTCTACAAGGATGAAGTGAGGGGTATTGCGAAAACAATACACCTTCCAGAGGAAATTACCAAAAGGCACGTTTTTCCAGGTCCCGGGCTTGGAATAAGAATAGTGGGAGAGGTCACAGAAGAGAAGGCGCATATAGCCCGAAAGGCAAACCAGATAGTTGAGGATGAGCTGAAGCAGGCAAAACTTTATGACAAGGTCTGGATGGGTTTTGCAGTGCTCCTGCCCATAAAAAGTGTTGGCATCCAGGGGGATTCTCGAAGCTACAAATACCCTGTGGTTGTAAGGATAATTGAATCAAAGGATGCAATGACTGCCAATTTCTCCAGGGTGCCTTACGATGTGCTGGAAAAAATTTCAACAAGGATAACGAATGAGGTGGCTGAGGTAAACAGGGTTGTTTATGACATCTCCAACAAGCCCCCTGCAACAATGGAATGGGAATAAGCCAAAGCTCAAGGGATATTGCAAACTATCCAATTGCTACAATGGGAAGCCATTCTGCACTTCAGATTCTTAGAGGAGCAAAAGATGAGGGTTTCACAACAATTGCAGTTTGCAAGAGGGGGAGTGAGCAGCCCTACAAGGCCTTCAAGGTGGCTGATGAGATTATTCTTGTTGATGAATGGAAAGATTTTGTTAAGGCCCAGGGCAGGCTGATTAGCGAAAAATCAATACTTGTGCCGCACGCTTCGCTCATTGCCTACCTAGGTTACGAATCAATAGAGGGGCTTCGGGTGCCTTACTTTGGAAACAAGAAGATAATCAGGTTTGAGTCTGACAGGAACCTGGAAAAAGCCTGGCTTGAGAGCAGCGGGCTTCTTGTGCCGCGCGTTTTCAAAAGCCCGGCTGAGATTGATAGACCCGTGATTGTAAAGTTTCATGGAGCGGGTGGCGGAGACGGATATTTCCTGGCGAAAAACCAGGCCTCTTTCTTGGAGAAGGCTTCAAAAATAAATGACAAGGAGTTTTTTATTCAGGAGTACGTTGTCGGTGTTCCGATTTACATTCATTATTTCCACTCACCACTAACAGGAGAGGTTGAGCTGATGGGGTTTGACAGGAGGTATGAAACAAATGTTGATTCCCTTGGGAGAATCTCGCAGAAAGACCAGGAAGTGCTTGGCGGCATTGACCCAAGCTACCTTGTTGTGGGAAACTTTCCAATTGTTGTTCGTGAGTCTTATCTTCCTAAAATCCTTGAAATGGGTGAAAAGGTAGTTGAGAGCTCAAAGCAGATTGTAAAAGGCGGGCTGTTCGGGCCCTTTTGCCTAGAGACAATTTTTACTCCTGATGGAAAAATATGGACATTTGAGATCTCTGCGAGAATTGTTGCAGGTACAAACCCCTACATCAATGGTTCCCCATATACATGGCTAAGGTATAGTGAGCCAATGAGCACTGGCAGGCGAATTGCCCGTGAGATAAAGCTTGCCATTCAAACAGGTAGACTAGATGAGGTGGTTTCAGTAGAATGATTAATGTGGATAATATTTTGAAGAAATATGATATGAAAAATATCACAATCGGCGTTCTTGGCGGCCACTCTGCTCTGGATGTATGCAGGGGCGCAAAAAAGCAAGGATTTAGGACAATTGCAGTCTGCCAGAGAGGCCGAGAAAAAACATACGAGAAATATTTTCGCAGCAGAGATGGAAAGGGGATTGTCGATGAAACAATCATCCTGGAGAAATTCTCAGATATTACTTCCCCTTCAATAATACGGAAGCTACAGGATAAGAATACGATATTTATCCACAACAGGTACTTTTGGGTGTATTTTGATTTTAAGGACATTGAATCCAAATTTGACGTGCCAATCTTTGGAACCAGAGGAATGCTCAGGCTTGAAGAGAGGGATGTTGAGAACAACCAGTATTCCTTGCTAACCCGTGCAGGCATAAGGATTCCGCAAATTTTTAGGAAGTCTGGGGATATTGATAGGTTGGTTATTGTTAAGGTTAATGAAGCAAAAAGAAAATACGAGCGAGCGTTCTTCCTATGTAATTCACCTATAGAGTTCACTTCAAAATCCCAAAAACTGCTTAGCTCAGGAATAATCAACAAAGAAGGATTGGCAAAGGCAGTTATCGAGGAATATATCCTTGGTGCGCAAATCAACTTCAATTTTTTTTTCAGCCCACTGAGCCGCGAGCTGGAGCTTATGGGGACAGATATCCGGCGGCAGACAAATCTTGATGGGCTGCTGCGGCTCCCCGCAAATGAGCAGATAGCTGTGCTGAAATACATGGGACCAAAGCTGATTGAGACAGGGCACATCTCAGTTACTGTAAAGGAATCTCTTCTTGAGAAGGCCTTTGAGTTGGGCGAGAGATTTGTTGCAGTGAGCCAGAAAGTTATTTCACCTGGAATAATTGGGCCATTTGCCCTTCAGGGTGCAGTGACTGCCGAAGCAGGCAAGGAGGATATCGTTATTTTTGACGTGTCGATGAGAATCCCCGGCTCTCCCGGCACAATGTTCACGCCCTATTCTGGATACCTATACGGCGACTCAATCAGCTATGGCGAGAGGATTGCCCTGGAGATAAAGCAGGCTATTAAGGAAAACAAGCTGGATTTGATTTTGACCTAGATTCTCAGATAACTTTCGGAACTTTATCTTATATTTAACCTAATTATACATAATTATTACTATATAGTTATTTGGGCCTCCCTTCCTGGCCTCCCTCGTACGCCCCCGTAAGATTTATAAATCATCCCATAACTCTAGTCAGGAACGGACACCGTAAGGCTTAATTGAGCCTGAAAAAAAGCAGCCCAAAGAGCATTCTTGGGGAGGCTTTAACAATAGGCTCCTATTGCTACAATAGGGGTTTTGACTTATGGCAACAACAAGATCACCGAGACATGGGAGTATGCAGTTTTGGCCCAGGAAAAGGGCAAAACGGATTTACCCTAGATGTAGGACTTGGCCAACCCGGGCCGAGGCAAAACCATTGGGGTTCTATGGCTATAAAGTCGAGATGATCCACGCTATGGCCATTGATAACCGCCCCAAGGCACGAACCAAGGGTGAGCGTGTGTCAATGCCCCTTACCATTGTTGAGTGCCCCCCCATGCGCGTGTTCTCTGTCCGATTTTACAAAAAAATTGATGCCGTCTTCCGTGTCACCAAGGAAATCCTTCTCTCAAACGAACTTATTCTCCGAAGAAAACTCTCATTGCCAAAGACAATTGATCCAAAGCTGGATGATATTAAGCCAGAGGATTATGACGAGATTCGTTTCATTGCTTATACTCAATCAAAACTATCCGGTAGAGCCCAGAAAACTCCAGAGCTTTTCGAGATAGGGCTTGGCGGAAAACCCAAGGACCAGCTTGAATTCATCAAGCAGCACATTGGCAAGGAGATTAGGCTTTCAGATGTGTTCTCACCAGGTGAGCAGCTGGATGTTGCCGCCGTCACTAAGGGCAAAGGCTTCCAGGGGACTGTCAAAAGGTTTGGTGTCGCAATCCGAAGCCATAAATCAGAGAAGACCAAGAGGGGCATTGGCACGCTCGGCCCATGGCACCCCAACAGGGTTCTCCCATCTGTTCCCCAGGGTGGAAAAATGGGCTTTCATGTGAGGACTGAGAGAAACAAGCTCCTTGTGAAGATATCCAACGAAAACATCAACCCCGCAGGTGGCTTCAAAAGCTATGGGGTTGTTAAGACTGATTATGCATTAATAAAGGGCTCTCTACCTGGGCCTTCAAAGAGGCTTATCAGGCTATACAAGGTCAGGAAGCCATCCACCAAGCTCCAAAGCGAGGCCCCCTCTGTTGAAAACGTGGTGATTTCCAAATGAAACTCCCTCTACTGAACACATCCAAAACTGAGGTTGGCAAGCAGGAAATGCCCGAGCAGTTTGACGAGCCAGTGAGATTTGACATCATAGAGAAGGCAGTTCATGTGATGCAATGCAACGGCAGGCAGCAGTATGGGGCTCAGCCAATGGCTGGCATGAAATATTCCTCATATGTTTCAAAGAGAAGGAGACAGTACCGAGGCTGCTATGGTTTCGGAATTTCCAGAACACCCAGAAAGATACTAAGCAGGCGTGGAACCAGGATGAACTGGGTTGGTGCAACAGTACCAAACACAGTTGGCGGAAGACGTGCGCATCCACCAAAGAGCGAGAAGTCATACGAGCGCACACTCCCGGACAAGGAGAGGCGCAAAGCCATCCGCTCTGCAATATCGGCAACTGTGCTTGTGGACTCAGTAAAATCCAGAGGCCATGTGCTGCCAAAAGAATACCCTTTTGTGGTTGATGATGATATTTGCAAAATAAATAAGACAAAACTGCTTAAGGAAGCCTTGATGAAGCTGGATTTCTCGGGCGACCTCATTAAGTCAGAACAGAGGAAAGAGAAGGTGGGGCGAGGCAAGACCAGAGGCAACAGATACAAGGAGAGACGCAGCGTCCTCATAGTAACCCCTGGGAAATGCCCATTACAGCTGGCCACCAAGAACATACCTGGCGTGGATGTTAGCGAAGTCAGGAACCTCAATGTTGAGATCCTGGCTCCAGGGGCAGTGCCCGGCCGCATCACGCTTTGGACAAAAGGGGCTGTTGAGAAAATGAAGAAAGAGAGGCTCTTTGTGTAAAATGGAATCCTTAAAACAGATGAGGAAGATAAAGTACCCGATGAGCACAGAGAAGAGCCTCAGGCTTATGGAATCTGAGAACAAACTGATATTTGTTGTGGACAGAAAGGCCACAAAAAAAGAAATTATCGCAGAGCTGGAGAGACTCTTCAAGGTTAAGGTGGTTGACATAAACCTCATGTTGACTCCAGGAGGGATAAAGAAAGCGTATATAACCCTCAGCCAGGAAACGCCTGCCTTGGATGTAGCAACTCAGCTAGGTATGATGTAAAATGGGTAAGAATCTGATTCAACAGAAGCGTGGACGGGGAACACCCACCTATCGCTCCAGGAGCTTTAGGTTCAGGGGAACGCCACAGTATGCGCTGCCCAGAGTTGGCATGGGAACTATCAAAGATATTTTCAAATGCCCGGGCCACACCACGCCACTCATGCAGGTTAAATTTGAAGACAAAGAGGAATGGCTGCTGATTGCGCCAGAGGGAATCCATGTTGGTCAGCAGTTGAGTGTTGGTGGAGTTGGCGAAGAGGTAAAACCCGGAGAGATTAGGGAATTGGAGGCATTCCCATTGGGCACGCTTATCTACAACATAGAATGCAGGCCCGGTGATGGCGGCAGATTTGTCAGGGCTTCGGGAACGTTTGCAAAAATTATAGCCAAGACAGACAAGGGTGTAGAGGTTAAGCTGCCCTCAAAGACCATTAAGATATTCAATTCAAAGTGCAGGGCCAGCATGGGCCGTGCAGCTGGTTCAGGCCGAACTGAGAAGCCCTTTGTGAAGGCTGGAAAAAGGCACCACAAGATACGTGCAGTTGGTGGCTTGTATCCATTCACCTCCGGTGTCTCCATGAACGCAGTGAACCACCCATACGGTGGTTCATCTAGCCACAGCAAGGGCAGGCCAACAATTGCACCAAAGAACGCCCCACCTGGCAGAAAGGTTGGAAAGCTAAGGCCCAGCAGAACGGGTAAAAGGTAAACAAAAATGGTAATCAAAGAATTCAGTTTCAGGGGAAAAAGCTTGGATGAGCTTAAGGCGCTGAGCTTGAAAGAGTTTGCCGCTTTGCTTCCCTCCAGGCAGAGGAGAAGTCTCCTTCGTGGCCTGACAATTCCACAACAGAAATTTATGAAAGCACTAGAAAAAGAAGATGGCAGAAAGACTCATTGTAGGGGTATGATTGTGTTCCCATCTATGGTTGGTAAGCGAGTTCAGATACACAACGGCAAGACATATGTAAACGTAATAATCATGCCTGAAATGATAGGCCACCGACTTGGCGAGTTTAGCCTTACAAGAAGATCGGTGGAGCACCATGCACCAGGTATTGGAGCAACAAAGAGCAGTTCAGCGCTATCAGTGAGATAAAATGCCATACAAATACGCATCAAAGGCTACGGAGAAATCAGCCCGCGCAGTTGGGCTAAATTTGCCGATTTCAACCAAGTATTCAGTTGAGATTAGCAGAATGATCCGTGGCAAGAGCGTAGCTAAGGCAATAGTAATCCTTGAAAAGGTCAGCACCATGGAGCGCGCAGTGCCCATGTTGAGATTCCACAATGAGGTTCCCCACAAGAAAGGCATGTCTGCAGGCAAATACCCGTGGAAGGCTGCCAAATACATACTTGCGATATTAAAATCAGCTGAGTCAAATGCCAGCGACAAGGGCTTGCTGTCAGATGGGCTCATAGTTAAATCAATTGTCCCTCAAGGAGCGTCAGACCCAATGCACTATGGGCGAAAGGGCAGACGCAGGATGAAGCGAACCCACATTGAGATTGTCGTTGAGGAATCAATTGTTGCGAAGGAGAAAAAGTCCAAAGCAGCGCCCGAAGTGAAGGTAGAGAAAAAAACTGAAGAAAAGAAGCCTGCTGAGAAGAAAACCGAAGAGCACAAACCAATTGAGAAGAAAGCTGAGGAACCCAAGCCGGCAGAGAAAAAAACTTTAGAGACAAAACCTGCAGATGAGAAGTCGGCTGAAGAGTCTGCAAAATCCGCAACCCAAAAGGTTAATAAGGCCAGCACTAAACAGAAGAAGGAAAAATGATAGAGCGAGACATAGTTTCCAGGCAGATTAAGGAGTTCCAGATAATGGAGTACATAGGCGGCTTTTTAGGTGGCGCCGGGTTTAGCCATGCCACTGTTAAGCGCACTCCACTGGGCGAGAAAATAATTATCCATACATCAAGGCCGGGCATGGTCGTTGGACGTTCAGGAAAGAATATCAAGGACCTCACTGAACAGCTCAAAATCCGGTTCAAGCTGGAAAATCCACAGGTTGAGATTGCAGAGGTTGGAAACCCACAGCTCAACGCCAGCATAGTGGCTGAGAGAATTGCCACATCACTGGAGAGATATGGCTCAAACAAGTTCAAGTCAATTATTCACAAAGCAGTTGAGGAGACAATTGCTACAGGTGCATTGGGAATTGAGGTACTGTTATCAGGCAAGATACCCAGTGCCAGGGCCAGGACATGGCGAGTGAGCGCAGGCTACCTCAAGAAATGCGGCGAGCCTGCACTGCAGTTTGTTGATATTTCATACAAAATCGCAAAGCTCAAGTCGGGAGTTGTGGGTATAATCGTGAGCATTATGCCTCCGGGAATTGTGCTGCCAGACAGTGCAAGGATTAGAGAGCCGTCAGAAATAGCAAAGATTGAAACGGCAGCTGTCAAGGAGGAAGAGCCAAAGGCAGAAGCCCCAGCCAAGCCCGCAGAGCCAAAGCCTCGCAAGAGGAAGCCAAAGAAAGAAAATGAGCAAGAATTACAATCAGCTTAAGAACCTAGGAGAAAAAGAGCTCAGCGCAAGGCTTGACGAGCTCAAGCGCGAGATGATGAGGCTCCAATCCCAGGTGGCCACAAGAACTATTCCCGAGAAACCCGGGAGGATAAAGCAAATCCGAAAGACTCTGGCCAGGATACTCACTATTAAGAAAACAAAGGAGGTAACAGGAAAAGTATGAGTGACATATGCCCAAAATGCGGGCTCCCAAAAGAGCTCTGCGTGTGTGAGGCCATTGCTAGAGAATCCCAGACGATAACAGTGTCTGTGGTGAAGAAAAAATTCAGCAAGGTCTACACAATGATTGAGGGTATCACCGACAAAAACATTGACCTGCACGAACTCACCAAACAGCTAAAGAACAAGCTTGCTTGCGGGGGGACGTCAAAGGATGGGAGAGTCGAACTCCAGGGAAACCACATCCAGTCCGTCCGGAAGGTGCTTATAGGCATGGGGTTCAGTCCGGGTTCAATTACCCTCAAACCCTGAGCACCCGCAACATGAGAACGGGCATTACCTTCAAAGAAGAACTTATCGGAAAAGAAATCAAAGTGATAAACTCTAAAAACAAGTCGGACATTGGAATTTCGGGTGTGGTGGTAGATGATACTGCTTCGACCCTGGTTGTTAAGACAAATGACACGTTCAAAAGGATACTCAAAGCCCCATCTGTTTTCCAGGTGGGAAATCAAATGATTATTGGTACCCAGATTATTGGTACTTCAAGTGAGAGGAACTGAAATGGCTGAAACCAACTGCAAGGACCCAAAATGCCCGATACACGGGCAGCTCAGAACCAGGGGCAAGAGCTTCACCGCGGTGGTGAAGTCTGCAAAGATGCACAAATCCGTTACAGTGGAATTTGAGCGACCGTTCCTTGTCCGGAAGTACCACAGGTATGAAAAAAGATACACCACAATAAAGGCCCACAACCCAGATTGTATTAATGCCAAGGAAGGGCAAGAGGTTGAAATTACGGAGTGCAGACCACTGAGCAAGACGATTACATTCGTCGTTACAAAAATTGTTGAGGCAAAGAAACAATGAAAGCCCTTAAGGCAAAGATGACGCGTGGACTGAATGTTGGCAGCAGGATTCCAACCTGCGACAACTCAGGTGCAAAGATGGTTCAGATTTGCTCAGTGCGCGGACACAAAACTAGGCGAGGGCGAGCACAGGCAGGTGGCATTAGCGACCTGGTTACAGTTGCGGTAATCAAAGGCGAGCCCGGACTGCAGCACCAGCTCTTCCCTGCAGTAATTGTGAGGCAGAGGCGCCCATTCAGGCGGGCAGACGGGACTCATTTAAAATTTGAGGATAATGCTGTAGTTGTATGCAAAGATGTGAAGGGCAACCCTAAAGGCACTATGATAAAAGGTGCAATAGCAAAAGAGGTAGCAGACAGGTGGCCTGCAATAGCTAAGCTTGCCGCCATAATTATTTGAAGAAAATGAAGGAAATATCATTATCATGGATTGGGAGCAAGAAACCCAAGAAGCAGAGGAAGTTTAGGATAAATGCTCCCCTACATGTGAGGCACAGGCTTGTTAAGATTCACTTATCAAAGCAGTTGCGAGAGAAGCACAACCGACGCTCCATGAGCCCAAGAGTTGGTGACAAGGTAAAGGTGCTTCGAGGCAGGTTCAAGAGCAAGGAGGGTGCGATCAGAGCAGTCAACCTTAAGCGCCTCAAAGTCTCTGTGAACGGGCTTGAGATAACCAAGAATGATGGCACAAAGGTTTTCCCATTAATTGATCCATCCAACCTATTAATCACTGAATTAAAGCTTGACGATAAGCAGAGAGTAAAGATACTTGAAAGGAAGAAAACAGAAAATGGTAAAAAGACATCTAAAGCGGCACGCTAGCCCCAAAACCTGGAATGTGGATAGGAAGGGTGAGACATTCATAGTCAAACCACGGTCTGGTGGTCAGACATTGGAAAATTCAATGGGGATTTCCACAATACTCAAGAAACTGGGGTTCTGCGACACCACGAGGGAAGTTAAGACTGCATTAAACAGCCGCGAGATTTTGGTCAACGGCCGTGTTGTGCTTGATTTCAAGTACTCGGTTGGATTTATGGATGTACTTGCAGTGCCAACAAAGAAATTATACTATAGGATTTCCATTGATAACAAGGGCAACCTGAGCATTGTGGAGATTGATGCAAAGGATGCAAACCTCCTTCCGTGCAGGGTTAAGACAATGAGGCTTATCCAGGGCGGAAAGCTACAGCTCAACTGCCACAACGGGCGTAATATTCTGCAGGAGAAAAGGGATTTCAAGCCCAATGATACCGTGCTGGTGAACCTCGAGTTGGGTCAAATAATCCAGCGAATCCCTCTGAAAGAGGGGGTTCATGTGCTTGTCACTAAGGGCAAGCAAGCAGGTCATATAGGGGTTTTCGAAAAAATTGAGCGAGGGGCTGCACTTATCAAGATTGACGGGCACGAACACATGAGCCCCATTAAGTACCTATTCATTATTGGCGAAAAAGAGCCGGTGGTTAAGCTAAGATGAGCAACCCCATGAGGAATATTAGGATAGCGAAGCTCACCCTAAATATTGGGACGGGCAAGGATGAAGAGAAGCTTAAGAAAGGCATGAAGCTGCTTGCCACACTCTCTGGAGTTAAGATTGTCAAGGCATTCACAGTAAAGAAAATCCCCGGATGGGGTGTTAGGCCGGGCTTGCCGCTTGGTTGCAAAACCACAATCCGTGGCAAGGCAATTGAGCCATTGCTGAAAAGGCTGCTCAATGCCAAGACCAACAAGCTCCCAAAAAGCTGCTTTGATGATTTTGGAAACGTTTCATTTGGTGTTGAGGAATACATCAACATTCCCGAGATGAAGTATGACCCCGCGATTGGCATGATGGGTTTGGAAGTTAGCCTGACCCTTGAGAGGCCAGGGTTTAGGGTAAAGCGCAGGAGAATAAAACCGGCAAAGATTACATCGAGGCACAAGATTAAAAAGGAGGACGCAATCGCCTTCATGCAATCTGCGTTTAGTATTAAGGTGACGGAGAGGGGGTCAGAATGACTGTGAGTGACTTTAGCAAGGTTTTCAAGCAACTCCAGAATAAACCCTCTAAGCTTAAGAAATATATAAAGCACAATAAGCCCAAGACCCGTAACTTTGGGCCCACAACCAAGGGGTGCAGAAGATGCGGCAGCAACAAGGGGCATGTGGGCAAGTATGGAATTAACCTTTGCAGAAAATGCTTCAGAGAAATGGCCCCCAAGATAGGTTTCAAGAAGTTCATTTAGGTGTTTATAATGAGTCTAAATAATCCAATCGCAAACATGATGAGCAAAATACTCAATGCTGAGAAGGTGGGTAAGGCAGAGTGCCGGACTGCACCTTGCTCAAGGCCCGGAGAGAAGCTGCTTAACATACTCAAAGAAAAGGGCTACATAACTGACTTTACTGCAGACCACAACACCCCAGGGGGAATATTTATTATCAAATTGGCGGGAAAGATAAACAAGTGCGGGGTTATATCACCCAACTTTAATGTTCACAGGGATGGCTATGAGCCATACGAAAAGCGATTCCTCCCTGCAAAGGGATTTGGAATAATACTAGTAACAACCGCAAAGGGCGTTATGACCCACGAGGAGGCAATTTCCAAGGGCCTGGGAGGCAGGCTACTGGGCTACTGCTACTAAACTAAAATGAGAGTCAGCAAAGACAATTCAGTTGAGGTTGAATTCCCGGCAGGAGTTGAGTTCAGCTTAAAGGGCGGACTCCTCACCGTGAAGGGTCCTAAGGGCGAAACCTCACGAAAATTTGCAGACCCATTGTTGACAATAAAATCAGAGGATAGGAAGATTGTGATTGGCACAAAGAAGCTGACAAAGGGACAGAAGACCAAGATGGGCACTATTGTTGCGCACATGCACAACATGATTAAGGGAGTTACTGAAGGCATTGTTTACAAGCTAAAGATATGCTCAGCCCATTTCCCAATGAGCGTTCAGCTGAAGGGCCAGGATTTCATTGTAAACAACTTCATTGGTGAGAAATTTCCACGCACTGTAAAAATGAAGTATCCAGATACAAAGGTTGAGATTGCAGGTGACATCGTGACCGTTACAGGTGTCTGCAAGGAGCATGTCTCCCAGACCGCGGCCACAATTGAGAGCCTGATGCGCCGCCCAGAGTATGACAAAAGAATTTTCCAGGATGGTATTTACATAACAGATAAGGACGGGAAACACGAGAAATGAGCGGTAAAGATTTGCTCGGAACGAGAAGGCTGCTGAAAAGCAGAAAGCCAAAATTTAAGCGCCAAAACCAGGGGCTTAAGAGTAAGCTGACCAATAACAGTGGCTGGAGAAAGCCCAAGGGTTACCATTCCAAGCTCCGCCTAAGGCGCAAGTCCCGCGGTGCGTTCGTATCCCCTGGCTACAAGTCACCTGTTGCAGTGCGCGGTTTGTCCCGGGAAGGCCTTGTTCCAGTTAATGTTTCAAACCCCGAGCAGCTGAATGGCCTGCAGAAGGGTGTTCATGGAGTTATGGTTAATAGTGCAATTGGCATGAGGAAGAGGCTTGCTGTGATTGAATTAGCCATCAAAGCCGGGCTTAAGGTACTTAATTTTAAGGATGCCGCCGGTTACCTAAACGACCAGAAGGCCGAGTTTGACAAACGCACAAAGGAGAAAAAGGAGAAGAAAAAGCCAAAGAAGGCCCAATCAATAGAGGAGAAGATTTCCAAACCAGAAGAGAAAAAAGCACCCGAAGAAGAAAAGACAGAAGAAGAAAAGAAGAAGGAAGAGAAACAGGAACAAGACAAGGTGCTGACAAAGAGACAGTAAAATGGAACTATCAACACAAAAACGGATTGCTGCACGGGTACTGAAGTGCTCACCCAAGAGGGTTTTTTTCAGCCCCGATCACCTGGCCCAAATCAAGGAGGCCATCACAAAGCAGGACATCCGCGAGCTGATAAACTCAAATGTCATTCAGAAAGTGCCTGCAGCTGGCGTGTCAAGGACACATGCCAAGAAGAGGCTAATGCAGAAGAGAAAGGGTAAAAGGCGTGGTGCCGGGGCGAAGCAAGGCAAACTAAATGCCCGGCAGCCAGGTAAGAGGGTTTGGATAAACAGGATGAGGAGCCAAAGGGGCCTCATAAAAGGCCTTAGGGAGAAGGGTATAATCGAAAGGAAAGTGCACGCCATGCTTTACAAAAAGGTAGGGGGTGGCTTCTTCAGGAGCCTGGCTCACCTGAAATATTACCTAAAGGAGAAAGATTTGTTGAAAAATGTCAAGAAAAAATAAGTTCATTGAGTACAGAAGGAAGAGGGAATCCAAGACAGATTACGGCAAGCGGCTCAAGCTGCTCAAGGGCCACAAGACAAGGCTCGTTGTACGAATGTTCTCCCGCTCTGTACTTGGGCAGTTGATTAACTACAAGCCAACTGGCGACGTGGTTGAGGCTGTTGTGAACTCCTTGGAGCTCAAGGGGCTTGGCTGGAAATACAGCTGCTCAAACCTCCCTGCAGCTTACTTGGCAGGACTCAAGCTGGCTAAAGTTGGGATCGCAAAGGGTGTCACTGAGG
The DNA here is from genome assembly GCA_903915225.1 of uncultured Candidatus Woesearchaeota archaeon. GTDB lineage: Archaea > Nanobdellota > Nanobdellia > Woesearchaeales > B29-G15 > B29-G15. Next base: position 75,879 of record CAIWSB010000080.1, read on the forward strand.
CTGTGCTAGACCTTGGATTCACAAAATCCATCGCAGGCGCAAAATGCTATTCATTTGTAAAAGGCGTTGTTGATGGAGGTTTGGAAGTCCCTGTCGACGAAAGTGTTTTCCCAGACGAAACCAGAATCTGTGGCGAGCACATTGTGGGACATTTTGAAAAGCAGTCTAAGGGCAACCAGTTCGCCAAGTACAAGAAGGACGGGTTTTCGCTAAAGGAAGATTTTGAAAAAGTCAAAGGAAAGATACTGAAAGAAAAATGAAAGAAGAAAAAGTACCAACTGAAGTAGTTGAAGAGGAGATTGTAAAAGTGGAAGACGTGCCAGAGGAAGTGGCGGCTGTGATTGAGAAGCCAGCCAAACCTGAAGCACTGGATTCCTGGCAGCCCAAGACAGAATTGGGCAGGCGTGTAAAGGCCAAGGAGATCGTAAATATTGATGAGGTCATCTCCTCAGGCAAGAAAGTACTGGAAGCCGAGATTATTGATGCATTGTTGCCAAACCTGGAAATGGAACTAATAATGATTGGACAGGCGAAGGGCAAGTTTGGCGGCGGACAGCGCAGGATATTCAAACAAACCCAAAAGAAGACTGCAGAGGGCAATTCCCCAAGCTTTACTACAATGGCCGTTATTGGTAACAAGAACGGTTATGTCGGGCTCGGGATGGCTGGCAGCAAGGAAACTGTTCCGGCCAGGAACAAGGCTGTAAGAGAAGCCAAGCTCAACCTGCTCAAGGTAATGAGGGGTTGCGGTTCTTGGGAGTGCGGCTGCGGTAAGCCACATTCAATCCCATTCAAAGTCACAGGGAGATGTGGAGCAATAAGGGTAACATTGATGCCGGCCCCAATGGGCACCGGACTTTGTGTGGAAAAGGAGTGCCAGAAGCTGCTCAAATTGGCCGGGATAAAGGATGTTTGGAGCCAGACCTATGGAAAAACAGCCACAAAATCAAACCTCATCAAGGCGTGCTTCCGTGCACTTGCAAAATTAATGACTTTCAAGATTTCAGATACTGTTCGCGGAAATTTGAATATAGTTGAAGGGGCCCTAATTGAAGAGCCAGCAAAGGAAGAAAATGGAAAAAAGCAGTAAACCAGAGTACCTGGCCATAATAAAACTGAGAAGCGCAATCAACGCAGATGCCAAGGCAAAGGGAGTGCTCAACAGGCTCAGGATGAGGAAGAAGCTCACCATGGCTGTCTTCAAGAACACGCCCGAAATCCTGGCGCAGATGACTGTTGTAAAAGACTATACCACCTACGGAGAGATTGACGCTGCACTATTTGAAGAGATAATGAAGAAGAGGGGCAAGGAGTACAAGGGTCCTGTTCAGGACTCAAAGAAGAAAATCAAATACACTTTCATTACCTATCAAGGCAAGAATTACAATCCTTATTTTGCACTCCACCCTCCGATTGGGGGTTTTGAGAGGGGTGGAATCAAGAAGTCCTTCCAACTGCACGGGGCCTTGGGCTACCGCGGTGAAAAAATAAAGGAACTCATTGCGAGGATGCTCTAAGATGTCAATCTCCAAGAGGAAGAAAAGGAACCGATTGCGCGGATACACAACCCACGGCTACGGCTCAATGAAGAAGCACAGAGGCTCTGGACACCGCGGAGGAACGGGTAACGCCGGTACTGGTAAGCGCGCAGACTCCAAGAAGCCGGCAATATGGAAAGGCGAGAGGTACTTTGGAAAGCATGGATTCAAGAGAAAAAACTCTTTACACATTGAGGCAGTTAACATTGAATACCTGGAGCAGAACTTTGGAAAATTGGGCGCAGACATAAAGCTCAAGGAATTTGGCTTTGACAAGCTCATCGGCGGAGGTAAGCCTTCACGGGCTTATAACATAGTAGTTGACTATGCCTCCAAGGGCGCAATTGAGAAGATCGAAAAGGCAGGGGGTAAGGTTACCCTCAAGGCCCCAACTGCCCCAAAAGAGAAACCAATTGTGGCAGTGAAGAAGCCAAAGCCGATTGAAGATGAGGAAGAAGAGCCAAAGGAAGTAAAGCAACCAGCAAAGGCCAAGCCAAAGAAACCCGAAGCTGCTGAGGAATCCGAATAAAATGTCAATTGTCACAAAATTGGCGGCTTACCTCCCCGAGGTTGAGCCACCAAAGCAGAAAAAGCTCTCATTTAAGGAGAAGCTTAAATGGACGGGCATTGTTCTGGGTTTGTATTTCATTCTTGAAATGATTCCGCTGTATGGGCTTGGGCAAAACGCCCTCCAGCAATTTGATTACTTATCTATTATCTTAGGTGCATCGTTCGGCTCAATCATCAGTTTGGGCATAGGCCCTATTGTGACTGCCTCCATTGTGCTTCAGCTCCTTCAAGGCTCAGGCATACTGAAAATTGACCTAAATTCCAAGGAGGGCAAGTCTTACTTCCAGAGCCTGCAGAAGTTGATGACATTGTTTTTCATACTGTTTGAGGGGGGTGTTTATGTGCTCATGGGTGGGCTCGCCCCTATGGCTGGAGTGTCCCCTTGGGCGCTGATTATCCAGTTGTTCTTGGGCGGATTTTTCATAATGATGATGGACGAAGTGGTGAGCAAGTGGGGCTTTGGCTCAGGAGTCAGCCTCTTCATTGCCGCCGGTGTCTCTGTTACAATTGCAGTACGAGCGTTTTCCTGGCTCCCAGGCACATTTGGCGGGGTTGAGACGGGGCAGTATGCAACAGGTGCAATCCCCGGGCTGTTCCAGGCCCTAGCTGCCCAAGATGCCGTGCAAGCTGGACTCATGATTGCAACGGTGGTGGCCACTATTGCTGTGTTCATGGTGGCAGTATATGCCCAGGCTATGAAAATTGAAATCCCCCTCTCTTTTGGCAGAATCAGGGGTCACGGAGTGCGTTGGCCTTTGTCTTTCCTGTACACAAGCAACATCCCAGTCATACTGGTGGCCGCCCTGCTGGCGAACCTTCAGCTCTGGGCAAGGCTTATGCAAAACATAGGGCACCCAATACTTGGGACTTTTGACGCCTCTGGTCAAGCTGTATCTGGCTTTGTTTCACTAATATCCTCACCCAACATTGTGGGCAACCTTATCAAAGGGAGTTTCACCTGGGCATTGCTTGTGCATGCACTAATTTATGTGGCTTTCATGATGGTTGGGGCAGTTATCTTCTCCGTATTCTGGATGAAAACCTCTGGCCTAGACCCAAAAGCACAGGCAGACAGGATTATGGAATCTGGGCTCCAAGTTCCCGGTTTCAGGAACGACAAGCGGGTTCTTGAAAGGCTTCTCGGAAGGTACATAATGCCATTGACTGTAATGGGTGCAATTGCCGTTGGCTTCCTGGCTGCATTGGCAGATTTAACAGGCGCACTGAGCAGAGGTACAGGCATCCTGCTGTCAGTTATGATAATTTACAAGCTATATGAGGACATTAGCAGGCAGCACCTCATGGACATGAACCCCATGATGAGGAAGTTCATGAAAGGGTAATATGGTTCAGGCAGGCTTTTTGGACTCGGTATTGAATCCCGTGTTCTTGCCACTGCTGAAATTAGGGGCATTCTGGGCGATTTTTATTATTTCACTGTTCCTTACATTTGTTACAACAATAATCTACAAGTGTGTGACCAACCAAAAACTCATGAAATCCTTAAGGGATGACCTCAAGGGGCTTCAGAATGAGATGAAGGCGCTTAAGGACAACCCTACAAAGATGATGAGCAAGCAGAAGGAGCTCATGACCAAGAACATGGAATACATGAGGCACTCCATGTGGTCAACGATATTCACAATATTCCCTGTGCTGATTGTCTTCGGCTGGCTTAATGCCTATGTCGCTTTTAGCCCGTTAGTTGCAGACCAAGGCTTCAATGTTACACTCACCATGGGGCCAGGGTTTAGCTCACCCCCACAGGTTGAGTTGCCACAGGGAATTGAGGTTTCCAAAAGCTACCCTAAGGGCTCGGGCAACTTTGTTGTATTCAATTTTGTGGGAAAAGAGGGGGTTTATGACACACCACCCTTAAGGTTTAAGTACGAAGGGGAAACCTGCGATGTCCCGGTAAAAATTACCGCCACGGGAGGTAATGGTTATTCATACCCCTTAGTATCCTGCAAGACCCCGCACATGCAGAGTGCGCTGGTCTCAAACAAGCCCATGAAACCTCTCGGGGCGATAAGCATTTTTGGATGGCACCCTGGTTGGTTTGGAACGTACATTATACTTTCGCTCATATTTAGTATGCTATTGAGGAAGGTTTTAAAGGTATATTGAGTAAGCTTTTTAAACTAGCCCCTATCAACTCTTAAAAATGCCAAAGGGAAATGTTAAGTCAGGAACGAAAAGGAGAAGGGTAGTCACAAGCCCCGGCGGAAAGCAGGTTACGCACTACATTAAGCGCAACCATGCACTGACGCAGTGTGCCAAATGTGGCAATCCGCTTTTGGGCGTCCCTAGACGAGATTCCCTTAAGGTGCTGAAGGTTCCCAGATCAAAAAGGGTTCCGCACAGGCCATATGGTGGCGTGCTATGCTCAAAATGTTCAAAAGAGTTCATAAAACTAGGAGAGGTTGTTGAAAATGTTTGAGGTAGGTTCGGTATGCATTAAGATCGCAGGAAGGGATTCCAACAATTTCTGTGCTGTTGTCAAGAAAATTGATGATAATTTTGTCCTCATTGAAGGGAATGTGAGACGCAGGAAGTGCAGCATCAAGCACCTCCAGCCCCAGAACATCAAGATGGAGCTTAAGGATGATGCTTCTTATGAGGATGTCATGAAGGCCTTCAAGAAGGAAGGCATTGTGACTAAGGAGAAGCAGGGTTTCAAGGGCAAGCCACAGGAGAAGAAACCTGGCAAGGTTCAGAAGGAAAAGCCAGCCAAGGAGAAACCAGCCGAGCCAACTGAAGTAAAGCCGGCAGAAGCAAAGCCTGCTGAGGAAAAGCCGAAGAAGGCTCCTGTCAAGAAGGCTCCAAAGCCCAAAAAGGAAGAGTAGTTAACCCTTTACTTTTTTCTCGTAAATTTCAATAGCATTCCTTAGGCCCTCGGCTGCAAGGTTTGAGCAGTGCATTTTCACCGGAGGCAGACCGTTGAGTGACTTTGCCACATCATCGCGGGTTATCTTTTTGGCCTCTTCGAGTGTCTTACCCAGAGCAAGCTCTGTAACCATGGAGCTTGTGGCAATAGCAGCAGCGCAGCCCATTGTCTCAAAGCCAATGTCAGCAATCTTGTTGTCTTTAACTTTAATGTATATGTACATTACATCACCACACACAGGATTGCCTACTTTGCCAACTGCATCAAACTCTTTGAGCTTTCCCATGTGTTTTGGGTGAGTGAAATGTGCCATTACCTCATCTGAATATAGTCCCATGTTTATTCCCCCTTGAACGGGCTCATTTCGCGGAGCCTTTTTACTATTGGTGCTATGCTATCTAGGAAATAATCAATCTCCTCTTCGGTTGTGTACCTGCTGAGGGTAATTCTAATGCTACCATGGGCATCTTCCGGACGAAGGCCGATTGCCAGGAGCACATGTGAGGGCTGAAGTGTGAGCGAGGAGCAGGCAGAGCCTGTTGACACTGCAATTCCCCGCGCGTCAAGGTGCAGGAGAATTCCTTCACCCTCTATATGCTTAAAGGAAACATTAACATTATTTGGAAGCCGTTGAGTGGGGTGGCCGTTGAGGAAGGTCTCGGGGATTTTGATTAGTTCTGTGATTAATTTATCCCTCAGCTTCACCATATTGTTTGGCTGTTCACTGAGCTCAACTGCCCTAGCAAAACCCACAATCCCCGCGGTGTTTATTGTTCCACTACGGATGCCTCTCTCGTGCCCGCCACCATATACTATTGGCTCCAACTTAACCTCTTTTCTCACATACAGCAGCCCCACGCCCTTGGGCCCATGAAGCTTATGGGCAGAGGCAGATAGCAGGTCTATGTTCATGGACTTTACATCAATTGGAACTTTGCCCAGTGCTTGGACAGCATCAGTGTGGAAGTACACGTTGTGTTTGTGACAAATTACCCCAATCTCACGGATTTGTTGGATTGTGCCAATCTCATTGTTTGCAAATACTATTGTCACCAGAATTGTGTCCTTTGTGATTGCATTCTCGAGCTCCCCAAGGTCCATTAAACCAAAACGGTTAACCTTAAGATAGGTTACTTTGTAGCCCTTGTGTTCTAGTGCTTTGCATGTTTCTAGCACAGCAGGGTGCTCGATGCTGGATGTGATTATGTGCTTTCCAGGCAGTGCCCTGGCAACGCCCTGAATAGCAATATTGTCGGACTCTGTCCCTCCTGAAGTAAAAACTATTTCCTTGGGGTCTGCATTGATTGATTTTGAAATCACAGACCTGGCATTTTCAACAGCCTCTCTTGCTACTTGACCAAAGGTATGGATGGAAGAAGGGTTTCCATACTCCTCTAGGAAGAATGGTTTCATTGCCTCCAGAACCTCTGGCGCAGTCCTGGTGGTTGCGCCGTTATCCAGATATACTCTCATTAGTCTCACCTATTGTTTGAATTATCTCGCAGGTCCTGCAGCGCCCTGTATTTGAGGGCTCACCGCAGGCGTCGCATAACCTTAGTTTTCCCTCTTGCTTTTTGTGCTGGTGGCTGGCTAGTGCGAACTCGAGGATGTGCTCCTTTGCCTTTGGTTCAATTTTTTCCACCTCATTAATGAAACCACGCGCATGATTCCTAAATGCATCAACGCCGCATGGGCATTTTTCATATACTACCGGGAAACCCATAGCTTTTGAGTATTCAGCAATATCCTCTTCAGACACAAAATAGAATGGTTTTACGCGCTGGACAAAGTGTTTTGAGGTAAGAACTCCAACAGCTGGGCCCTCACGCATAAACCTTTGCCCGTCATTCCTTAGTATATTCATAATTGTTGCCTGGGCCTCGTCATCCATATTATGCCCGGTTGCGACACGGGTGAACTTGTGGCGTCTTGCGTGCTTGTTTACGACATACCTACGCAGGATGCCGCAAATTGTGCAGGATTTGTATTTCAAGCCGCGTGAGTGGAGTATGGACTTAATGTAACAGAGGCTGTAGCCAAACTCGTCCCGGAAGGAAACCTCTATTAACGGAATATCCTCTTCTAAGCAGAATTTTTGGAGATTCTTCAGGTTTTCTCTTGTGTAATTGCCTATACCCACATCAACAGTCATAGCAGTAACTTTGTACCCTTGCTTTTTGAGTATGTGTAGCAGAGTGGTTGAGTCCTTGCCCCCAGATGCAGCAACAGCTATCATGTCCTCATTTGAGAACAGCTTGAACTTCTTTATGGTCTCCTTGACCTTCGATTCAACTTCTCCTATCAGTTTGCGTTGCATTTCCTGTCAGTGAGACGTTTACAGACACCGCAGCATGAGCTTGCATGCTGGTCAATAAGCTTTAGCATTGGTATCATTGTCTCCTCATTTAACGAATAGTACCTAAAGTTCTTCTCTTGCCTCACATTCACTACCTTGCACATAAGCAGCTTCCCAAGGTTGTGTGAAATTTTGCTCTGCTCCTCATGTATTGCTAAGCATATCTCCCCCACACTCATCGTGCCCCGTTCCTTTAGCAGGGAGATTATCTCCATCCTCACAGGGGTTGCCAGCAGGTTGAAGAAAAGGTAGTATTTATTAGGCATATGAATCTAAAATCATATAGCTTTTATAAAACTTGTGATACATAGTGGAGTGATAAAATCCAAGGGAAAAAACCCAGAAAGGCCTATAAAACCTTAAAGATAGTGTCACCCGGCCTCACTTGACCCTTCACCTTGAGACCGATGTCGTCGCCCTTATTTACTTCCTTGACAGGCGCGTGATGGACCTGCATTGACTCAACAACCTCGGTTATATCGGTTGTTGCGCCCTTTATGTGGACCTTGTCACCCACCTTAAAGGGAGCAGTCACCTGCACTATGGCTACACCTATCTTGGTGAAGAAATGGGTTATTTTCCCAACTTCTAGCTCTTCCATACTTGGATAAATGGCATGGAGATATAATAATTTTGCGCCTTAATTCCCATTTTGGCTCTCCCCTCTCCTTAACCGATATATTATCACTATTAGGTAGTTAAAAAACCATAAGATTTTTAAGCGATTGCTTCTTTTCCATCCCACATTTAGAAAGGTGATTTTGAATGGCTATGTCAGAAGAACAATTTAGAGCGGCATTAAAGACAGAATTAAAGATATATTTTATAGGAGCAGTAGCAGAAACTGTCCCACAAGAGAAACTCTCGGGCATTGAGGGTGTAGTAAATACAGCTGTGGATCAGCTAGATGTAGGGGCAATTATTGAAGCTAAAATGCAAGCAGTTCTCTCCGCTTTAGAGCCAGTTGTTTTACGCAAAGCACCAAGCCCAAATGATTATGAGCTAATTGGTGAGAAAACAGTATCCGGCAGCGCATTGGGATCCAGAGTCAGATGTTATAAGCCCGAACCTGTAATCAAAGCCACCCAACCGAGAGCAATAGCGGTTGCTACTGCCAATGCCCGGAAGGCCGGGGCAGCAATGGGGGCAGATGCATTGTTTATATCTGACAATCAATTCTCCGCCACAACCGAACTCGCGCGGTATGATACGACTTATGCTGAAGTTGAGGCTAACCTAACTGTCGCCTTCTATAAGGCGGTGCCTGCACCCAAGGGGACCCTTTAAGGGTCTCATTAAACTTTTTTTCTATAACTAGTTAACCATCAGCGATGTTTTTTTAAATATAAAGCTTTTTTTTATGGCAGATGGCCACTAAGAAGAAGAAAGTCTGGTTGGTTTCTGTGGATATGGGGTATGGCCACCAGCGGGCAGCCTACCCTCTCAAGGATATTGCATACGGCCGCATAATCACCGCTAATAGCGACAAGAACATCAGCCGGGCAGAGCAGGCGACATGGCAACGGCTCAAGACGTTATATGAGAACGTCTCACGGATGAGGACGCTGCCAGTGATAGGTGGCTTGCTCTGGAAGGCATATGATAGCTTCCAGTCAATCTCACCATATTATCCATTTAGGGACCTGTCAAAGCCCAACCTTGGGGCGCTATCTCTGCATAAACTCATCAAAAAAGGATTCATGCAGGGGATTGTTGACTACACAAAGAAGCTTAGGATGCCATATGTGGCCACATTCTATGCCCCCGCCCTGGCAGCAGCTTACGCCCATGTTAAGGAAGTGTACTGTGTTGTGACAGATACAGACATTAACCGGGCTTGGGTGCCAGTAGACCCAGATAAAAATAAGCTATATTATCTGACCCCTTCAAGGGAGAGCACCAAGCGACTAATGGCATATGGTGTGCCTGAGGAACGCATATTCTTTACAGGTTTCCCGCTGCCAAAGGAGAACCTGGGCAGCAACCTGGAGATACTCAAGCGCGATGTTGGTAACAGGCTCCCAAACCTTGATCCAAATAGGGTTTTCCTGAATCGTTACCACGACACTTTGAAAAAGCATCTTGGCGGGCATCTGCGCCCGCATTCAAACCATCCATTGACAATAACCTATGCAGTTGGTGGAGCAGGTGCACAGAAAGAAATAGGTTATCTAATAATGAAAAGCCTCAGGGATAAAATCCTCGGGCATAAAATCAAGGTTAACTTGATTGCAGGCACTAGGCTTGATGTTGAACTCTACTTTGAGGAATTGGTGCGCAAGCTAAACCTGCAAAAGGAGTTGGGGCATCATCTCTTTATACTCTTCACATTGGATAAAAAGCACCATTTCAAGGCTTTCAACGAGATTTTACATACAACCGATATTCTTTGGACCAAGCCCAGTGAGCTGGTCTTCTACACCGGCCTTGGGCTGCCTATAATTATGTCTCCGCCCCTAGGTGCGCATGAGGTAATGAACCAAAAATGGCTGATGCGCATGGGTTCAGGGCTCCAGCAGGAGAATCCAGTATATACCAGCGAATGGCTCTTTGACTGGCTGGAGCGCGGGATCCTAGCTGAGGCTGCATGGGAGGGTTTCACAGAGGCACCGCGCTACGGCACATACAATATAGAAAAAGTGGTTTTCAGCAAAGAGAAGCGTCGGGTTAAGTTTAGGTATTAACGTCGAACCAGAATCCAGGGTCTTCTTTCTCGAGCTGAGTGCAGGTCGTCGGAAATCGTGCAGCTCATAGCATGGATTATGGATTCAAGGGGCATATCCCTGCTTGTCACCAAATACTTTGCCCTGATAAAATGCCTGTACTCATCAGATAGCTCGCGATAACGCGTCCTGTATTCTTCAATTTTTGCAGCAGAGCTTGTCCAAGGAACCTCGGGCGAGTATCTCGAGCAGTCAATTGTTTTGCTGACTGGTGCATCGATGTAGAAGGTGGGTATAAAATCACGCCAAAGGTAGGGCTGGTGGCTCCTGTACTTGAGCTCACCCATAATGGTCATCCAGTGGCGGTCAAATAGTAGAACATCGGCCTCGGAATTGCGGCGGGCCTTTTCTATAATCTCATGAAGTATTTTTACAGCCTCGGGTGCGCGGGATTCCCAATAACCGTAAATCTCTTTTTCTGGAATGAGCTGGTTTGCCTCCAGGAAAGGGGAATGCACATCAACCTTAATCCTTCTGGCCTCAAGCCTCTCTTTGACCCCCGTTATTATCGGGGTTTTGGCTGAGCCATCCACACCATCAATGGCATACTCTAGCATGAGAAGAGTGCATTAATCCAAACTTATAAGTTTTACGTAATTATTTACTACACAGTAGTTTTCTTTTCAGCAGAAATAGCAGGTTGGGTGCTTGTCTGGATGTTTGCCTTTAGTGCGTTCATGATTTCATTACACCTGGCCTTGAAATCCCGTGCTGTGCTCTCAATCAAGGCCCCGGATTCCACGAGCTTTCCCAATAGCTGGTCGTTGAGGGACATGGTATGCAGAATGAGTTTTACAGTTATTTCCCTCCTCCATTCCAGGTGGTGTTGATTCATCATTGTGAGCAGCTCATTGAGTTTTTCAAATGAGTGGATGGCGCTGCTTAGGATCAGCTCTGTGTTGACCGGGTCAACATTTTTCCTGAAGTGGTTGGTGTCAGAACGGCCATAAAGTGAAATTACCTCGCTGAGGGAGTCCTCCAGAGAGGAGATGTGGATATAGATGTCATTAACCTCCCTGTTGCGGATGTTCCCCTCATCTATTCTCACCATCACTCTCCCAAGGTTTTGCCTGAACAAGAGAAAAGATGAGCGGAGGCGATTAACCTTCTCAGTGAAAGAGAGGTCATAAACCTCATTAAGGATGGTATTCTGCTTGATTGAGACAAGCTTTGAAGTTACCACGGCGAGTAGCAAAAGCCCCATTATTACCTCAAATATTGCTATCATCTTGAAGTATCCCACGGGCGTGATATCACCAAAACCTGTTGTTGTTGCTGTGACAAAACTGAAATATATTGAATCCTGAAGAGAATTAACCTGGCGACCAAGGCGGGCGTACCATAAATAGGAAAAATTATTGGAAGTATAAAAGTAGAGTCCCCCAAAGAATACAATGATAAATACCCATATCAACAGGATGCGTGTAAATGTTACCTTATCAAACCAAGTCTCAACATCTCTCTTGTTTAGGTGCTTAAAGAATTCTCCAAGACTATAAGTTTTGCCCATGAAGCTACAGTTTTGAAAAAAGGGGTTTATATTTTTTGCCTTTTGTGATTTGGCCTATTCACCAAGGCAACAGGTCTGCCTTATTCAGCAGAATATTCAAGTTTTCCCCGTTGGCTAAATGCTCCCTAACTGCCAAGGTGTAAGGCCGCACCTCTCGCTTCTCCATCTTCTCCTGCAATCCAGTTGGCGACGGAAAGAAGCACTTCACCTCGCCCAGCTGGCCTTGGATTGGAAGGAGTGCAAGCCCTGCGACCTCTAACTTCTCCTTGTTTGCCAGCTTTGCCCTGGCGGACTTATCATATGCATCGAGAATCTGCTGCAGCTCAACCCTCATTGCAACAGCTGCAAAGTTAACATTACCCAGTTCATATTCATCCACAAAAAAGGCAAAGGATTCACTATTCACCGTGGTGAGATCGAGCCCAACCTCCTCAGAGCATTCTGCCTTGAGTGCAGCAATAAGAGGATTCTTTTCACCAGAAAGGTGCTTTGCATCAACCCCGCCTGCAGCCAGTGCAGCTAAGATTTGTCCCTGCCCTAAAGCTTCGCCTTTAACCTGCGCCAATAGGTAGTATGAATTGCCGTAGCCTATTGGAACCAAGAGAGAGACATTTGCCATCTTTGGGCTGATTCTTTGCATTTCCTCAATACCTAGTTTATTTTCCTTGACGTAATCTCTCATTGCCTGACTGTAAAGGTATCTTGCTGGGGCAAGGTGAACTGTTAAGTTCTCCCATCCATATTTGAGATTATTGCGTTCCAACTCAACAACTGAGCTTGAGAGTCCATTGAAACCCTTCACACCTCTAGCTACAGATTCTTCCTTGGTTTTTGGGGCACCGTCATAGCCCTTTGCCTTGTACATATCAAGGATACGCTTGTCGAAAGCCATCTTCCCCTCAAGCCCGCGCTCTTCAGAGATTGCATTAACCTTTACACTAGAAATCTTTCCAATAGACACAATTGCCATTAAAATCCCCCCACCTTCTTTATTCTAGACATAAATCCGCCAATAGAATTATTTAAGTTTTTCTTTACTAATTAACAACATTCTTGACACGCTATTTCCCCCGAGAAATCACCCAGAAAATAATAACTTTAGAGTAGTTAATTCCCAAAAGGTTTATAAATGCGTTATATCTCCTCTCTCGTGGGGCAACAATTTGTTTGGGGGAAATTACAATGGCTGAACTAACACCAGAAGATGTTAAAGCAATAGTAAGAGGGGAAATCGCAGCATACCTGGAAGGGGAATCAGGCAAGGCCCTTACAGAAGGAATAAAGAGAGCCTTAGTTGAGGGTGCAGAGTCTGTTTTAGATAAGCTCGATCTGGAAGCAATGGTTCAGGATGCAGTTTCAAGGGTCCTTGCCACCAGAGCAGTTGCGCAACTCTCAAACATCCAACCCTTGGTTACTTTTGAAGGAAAACCTGATGAAAAAGAGTATGAGCTGATAACGGTGGGGAGATACACTTCTGAAAAGGTAAGGAAGGAATATACTGCGAGCATGCTTAATACTGGTGGGGAACATAGTCAGATTCAAAATGAGGTATTGGGTTATGCCAAGCTGCAAGCCAAAGATGCTGCTCTCAAAGAGGGCCAGATATTGGGTGCACAGCTAATGAATATTACAAGAATGGAAGGGAATGTGACTGGCTCTCAAGTGAGCACATGGCCTTACACTGGGTTTGTGATAGCAGAAGGGTTTGTAGAGGTTGCTTTTTACAGGCAGAAGGGAATGAAAAATATTGAATCTAGTTCGGTTGACGATAAGATAACTGAATTGATTACTAACGATTAGGTGAATTAAATGGCATTGCTAGGAATTTCAGCTGAGGAAGCAAAGAGGATTGCGGATGAGAGAATATCTGAGTATTTCCAGGGCAAAGGGGCTGATTTTATTATGGAACAGCTCTGCAAAAAATATGGCACAGATGATTCCAAAAAGGCCCTTGAGGCATTTACAGCAGAGGCCACCTCACGCTTAAACGGGGAAATTGAAGCGCACAAAGAGGAATCTGTCGCAACAGCCCGCGGGACAATTGATGAGAGAATGAGAGAGATTGTTGCTGGCGTTGACCTTGCAGCAATAGTAAATGAGATGGCAAAGGATGTGCTGAGCAAGATGAGGCCGGCAGTTTATATTGATAGGCCAAATGTTGAGACTTACGAGTTGATTAAGGAAGCTAGCTTTAGTACTGAAACAGTTAGATATTATAGGCAATGGGAACCTGAAGCAGCCAGAAAGCAAACAAAGGAATATGCAGAAGAGGACGCAATTGATATTGCGCTTAAGGCAGGGTCGCTATTGGGTGCACAGATAATGGTTGTTTTGGGCAAGGAATCAAAAATTGAAAAGGAAGATAGCTCTTCTAGGGTGGGTTTTGATATTGAAAAGTCAGCATCAGCAAGAGTGAATGTGGCATTTTACAAAAGGAGGGAGCAATACGGAGCTTCACAATTTGTGGAGACAAGATAGGTGAGCTAAAATGGCATTATTTGGGGTTTCAACTGAACAAGCGATGAACATTGCACGATCAGAGATAACGGCATATATACAAGGAGGTGGCTCAAACGAGCTGGTTGCCAAGCTATGCCAGCAGTATGGTGTAAAAGAGACATCTGTTGCCATTGAGAAACTAATGGCAGATATCTTTACCAGGATACAGGCCCAATTAGAGGCTTACAAAGAGAATGCATTGAGGACAGCCAAAGGGACAATTGATGAAAGGACATCTGAGCTTGTGCGCGGGCTTGACCTTGAGGCATTGGTGAGGGAAAAGACAACAGAAGCCCTGGCAAACATGAGGCCAGCGGTTTATACAGAAAGACCAGATGAAAAGCTATATGGCCTTATTAGAGAAGCAAGTTTTGATTCTGGGATTATATCACGCCGGATCTCAAATAAAAAACAAGAAGATGCAGAACGGGATGTAAAAACCGCAGCAGCCAAAACTGCTGAAGAGCTTGCACTTAAGGCTGGGACAGCGCTTGGTGCAGAGATAATGGTTGTTTTGAAAACTGATGCAAGGATAACCAAAGATAGAAAATATATTTATGATTCCAATTATGATTATGAGGCAGAAGCTAGATTGAATGTTGCCTTCTACAGGCGCAGAGAGTCTGGTTTTTCTGAGACAAGGTAATTACCTTAGTTCCTCTGGTAGGTAGACGAAGTTGTGGGTTTCAAATAATGTTATCGTTTCGAACTTCTGGATGTGCTCACCAAAGCGCTCCTTGACTTCAAGAATAAACCCGCGCAGCTCATCGCTTGTCTTGAAATAAACTGTGAATTCAATATCCCATGCCCCAACGCACCTGCTGAAATACTCAATATTGGGGTTCTGGCGGGCATACTCCTTGAACTTGGCAATAATGCTATCTGAGAGGTTGATGCAACGAAGGAAAATCTCATAGCGGTGGTAGCCCAGTTTCTGAGGGTCCAGGATAACCCTGTAGCGCCGGATAATGCCCGAGCGCTCCATCTTCTTTATGCGGTAAGTCACAGTATCAATTGGGATATTTGTCTTTTGTGATATCTCTGTGAGGGCAATACGTGCGTTTGTGTGCAGCAGCTTGGCAATCTCTTTGTCCTTGTTGTCAAACTCAAAGGCTGAGAATTTTCTTCCCACAATATCCGGCTCGTTCACCTTTCCAAGGATGTATGTATGCCCAAATGTCTGAGAGCTGATGCTTGTGGCAACCTTGTAATCCCTGATGAAGTTGCCTATATCCCCCATAATCCCCCGGAGGAGCTTGTCAAAGTGGTCCGGGCCCTTGGCCATTATTGAGAACACAAGGTCATATCCTCCTGAGCATGGAGTTACCCAATTGATATTTGGGTGGCTTCGGAGATATTCAAGAATCTCAGTCTCTTTTTTGATGTCAATCTTTGAGAAATCAACCAGGAGCTTGTAGGACCAGTAGCCGAAGCCGAAGATTGTGACAAACCCCTTGATGATGCCCTGCTTAATCAAGCGCTGGATACGGTAGTTTATCACCTCTTTGGATGAGCGCACCTCTCTCGCAATCTGGGAGTATGTGGCTCGGCAGTCATAGTTGAGTGAGTTGAGGATTTTCTTGTCGAGTAGATCCAGGTTTGTTTCCATATTTTATGCTATTCTTACTTTACTTAATAATATTTCGATTTTGACACAAAAAATATGGGTTACTCTTAAATTCGGCCCTTACTGCTCGTTCCTGTGAGAGAGAAAAATTACGCCAGGGAAGCAGCACTTATCGGGGGGATGCTGAAAGAATTGGGGATACCAGCACGTTTTTTGCCCGAGCCCAAGGAAACCCCGTTTGATAGGCTTAGAATGGGGGTTGAGAATTATGTGCACGATTCTGAAATTAACCTAAATGAACCAACTATTGAGGGTGAGAGCAAGAAAATCTACCGCCATGGCAAACTCGCGCTTGTGGAGCTTAAGCCCACAATGTACTCATTCACGGCCAATCGCTATGGGATTGTTGAGGGCACAGATACCCTGCGCATGGGGTTTTGGGATTTCTTTGGCAGCAGGTTGAACAATACTGCTATGGAAAACGCAATATCCCGCGCAGAGCCCCAGTCCATTGTTTGTAACACACAGTTACCGCTGATATCAAGCTATTTGGGCAGTGTGAAGCTTGGCGGGAAAGATTATGCAATTGTAAAATTTGAGGATTACCTTCCGCCTGTTGAGGTGGTTTGGAAGAGGTATCTTGTGGGGACAATGAAACATGCCTTGAAGGGTGTTGATGCAAAGAAGCGGATGAATTCAGATGCACCACTTGAGTATGAGGAGAGATTTCCTTCTGAAATTGTGCGCTTCGATTGGAGGAATCCCCTCCCAGATAAGGATGAATGCATCCCCGAGGATTTTGCGGGCTTATACATAAAGACAGGACCAGCAAAAAGCCTGGCCCATTTGGTATCATCGATGATAGATCAGATGTTAAGCAAAGCAGGTTATGAGCTTGTTGATATCTGTTATTTCATGGATTCAAACGGCTCCATAGTCCACTCGGAGATCACCCCTGATGGGATGAGGATACGCAATAAAGGGGATAGCTATGATAAGGACCTGTGGCGCCAGGGAAAGGACAGGGAGACAATAATCAATACTTGGAAAAAGCTCTATGCGGACTTGACTTTATTGAATCCAGAAGAGGGTGACTAGAATCCTAAAAATTGCATTGCCTATTGGGCACTTGCAGGAGAGCACTGAAGAGCTTCTCCATAAATCTGGGATTCACCTCTCTTTTCCAGATAGGCAGTATAATTCTGCTTTCAAAGGGATTGATTTTTTTCTTGTCAAGCCAAGGAACATCCCAAAAATGGTTGCCCGGGGCATGGTGGATGCAGGGATTGTTGGGCTTGATATGGTTAGGGATGAGCGCGCACGTGTTAAGCTTGTGCTAGATTTGAAGACAATGCCCGTACATCTGGTTGTTGCAGGTAAACCCTACAAAAAAAAGCGAAAGATACCCTTAGTTGCAACTGAATACACAAATATTGCCCGGAGCTATTTTAGGAAGAGGGGAATCAAGGTTAAGCTGATTAAGACATATGGCGCAACCGAGGGATTTGTGCCGGATTTTGCTGATATGATTGTAGATCATGTACAAACCGGCAGGAGCCTTAAGGAGAATGGTCTTGCAGTGCTTGGCATGATCATGAACTCAACCACACACCTGGTGGCATTCAAGGAGCTGAGCAAGTCTAAGCAAAAAGCCCTTGCTTCATTTTGTAGGAAACTTAGATTGGGTATGGACAAGATGCATCTGGATTATCCAGAATTCCTGAGCGAGGAAAAAATTAGAGACTCTATGGTGCCTGTATGATAATACCTAGCATTGATATTAGGAAGGGGAAGGTTGTAGGGCTTAGGAACCTTAGCAAGGGTTCACTAATTCGACAATTCTCCTGCTTTCCAGAGATAAACCTTATTGATTTGGATGCTGCCCTCTCTTTTGGGGAAAACAAAACGCTCGTTATGAATCTGTGCAAAAAACTCAGATGTAGTGTTGGCGGAGGTATTAGGTCAAAGAAGGTTGCAATGGAGTTCCTAAGGGCTGGCGCAGAGCATGTGATAATTGGTTCAAGTGCAAAACCCGAATTCCTGGAGCAACTTCCCAAGCACAGGGTGATTGTATCTCTTGACCTTAAACATGGACGTGTTGTGTCCCGCGGGAGAACCGTGATTTGCAGGGCAACCTTAGCGGATAAGATTAGAGAGCTTGAGGGTTTCTGTTCTGGCTTTCTTGTAACAAATGTAGACTATGAGGGGAAATGTGCAGGCACAGACATGAAATTTTTCAAAGGACTTGAGGGATTAACGAAAAAGAGGATTATCGTCGCTGGTGGGATTTCCTCATATGGGGAGATAGATGAGCTTGATTTGCATGGTTTTGATATTGTTGTTGGGGCAGCTTTTTACAGTGGAAAAATTAATTTGACAGAGGCCTTTGTTTGCACCATTGATTTCTCCAAGGGATTGGTACCAACAATAGCCCAGTCAACCAGCGGTAGGGTGCTTATGCTGGGATATAGCAACCGGGAATCCATTGTGAAAACCCTGACAACCAGAAAAGGTGTATATTTCAGCCGCTCTAGGAAACGCATTTGGGTAAAAGGGGAAACATCCGGAAATCGCCAGCGCGTATTAGCAGTGGCCAAGGACTGTGATTCAGATGCACTGATATACACAGTTGAACAGAGAGGGAATGCTTGCCACACTGGCAATTTCAGTTGCTTTGGAGCAAGTAAGTTTAGTCAGCAATACCTTCTTGAATTTCTTAAAAATCGCCTAATGTCAGGCAGCAAAGACTCTTATTCATTTAAGATTGCCAATGAAAAAGGGGCGCTCGCCAGGAAAATAGTTGAGGAAGCCAGAGAGATTACACTGGCACGTTCCCGGGCAGAGAGAGTATGGGAGATAGCAGATTTGCAGTATTTCATCAGCCTTTACATGGCGAAGCACAACTTAACCCATGAAGAAATTCTTAATGAGCTCTCATTAAGACATAGGGGCTGATGGGCTCCTTTATGTAAAATTTACGCAAAATTTAAATGCGCAGCCCGGATACACATAATTATGAAAGAATATGTGTATGAAAAAGCCCGGGTTGCAGTGGACCCTGTTATCTTTACAATTGCCAATGGCAAACTAAAGGTGGCATTGCAGCTCAGGGAGAAGCATCCATTTGAGGGCTGCTTTGAGCTTATGGGTGGGCTCCTGCGTGAGAACCAAACAGCAGAGGAATTGCTGGCAAGGAAATTAAAGGATGTGCTTGGCGAGAAAGTGTTTTTCAGGCAATTCTACACATTCACTTCCCCTAGCAGAGACCCTAGGGGCAGGACAGTTTCAATAGGTTTTATTGCCCTTGTGCGCGAAGAAATAATTAATACGGAGAAACAGTGGTTTGACATAGACTCCCTACCAAAGATAGCTTTTGACCATAGGGAGATTACCCTAAAAGCATACCAATATCTCCAAGAGAATCTTAATTCTGAACTTGTAAAGCAGTTTTTACCTGCAAGATTCCCCCTGAATCGGCTTCAGAAAATCCACGAGATAATTAAGAAAGAGCTCTTTGACAATCGCAATTTCAGGAAGAAGATGCTGGCCTCCGGGGCAATTGAGGAAGCAAATGAAATTGAAAAAGGGGTCGCCCATAGGCCTGCGAGACTATTCAGATTCACAATATAAATACTTGATTTCTTTAAACATCTTTAAATATTTATAGGTTTAATATAAATCTCTGGTTTGCCCCTCTTAATTTGAGGTGGGAACATGAATCATGACATGGATGTTGAGCCGCTCGGGAAGCAATTGGAATCAAAGGACATTGCCCTGTTGATCACGGGCTGTATTGCCAGCTACAAGGCACCCTCACTAATAAGGCATTTTAGGCAGTATGGTGCAAATGTATATGTATATTCAACACCAGATGCATTGGAATTTGTTACAGAAAAGGCCCTTGAGTGGTCATCAAGGAATCCTGTTGTCACAAAGCTCACCTCTGATTCTGAGCACCTTCGGGAGGGATTGTCAGCATATGTGTTTGCCCCTGCAACTTACGACACAATCGGAAAGCTGGCAAATGGTGTGGCTGACAATGCAGTCACAACTGCATTTGCATCTGCGTTAGGGAGGATGGAGAAAGCGGAAACAGAGGTGCTGCTGGCGCCTGCGATGCATGGAAGCATGGAGAATTCCATTGAAAAAGAAGGACTGGAAAAGCTTGTGGCAAAGGGAGTAAAAGTAATTTCACCCATATACAAACTGGGTAAAGCGAATCTGGCAGATTCCCACAGAATAGTTGTGGAGACAATTCGCGCTGTCAGCAAATCCCCCTTGAAAGGCAAAAAGATTATGATAACTGCTGGCCCCACGCCTGGCAAAATTGATGACATACGTTACATTACAAATAGGTTCAAAGGCACCCTGGGTGTGATGATAGCAGATGAGGCTTACATGAGGGGAGCAGATGTTCAGCTGATAATGGGGCCAGGCGCTGCTGTGCCACCTAAATACATTAATACGATACATGTAAAGGATTTTGAGCAATACCGCTCAGCTGTTTTAGACCAGCTTCAGAAGAGGGAATATGACGTGGGGATATTCTCTGCAGCTGTGGCAGACTACATCCCAGAACAGGTGGCAGAGGGCAAGATACCTTCTGGTGGAGCTATAAAATCCATAGCCCTGAAGCAAACCCCTAAGGTAATTGCAGAAGTGAGGGGCAAATATCCGGGGCTGTATATGGTTACTTTCAAATATGAAGTGGGAAAATCCAAGGAAGAGCTGCTGGAAATAGGAAGGGATAGGATTGCGCGTGGTTACAATATGGCTGTGGCCAATCGCGGAGAGGATATGCTTAATGGTAAGCATTTATCATATATATTGGATAGCAATGGCGTAATTGCAGAGTCAACCACAAAGGGGGAGAATGCATTTGCCATACTGGATGCCCTGGAGGAAAGGCTGCTTAATTGAAAGTAAATTTGTGTAAATCTCTCCGGAGAATCCAAGTGGTAAGCTAGAAATCTTTATAAGAAACCTCTTTTTAAACGGTTTATCCCAAATTTGAATTTATTTAGGAAGAATAATGGATGGGCGAACCATGTTAATGGAAAAGACCCTTCGGAGTATTTGAAATACGCCAAGACGTCAACTAAGGAGCTTTTCAAGGGATTTAAATCCTCACCCAAGGGGCTAACTGAACATGAGGCCCAAGAGAGGCTTAAGGAATACGGGCTGAACGAGCCTGCCAAAAGGGAAAGGGCCTCAATCCTAAAGCAGATTATTTCAAAGTTCTTGAACCCGCTGATTATCATACTGATGGTGATAGTAGTATTCTCCATTTTCTTCGGAGAAAAAATCAGCGCAATTTTTGTCTCCTGCATGATTCTCATAAGTGTTGTTCTCGACTTTATCCAGGAGTTTAAGTCTGGTAAAGAGGTGGAGAAGCTCAATGCCTTGGTCCAGACAAAGGTCACAGTGATTCGCAATGGGAAACCTATTGAATTGGACAAGAGCGAGCTTGTGCCGGGGGATGTTGTTGACTTGTTTGCTGGCGATATGATTCCTGCAGACCTGAGAATTTTTTCAAGCAAGGATCTTTTTGTGAACCAGGCGTCACTTACCGGAGAGTCTTTTCCTGTGGAAAAAACCTGCGCCGCAATTTCAGCAAAGAGCCAATCAACTACAGAGTTTACTAACCTTGCGTTTATGGGCTCCAGCGTGGTGAGTGGAACTGCCTTTGGGCTTGTTGTTAGAACAGGCACCTCCACACAGTTCGGGGAAATCTCCAAGAAGATATCCGGCGCAAATGTGGAGACCAGTTTTGACCGCGGAATCAGGCAGTTCACCATGCTCATGATTCGATTTATTATGGTGCTTGTGGTGGCCATATTCCTTGTGATATGGGTATTCAAGCATGGCTCTTTCAAGGATGCCCTGCTGTTTTCTCTTGCGGTTGCAGTTGGGCTAACACCTGAAATGCTGCCCATGATGGTGACCCTAAACCTCTCCAAGGGGGCAGTTGCCATGGCAAAGAAGAGGGCCATTGTCAAGAGGCTAAATTCCATTCAGAATTTTGGGGCTATGGATATCCTCTGCACTGATAAGACTGGAACACTCACAGTTGATAAGATAGTGTTGGAGAAACATTGCGACATCCAAGGGGTAGAGGATGAGGATGTGCTGAGGTACGCTTACATTGTGGCCTCATATCAAACTGGCCTGAAGAATGTGCTTGATAATGCTATTTTGAATCACGAGAAAATGGGGGTTAAGCAGTACAAGAAGGTTGACGAAATCCCCTTCGATTTCATAAGGAGATCAATGTCAGTCATAGTGAAAAATGCCAACAGCCATATGCTCATCTGCAAAGGGGCTCCCGAAGAGATTTTCAAGAAGTGCAACCACTTTGATATGAGGGGCAAGATAAGCCGGCTTACCCCGGAGATATTGGATAAGGTAATAAAAGGATACCATGAGCTAAGCTCGGATGGGTTCCGCGTCCTGGCTGTGGCATATAAGGATATTTCTAAGAAAAAGAGCTACTCACGTGATGATGAATCCGGGATGATACTCAAGGGATACATAGGATTCTTGGATCCGCCCAAACCCTCAGCCAAAGAGGTTATTGCTATGCTCAAGGACCATAAGATAGAGATCAAGATTCTAACCGGGGACAACGAGCTTGTGACCAAGAGGATTTGCACTGATGTTGGACTGGCTGTCAAGGGCGTAAAGCTGGGTGATGATTTGGAAAATATGGGTGAGGAAGAGCTCCGAGTGATTGTGGAATCCACCACAATCTTTGCCAGGCTCACCCCCATGCAAAAGGAAAGGGTCATTCGTGCGCTCCAGGCAAACAAGCATACGGTTGGTTATATGGGAGACGGGATCAATGATGCCCCATCGCTAAAGATAGCAGATGTGGGCATATCTGTCAATAACGGGGTTGACATAGCCAAAGAGTCGGCTGATATTATCCTCTTGGAAAAGAGCCTTCTGGTGCTCCACGAGGGTGTTGAGGAAGGAAGAAAGACTTTCGGCAACATCTCCAAGTACATCAAGATGGGCTCCAGTTCGAATTTCGGGAATATGGCTGCAATGACAGGCGCGACCGTATTCCTACCATTCCTGCCAATGCTGCCTTTGCAAATCCTACTCAATAATTTCCTTTATGATCTATCCCAGGTGACTATTCCCGGGGATAATGTGGATGAGGAATATCTCACACTCCCGCGGCCATGGAATATTGATTTCATCAGGAAATACATGATATTCATCGGCCCATTGAGCTCAATATTTGACTTTATTACCTATGGGGTTATGTGGTTCATCTTCGGGGGCTCCACACTCACGCCAGCAGCCATTGCGCTGTTTCAAACAGGTTGGTTCCTTGAATCTTTATGCTCTCAGACCCTTGTGATATTCATAATAAGAACAAATAAGATACCCTTCATACAGAGCAGGCCAAGTAAACTCCTGGCTTTGACAATGTTTTTAGTGCTTGGATTTGCATTTGCAATTCCATTCACGCCCCTGGCACAATTCTTTGGGTTTGTTGCGCCACCTGTGCTTTTCTTCATAATACTCTTCGGCATGATGGTGGCTTACCTAGCCCTTGTCCAGGTTGTGAAGACATGGCTTGTCAAAAAGTACGGCTACCAGTAATTTTATTTCTCGCTAAGAATCCATTTGGGCTTGCCAGGGAGCCTCTTGGAGAAACCTGCTTTTGCTGGCGTGATAATCGGGAAGTTTATCCAGGGGTTCATCCAGCCCCGTTTGGTTTTTAGAAGATAGTGCCCGCAGGGGTATTTTCCATTTTTTTCAATAAAAACAATTGCCCCATGCTTTATTTGTTCAGTGCCAGTGAGCCTTGAGTAGGAATAATCTCTGCCTGCATTGCTTAAAGCCCTGCAAATCTGCGGGCAGTATATTCCGCGCAAACTTAGTTCTGGCTTTCCAAACAGCCGCCAAGCTTCTTGGTATTTTATCCCCAGAAGCGAAGCAACACAGGCCACTGCGCACCCCATTGGATGCTCTTGAGGGATTGGCTTGATCATTATTGGTGGAAAATGCTTATTCTTTTTCAAGATTCCCCTCTAATAAATTTCTAAAATAATATAACTACTATTAAGTTGTAAAAATCCGTAAGGTTTTTAAATGATTGTTAATTCTCACCCGTTGAAAATGGCACAAAACAAATCTCATATCGGAACTTTCAAAGGTTTGGCAACTAAATTGATGCTTGCTACAGCAGTAGTCGGATTAGCATACGGGCTAACAGGATGCGATTCGATTGACGCTTATCTCGCAGCCCCAAAATTTATGGAAGCAAGCTCTTTCACAGTTAAGGAGAAAAGCTCAACCAATCCTTCTTATTCAATTTTAACAGGAGAGAATGGGCGCAATAGAGGCAATTTGACTGGCAAAGTCATTAATTACGTAATGGGAATGCCCATCAAGGATGAGAATAACCACACTCTCGGGTTAGTCTTAACAATACCCGCGACCATGGGTTATGGTGAGAAGATCCAGGATGAAAAGGGTAATGTTCTGGCAATGGTTGACAACCGAGTGGTTGACACAGATCAAGGATTTGGCGGTTTCAAAACCCAAATCAAAGATGCCAGCGGCCAGGTTATTGGGGTTATGGATAAGGCCTCCGCAGAGACTTGGGACAGGGCCATATGGAACTCCTTTGAGATTAAGAATCCAACAACAGGAGAGGTTTTGGCTGATATTAATTACGTCAACTCCAGCCCAGATACATATATGGTAACTGAGATGAACACTGGAACTAAAATAGATAACAGGGTTCTGGCAGGAGTAACAACCATGCTGGACCGGATTGAAGATGTAATGAGCGGCGATATCACAGCAACGCAGATGGCTAATGGTGCCGGTTTTAATGAAAGAGATTATTACTACAACAGGAATAATAATGATTGGCTGATATGGTATCTTGTCTGGTCCAACGCTGGTTGGAATAACTATACCCCATATACCACCTGGTATAGCACAAGGGGATATAATGACACTGGATTTTATACCTATCTTGATGAAAGGGGCCTAACACAAGATTGGGAGAATTATGTGGCTGGAGACCCAACTGATTACTCAATCCAGGATTGGTTGGCTAATGAAGGTTATGCTAGAGATTGGAGTGCTTACGAACGAGGAGAAGACCTCTACCAATCCACAACTGCCCCGGAATCATTGGACCAGGTACTCAATGATGGGAGCGTGAATGATTATCAACCGAGTGGATCTGTCGGCGATTATTTGGATCCAGCGCCCGAATACTCCCAAGACCCAACTGACTGGCAAAACTCTGATACCACATATCAAGAGCAAGACTATACTAGCAACGAGGATTGGGGTGATTCTAGCAGCTATGACACCAGTAGTAATTGGGGCGACAGCAGCAGTTATGATAGTAGCAGCGACAGCAGTGACTGGAATGATAGCAGTAACTGGGGCGGCAGTAGCAATTACGACAGCAGCAGCTACGATAGCAGCAGTGACTGGGGCGATTCTGGAAGCTATGACAGCGGCGGGAGTTATGACAGCGGTGGCAGCTATGATAGCGGCGGAAGTTATGATAGCGGTGGCAGCTACGACAGTGGTGGAAGTTATGGTGGCGGCGATTAATAAGGAAGATAAATCGCTCTCTTCGTGTACGTAGCTAACCTCTTTTACTTTTGTTTATTCTCTTAGAATTGTCTCTATTAAGTGCAGCCATATCTTGGTGAATATTTTTATTCTAGAGGTTTATTCTTCCCATTATGAAGAGAATCTCAATTCTGGGCTCAACTGGCTCAATCGGGAGGCAAACGTTGGAGGTTATCGAGCAATTCCCAGATGATTTCTGTGTTGTTGGGCTTGCTGCTGGTAAAAATCTAAAGCTATTTGAAGAACAGATGGGCAGGTTTAAACCGAGAGCTGTTTCTGTGGGGGAATATTCAAAGGAATTTCAATGCAAAACCTCGGTTTACTACGGTCTAGAGGGTCTTAATAAAATTGCCACTCTTCCAGAGGCAGACCTAGTTGTCAATGCCCTTGCTGGTGGGATTGGCTTAATTCCAACCCTGAAGGCAATTGACGCTGGTAAGAGGATTGCATTAGCCAACAAGGAAGTGCTTGTTATGGCAGGTGACTTGGTGATGAGCCGTGCCAGGGAGAACGGAGCTGCAATAATCCCCATTGATTCTGAGCACAGCGCAATCTACCAGGTTTTAATTGGGGAGAGAGCCAAGGATGTCAAGAGGCTGATCCTCACCTGCTCTGGGGGCCCTTTTTTTGGTTTTTCTTTAGAGCAGCTGAGCAAAGTAACAGTTGAAGAGGCATTGAACCATCCGAGATGGAACATGGGCAAGAAGATTACAATTGATTCTGCAACACTGATGAATAAGGGCCTTGAGGTTATTGAAGCACATCACTTGTTTGGAGTGCCGTATGATAAAATTGATGTGATTACCCATCCAGAGAGCATAGTCCATTCGATGGTTGAGTTTGTGGATGGCAGCATCAAGGCCCAGCTATCTATTCCAGATATGAGGATTCCGATTTTGTATGCGCTCTCAAGCCCTGGGCGGTTCCCCTACACATACTCTAAACTTGCCCTGGCAGCCCAAAAACTGAGTTTCTATGAACCTGACAAAGAAACTTTCAAGTGCCTTGATTTAGCATATGCTGCAGGTAAGGCAGGGGGCACAATGCCACCTGTCCTGAATGCGGCAAATGAGGTTGCGGTTAATCAATTCCTTGAAGGGAAGATTGGTTTCCTTAAAATCCAAGAGATGGTAAAGGCGGCAATGGATCGCTTCAAGTCGATACAGAACCCCTCACTTGTGGAAATACTTGAGGCTGACAAGAACGTTAAAAGGTTTTGTAGCAATTATCTTGATAAGTAAATATATTTTAATACAAACATAATAATTTTCAAATGATTAAATCTAGTCTTAAGAAGAGTGGAGGTATTGCAATAGCAGCAGTAATCAGCTTAAGTTCATTTCAGAACATACCTGCTCCCAAGAAGATTCAGCCACTGCCTGTTGTTGAGAGCGCTTTAGAATCCAATGTTGACAATCCTTTTGCCAGTTTTGATTATTCTTTTACTGAATCTGCATTTGCTGAACCAGCAATCTCTTTTGATTTAGAAGAGAAATCATATCTTGAAGAGGTTACAGAAAGTGCCATCCCAAAATTATCCCAAGCTTCATCATTTATTAGAGCCATTATCCAATATACCTGGTGTCTCCCCCAGACATTATACGGGTGGCTTTACTATACTATCTTAAAATATTCGGGGGAATTGACTGAATCCTTTCATTATAATGAATTAATAATCTCATCAACCCCAAATAGGCCCAATTCTTCCAGTATGGGCCGCTTCATTTTTATCGGACAAAGATTTCCGCAATATAAGGAAAAATTATTACTGCATGAATATGGGCATGTCGGCCAATCCTACATTCTCGGACCACTTCAGCTACCATTGGTTGGGCTTACAGACTCGATCTGGTGGCTATACTGCAAAAATCAAGAGAAAAATAACCCCTTCTTCAGCTTCGATGACACCTATTGGAATTTCTTCACAGAAAAGATGGCAAATAGGCTCGTGGGTTTGGATGGCGAGATGAATGCTAATAGAGATGGAAAATAATTTTTTTAGCCATATATCTTGCAGCCCACATTGCCATTATTTGAGCATCACAATCCCTGGATTTTTTCTGCAATTTTAGTTAGTTCTTGCTCAGATAGGCTGTTTGAGTTGTCAACCTCAATAAGGGTACCATAAGCCACATTGACTTGTGCTGCCTTTATCTCTTCACTGATCTTCTCTTGCGGGAGCTGGTATGAAAATCTGGCCTCTATTTCCTCCAAGTGGAAGTTATCCCTGCCAAGCACCCTGCGCTTTCTCTCCTCTTGTTCGCACTTTAACAGTATCATGTTATAATTCACCATTGGGAGCATTTTGTACTCAACGATATAAGCTGCATCAAGAAGGACAATGCCACGATGGCGGCTAACTTCCCTTTCCAGGGCAACCATGGCAGGCTGGTTAACAATGCTATTGAGCAGTTCCCTCCCCTCCCCGAATGTGATTCCAGCCATTTTTTTCCTGTTGAAGTCATCCCCCTGGAAGCAATCCGGCCCGAAAGCCTGCGTGAGTTTCTCCCGCAGGTTTTCATACAGCAGGTCTGACTTATCAAACATTGAATGGATAACACGGTCCAGGTCGATATGGGCAGCTTCCACCCCATGAGCCAGTAAGTAATCCACCATCTTTTTGCAAAATGTTGTTTTCCCGCAGCCCATATTACCCGTTACACCAATAAGTGTCCTACCCCATATTTTCTCCTCTAGAGCCTGCTTTGCTGAGGGATGCACTAGCTTGTCCACAAAATCATTCACAGCCACCATCCCTTTGATATATCTGGAACTTACATTGTCCATTTCTGGGGTGGATGGGATTATGAATGTCTTGAGCCCGAACTGGAGATTGTAATCTGCAAGAGCTTTCTCATACTCAAAGTCATCATGATTTCTTGCTCCTCGGATTATGAATCTTGAATCCCTCTCTAGGGCGTAGTTGCGCAGTGAGCCTGAAAATCCTTCTACTTTAACATTCTCAAGGTGGAGTGGAGCAATTGCCCTTTTGGCCAATTCAACCCTCATTCCAAGGTCAAACATGTACTGCTTGAGGCCTTCAAGACTTATGGCAACATATATCTCATCAAAAACCCCGAGGTTTGCCACAGTCTCGATGTCGTAGAGGTGTCCATTGTGTATCGGGTCTGCGGATAATGGGAAAATTGCGCGTTTCATAACACTCTAGAGTGGTACCTGAATCTTATACTCTTGCTTAATTATTTTTTAATAAAAAGGAAAAACTTAAAATAAATTACATATTATTAATAAAAATGGATAAGATTGACAAAAAGCTTGTATGCGCGCTGGATGAGAACTGCAGGCTGCCATTGACTCAGCTGGCAAAGAAACTACGAGTTGGGAGAAATGTTGTTGCATACCGCATCAGGAGGCTTGAGGCTGAGAAGATAATTACTAACTATATATGTTCTATCAATCTTGGTTTTCTGGGTTTCAGGACGTACAAGATATATTTTAAGACCTCGGGGAGCAAGGTGCAAGAACCGGAATTCATACGGCACGTTATACAGTGCAACAATGTAATTCACTTCTTGAAAACTGAGGGGGCATTTGACTTTGCATTTGCATTTGCATCCAGGACTGTGCGTGAACTTGACACTTTCCTGACCGAGCTTAAGACCAAATTTAGGGATTTTGTCAAGGATTATATTGTGACAATCATTGTGTATTCTAAGATATTTAAGCTCGACAAACTGCTACTGGACAAACCAGAACCAAGCCTCAAATTTGACAAGTATTCGAGTGAGGAAGTCCGTAAGGAGCTAGGGGAGAAGGATATCAAAATCTTGGGTGTGCTCTCACAAAGGGCTAACATCCCCCTAACTGAGCTTGCTAAAGAGACGGGGTTATCTGTGGATATTGTAAAATATCGGCTGCGTAATCTTACTAGAGAGTTTGTGAGTTCATTTAGGGCAATGCTGGACTTGGGCAAAATGGGGTATTACCATTATGTTCTCCTGCTGAACATGAGAAAAGCGGACAAGGCCGATGAGGAGCGTTTACTCAGCTGGTGCACCATGAAAAAGCAGGTGCTCTTCTGCACAAAAAGGATTGGTGGATTTGATTTTGAGGTCAATGTCGCGCTGGGTTCAATAGACGAGCTAAATAATTTTCTGTCAGAATTTAGGGAGGAATTTTCTGAAACGCTGGATTCCTATGAGGTAATAATCAACACCAAAATGCTTAAGCTCAACTATTTCCAAATTAAGCATACACCTTAGCCTGAGACAAAGAGAAATAGAAAATTAAGAGGTAAAAGAGGTTGTCCACTCAGGGGAATTAGGTGGATTTTGTGATAAGAGCTCTCTCCATTTCTCATCAGTTAATCTATCATTCATGGGTTGCTTAAACTCATAGTAAGTCATTATTGGTCCTACTCCAATAAGAATTCTCCCATCTGGGACTTTGTAAGCAACAACAACTAAATTAACATGCCCTACGCCTTCTTCTAGAACGATTTGGTCTCCAGTAGTGTGCACATCAGCAACAATAGTAGTTTTTTGTGCTTTTTCATCAACCTCTGCTATAACTCCCTTTAAGCTGCCTCCAAAGTTTCTAATAAATTCATAATCTTCTTCGCCCAGTTCTTTATTCTCTAATTCTTGTTTTGAAATCTCCACAAGTTTTTCTAAGATGTTTTCAAGAATATTCAGTCTCGCTTTAGAGGTTTCATCTAAAACATTCCTTTCTTCTAGCCCCTTAGTCGTCATTCTTGTTAATGATAAAAGCCGGTTATAAAATTCTGGAACAGGTTCAACATAACCTACAACAGGTTTGGGCTGTGAGGGCATAGCTCCAGTCTCCATGCCATAACTTTGTTTTGCATAAAGGATAGTATCATGTCTCAATTCAGCCCAAGACGCCAAAGCCGTTGTTAATTCTTTATCCTGCCATGCTCTTGTTTGCATAAATGTTGGATATCCATCCCCAAAATCTTGTAATAGTGGTTTTAGTGAATAAAGCCAAGCCCAATATAGATTCTTATTCCATTCAGCAACCGAAAATCCATCGAATTCTTGTTTTAAAATATTAAATTGAGATGTATAATTCTTATAGTTACTATCTTCTAATTCTGTTAATACCTCGCTCGCCCTATTCGAACCCAAAAGAGCCATAACATCTAGTCCTCTTGGTGGGTCTCTAATTGGTCCACCATACATATCTTGTCTTAAAGTAAATGGTTGTTTATTGCCTAAATACTTTCCTACTTTGGGAAAAATTAAGTTCTGGAACATATAGGAATCTGGAATAAACCTTTG